>NZ_JCALCX010000001.1:0-469648 GCF_059812565.1 Mycobacterium sp. NGS49 | reverse complement strand
AGCGTTGACGGGGACGGTGCCTCCGGCGGTGGTGGAGGCCAACCGGGTGTCGTTGTTGACGTTGATCGCGACGAACTTCTTGGGGTTCAACACTCCGGCGATCGCGGCCAATGAGTTCGATTACGTGGAGATGTGGGCCCAGGATGTGGCCGCGATGGTGGGCTATTACGGCGGTGCGACGGCGGTCGCCGAGAGCCTGACGCCGTTCGCGTTGCCGCCGGTTGATCTCGCGGGAATGGCCGCGAACATCGGTGCTCAGTTCACCGGGCTGGCGACCACGGCCTCCGCGGCGGTGAGCCCGGCAATGCAGGGCGTGATGGCGGCTGCTCCGGGACTGGTCGCGGGCGTGCAGTCAGCGGCGGCAGCGGTGCCCCTGGAGACAGGTATGGCGATGTTCCAGGCGGGCGCGATGCCGGCCAGCATGCTGATCGGCCCGCTGATGCAGGCCGGGCAATCGGCGAGTGCGAGCACGGCCGGACTGGCCGGGGCAACGTCTGCCGGACTTGTCGACGCGCCGAAGTTCGTCGGTGACGTCAACCCGATGAAGGGCCTGGGCGGTGGCGGCGCAGGTCTCGGTGCCGGGATGTCGGCAGGTCTGGGCAACGCCCGTTTGGTGGGTTCGATGTCGGTGCCGCCCACTTGGCAGGGTTCGGTGCCCAAGGGAATGGCCAGCGGCGCGATGTCGGGTCTGGGTGTCAATGCCGCGGAGATGGCTCAGGCGGCGGGAGCCGCCGGCGGCATGGGCGGCGGCATGCCGATGATGCCGATGCCGATGGGCGGTGGCGGTGCCGGAGCGGGCATGCCCGGCGGCATGATGGGCCGCGGCGGTGCGAGCCCGCACGTGGTGCAGAACCGCCCGAGCGTGATCCCGCGGACCGGCGTCGGATAGGCCGGATAGTCACGGCGCGGGTGACGCATGGGGGATGCGTCGCCCGCGCTTTTTCGTCTGTAGGGTCCACGGCCACTGAGTTGTGTTGCGCTACAACGTGACCGACTGCCTACGCGTGGCCGATTCCGCGAGTCATCAGCAAGATGCCGAGCAGGCCGATGACGAACGCGAAAACCTGTTGGCGGCGTGCCGTGGCCCAATTGTTCACCGCGGACATCACCCGGTCGGTCGCGGCCGGTGCCGTGAGTCGGCTGACGAGCGGAAGCTCCACGAAGCTCAGGGCAATCAGGGTGTACAGGCCGGCGGCGCTGATCTGAGTTCCCAGGGTGACGCCGGAAGCCAGGATGGCGGTCAGCGCTGCCAGGAACCGGAAGTCCACCAACATTCCCACGCCCAGGGCGAACGCCACTCCGACTGGCCTGGCCTGCAACGCATCTTGGGCGCGCGCCGACACCCGCGACAGGGTCGCCGACGTCCGCAGCTGCAGCTGGGATGCATGGGCTTCAGGCCCGCCCGGCCCGATGCGTCGCCTGGGCAAGAGCCCAATGGCCGCCGCCGCGACGAGTAAGGCCACCACCCCCATCGCGATCTGGACGTGGCCGGCGGTGGGAGTGGCGGTGGCCAGTTGCACCCGATGCATCGTGGTGAGGACGAAGTCGCGCAGCACGAAGAACACTCCGGCGGCCATCAGCGCACTTACTGCCACGCCGCCCAGCCAGAATGCGGCAAGTGGTCCCAGGGCCCGCGACCGCGACGACAGGGCAACGCTTACGCCGATCCGTAGTGGATCCGCAGTCGCCACAAGAGCTAACACCAGCACCGTGAGCCACATGGAAACGGACGCTACAACGTCGATAACTGTCGCGGAACCCGGCAGCGGACACCGATTTTGCGATCACCGGGCAATAACCCCCGTCGCCAATCTTTTCTGGCGCTGCAGTAAGGAAACCGGTAGCGGATCTGGCATTCAAACAGCCTGCGGGAGGGCCACTGACCTCGCATAATCCGATCGTCCCTGGCCGGCGGCAACGTCGGCAGAATGGCTCTATGAGGGATCGGTTAGGAATGTGAGGTTAGATAAATTTTTCCTTCGATAACCGTTATGGGTCGAATTTCCGCGGTCATTCCGCCAGGTGATCGGGCGCCACCACAGCACTGGTGCGGGGCCACGGGCGGCGTCGTCGATCGGTGCGGCCGCGCGGGTTTTTGCTGCTCTAGAAATCCGACCGGCCACTTCGACCGCTGCCGGCACCGGACAGTACGGGCAACGGGAACCGAGATGCATTGGCGGGCAGCGTATTTCAACCCGGTGCGGGGAAGCCGACGCTCTTGCGGAAATGGCGGGCCGGTGGGCGGCGAAAGGGCGGTGTCGGCGCGTTTGCCGGCAACCGGGAAATCGCACGCGACACGCCGGTTCCCGTTTCGCAGTTGCCCAGTCTCGTAACTATACCGTGATGTTCGAATTGGGCAGAAGGGCGAAATCAGTGATCGAGAATCCGCTGCGGGGGATGTCGCGCCGGGAGTTTATGGCGAAACTCTCGGGCGCGGGCGCGGCGGCGTTGATGACCGACATCGCCGCCCCGGTGATTGAAAAGGCGTACGGTGCCGGCCCTTGCTCCGGACATTTGACCGACATCGAACACATCGTGTTGTTGATGCAGGAGAACCGGTCGTTTGACCACTACTTCGGAACGTTATCCAGCACAAGAGGATTCAACGATCCGTCGCCCGCTTTTCAACAGAAAGGCTGGAATCCCGCCACTCAGGCGCTGGACCCCGCGGGAATCACGATGCCGTTCCGGCTCGATACCACCCGCGGGCCACTCCTCGACGGTGAGTGCGTCAACGACCCTGAGCACCAGTGGGCCGCGATGCACCATTCCTGGAATGGCGGCGCCAATGACAACTGGCTGCCCGCGCAATCGGAAACCCGTACCGGACCTTACGTCCCCATGACGATGGGTTACTACACGCGCAAAGATATTCCGATCCATTATCTGCTGGCCGACACCTTCACGATGTGCGACAACTATCATTGCTCGCTGTTGACCGGCACCCTGCCCAACCGACTGTTCTGGCTCAGCGCATGGAATGACCCGGCCGGTATTGCCGGCGGACCGCAACTCGTCGAACCGGGCTTTCTGCCACTGCACCAATACAGCTGGACCATCATGCCAGAGCACCTGGAACAGGCCGGTGTGAGCTGGAAGGTCTACCAGAACAAGGACGCCGGCCGTTTCATCAACACCCCGATCAGCAACAACGGCCTGGTTCAGGCTTTCAAACAGTCCGGTGATCCACGGTCGAATCTGTCACGGTACGGAATAGCGCCCGGCTATCCCGTCGACTTCGCCGCCGATGTGAAGGCGAACAGGCTCCCGCGGGTTTCCTGGCTGGTCCCGAACTTCATCCAGTCCGAACATCCCGCCCTGCCGGTCGCGCTGGGCGCCGTGGCCATGGTGACGGCGTTGCGCATCCTGTTGTCCAACCCGGCGGTGTGGGAGAAGACCGCCCTGATCATCAGTTATGACGAAAACGGTGGGTTCTTCGACCATGTGACGCCCCCGACCGCGCCGCCCGGCACACCCGGCGAGTGGGTCACCGTGCCGGACATCAACGCCGTCGCAGGCTCCGGGGGTATTCGCGGACCACTCGGTCTCGGCTTCCGAGTTCCGTGCATGGTCGTTTCGCCGTTCAGTCGGGGCGGGCTGATGGCGCACGACGTGTTCGACCACACCTCCCAGCTCAAACTAATTCGCGCCCGGTTCGGTGTTCCCGTCCCGAATCTGACTGCCTGGCGCGACGGTGTCGTCGGCGATATGACGTCGGCATTCAATTTCGCGAGCCCGCCGAATCCGTCGAAACCGAACCTGAGCCACCCGTTGTTGGCCGCGGTGCCGAAGTTGCCCCAGTGCATTCCGAATGTGGTATTGGGAACGACGGACGGAGTCCTGCCGGCCATTCCCTACCGGGTCCCGTTCCCGCAGAGTATGCCTACTCAAGAAAGTCAGCCGGTCCGCGGGACCGCCAGCGGCCTCTGCTAGGGCCGAAATGCCTGAGCCGAAACGGCGTTAAGCGAGCCAATCGAAACTAGAACCATTTTCGCCATTCGGCAAACACCGTTGGTACGACACGCCGGTCGGTGTATAAGGGCCGATCGACCGCGCAACTATACCGTGATCGGGAAGCGGTGCAAGACGCCTGCAAGGAGGGCATGTGGGGACCGAACACCCAGTCGACGGAATGACCCGTCGGCAATTCTTGGCGAAAGCCGCTGCCGCCACCACCGCCGGCGCGTTCATGGACCTGGCCGGACCGATTATCGAAAAAGCCTATGGCGCGGGACCCTGCAGCGGTCACCTGACCGACATCGAACACATCGTGTTGCTGATGCAGGAGAACAGGTCGTTCGACCACTACTTCGGCACCATGTCCGGCACCGCCGGCTTTCAGGACCCCAATGCCCTACCGGGGGTGTTCCAACAGAAGGGCTGGAACCCGGCCACCCAGGCGAACGACCCCGCCGCGATCACCATGCCCTTCCGCTTCGACACCACCCGCGGCCCGCTGGTCGCAGGGGAATGCGTCAACGACCCGGACCACGGCTGGATATCCCAGCACCAGTCATGGAACGGCGGCGCGATGGACGGCTGGCTGCCCGCCCAGGCGCAGATCAGCGCGGTTCAGGGCAACGTACCGGTGACGATGGGCCACTACACGCGCGCAGACATACCCATTCACTACCTGCTCGCCGACACGTTCACCGTCTGCGACAACTACCACAGCTCGTTGCTCGGCGGAACCACACCCAACCGCCTGTACTGGATGAGCGCCTGGATCGACCCGGACGGGACGCAGGGTGGCCCGGTCATCCTGGAGCCGAACATTCAACCGCTGCAGCATTACAGCTGGCCCATCATGCCCGACAACCTCGAAGCCGCCGGGGTGAGTTGGAAGGTGTATCAGAACAAGCTGCTCGGACCGCTCAACAACACCGTCGTCGGTTACAACGGCCTGGTCAACGACTTCAAGCAAGCGGCCAATCCGCGGTCCAATCTGGCGCGCTACGGTGTCGCCCCGACGTACCCCCTGGACTTCGCCTCCGACGTCCGGAACAACAGGCTGCCCAAGGTGTCCTGGGTGCTTCCGGGTTTCCTGTTGTCCGAACACCCGGCATTCCCCGTCTCGATCGGCGCGGTGGGCATCGTCGACGCGCTGCGGATCCTGTTGTCCAATCCGGCGGTTTGGGAACGGACCGCGCTGATCGTCAACTACGACGAGAACGGCGGCTTCTTCGACCACGTGGTCCCACCGACAGCGCCGCCCGGCACCCCGGGCGAGTACCTCACGGTGCCCGACATCAACTCCGTTCCGGGTTCCGGCGGGATTCGGGGGCCGATCGGGCTGGGCTTCCGGGTGCCCTGCATCGTCATATCCCCCTACAGTCGCGGGCCGTTGATGAACCACGACACCTTCGACCACACCTCGACGCTGAAGCTGATCAGTACCCGCTTCAACGTGCCGGTGCCCAACCTCAGCGCGTGGCGCAACGCGACCGTGGGCGATATGACCTCCACGTTCAACTTCGCCCAGCCGCCCAACGCGTCGAAGCCCAACCTGGATCACCCGCGGCTCAAGGCACTGCCCAAGTTGCCCCAGTGCGTCCCGAACGCGATATTGGGCACGACGACCAAGACGTCCATTCCCTACCGGGTGCCCTTCCCCCAGATGATGCCCACCCAGGAAACCCAGCCGGTCCGCGGTCTGCCCAGCGGACCCTGCTGAATCCAGGCAGAAAAAGCGCGGATCCGGGCTCGCGGCGGTCGAAGTGTGCGGATTGTCAGCGGCGGCTGGACCACGGCGAACCGGGTGACCGCCACGTTCGGCTCGGGCAGATGTGAAGGGTCGTGCCGGCAGCGGACCGGGTGGCAGGGCGGTCGGGGGTGGTAGCGGCAAGGAATCCCGGAATTAGCCCACATTGTTCGCCGGATTGTCTTACGATTCTGGTGCTCGGTGGTGTGTACTTACCATGGAGCAGGAGTATGGAGATCGGCACTGAAAGGGGACAGGCGTGCTTTTGCCTCTTGGTCCGCCCTTGCCGCCCGATTCTGTGGCGGCGAAACGGGGTGAGTCGGGGATGCTCGGCGGACTATCCGTTCCGCTCAGCTGGGGTACAGCTGTGCCCCCAGACGACTACGACCATTGGGCGAAGGAGTCTGAACCAGGTGTCGATGACGTCGCCGTGGTGCCAGGTGCGGTCGATCCGGAACCGATCGAACCGGGCAACGGCGAGTGGGATGAGTGGGCGGAGTGGAAACAGTGGGAAGCGGAGAACGCCGAACCTCGTTTCGAGATGCCACGCGGCAACAGCGTGGTCCCGCATTCGCCGGCAGCCGGATGAGAGAAAGGGAATGACTGTCGATGTCTACGGGTGATTAGCGGTTCCGGAAAGTCCGGGCCCGGTGATCACATCAATCAAACTGGTTGAGAATTCCAAGCAACACTTCCACTAACCCAAAGGAGAAAGCCGAGATGGCAACACGCTTTATGACTGACCCGCACGCGATGCGGGACATGGCGGGCCGCTTCGAAGTGCACGCCCAGACTGTTGAGGACGAGGCCCGTCGCATGTGGGCGTCCTCGCAGAACATCGCCGGCGCCGGCTGGAGCGGTATGGCTCAGGCGACCTCGCTGGACACCATGGGCCAGATGAACCAGGCCTTCCGCAACATTGTGAACATGCTGCACGGAGTGCGTGACGGACTGATCCGCGACGCGAACAACTACGAGCAGCAAGAGCAGGCTTCGCAGCAGATCCTCAGCAGCTAGCCCAATGCGGCGAAAGCCGCTGCAGCTTAAAACTTTCACAAACTAAGGAGACCAGTTCAATGACCATTAACTACCAGTTCGGTGACGTCGACGCGCACGGCGCGCTGATCCGCGCCCAGGCCGCCAACTTGGAGGCCGAGCACCAGGCCATCGTTCGCGATGTGCTGGCTGCCGGTGACTTCTGGGGCGGCGCCGGTTCGGTGGCTTGCCAGGAGTTCATCGCCCAGTTGGGTCGCAACTTCCAGGTGATCTACGAGCAGGCCAACGCTCACGGCCAGAAGGTCCAGAGCGCCGGCAACAACATGGCGCAGACCGACAGCGCCGTCGGGTCCAGCTGGGCCTGATCGAAGTTCAGGTTCGCGGCGGCGCATCGGGCAGCGGCCCGGTGCGCCCGTCGCGGGCCTTCTGAACGGAACAAAACTGCGCACACCCACGTGGGTGTGCGCAGTTTTTTTTGGGCGCGCCCGCGGGCTCAGAACGGGCCCGCGGGCTCAGAACGGGCCCGCGGGCTCAGAACCGCCCGCCGCCTCCCATGAATCCACCACCTGAGGAGCCGGAGGAGCCTGACGACGACCCGCCGAAAGATGTCGGGCTCCAACCGCCGAAGCCCCCCCGCATGCCCCTACTGAGCAGGTCGCCGATGATGATGCCGCCCAGCATCGCGCCGGTGTCCCCGTCGTTGCGCCGGGCATAGGCGGCGCGCTGCGCCGCCTGCACGTCGGCGTTGGCCAGCGACTGAGCCTGCGCCGCGAGCGTCGCAGCGCCGTTGGCATAGGCAATGGCCTCGGGCAGGTTGGACGACTTGCGGGTGTGCGCGGCCTCCAGCTGGCGTCTGGCCTCGGCCAGCCGAGTACGGGCATCGGGCCCGATACTGCCGCGGCGGGTGTCGATGTACTCCGACACCGCGTGTACCCGCGCCTGCGCGGTGAACTGCGCCTGCTCGAACGATCGCACGAGTCGTTCGGCGTTTGCCTGCTCCTGTGCCACCGTGGTCAGCGTCTGGTTGAGTTCCGCGTCAGCCTTGGTCAGCCGGGCGAACGTCCCGAGTGGGTCGGCGGAGCCGCCGACGCCGTCCAGCGCCCGCGCCGCGGCGTCACGCGCGGCGATCAAGTCGCCGGTGTGCGCAGTCTGGTTGCCCTGAGTCTTCTGCAGCTGCTCGTTGGCGCGCTGAATGGCCGCTTGAATGTCGGCCAGTACCGACGGCAGGTTCTGCACTGCGCGCCGGATATCGTCGGCCGCACTGTCCACCGCGTCGAGGAGCGAGCGCGCTTGTCCCAGTGCGGCTTCCGCGGCGCGCACCGAGTCCACCAGACGGCTCTGCGCCCCGCTCACGACCTGGTCGGCCTGCTGGCGGGCCACCCCGATATTGCGGTCGGCGAACGCCAGGCGCTCCTTGGCGGTGGCCACATTGCCCGAGACCGAACTCAGCGCGGTGGTACCGAACTCGTCGTTCAACTCGGCCAGGCGTCGCTGCGCCGGATCGATCCGGGCGGTGAGTTCGACGTATTGCTGGGTCAGCGCATCGAGCCGGGAGGGCGCGTTGATCACCAGATCGCGCAACTGCTCGAACGCCGCGGTCTGAGACTCCAGTTCGCGGTCGGCATTGGCGGCCGAGACGATGACCCGGGTAAGCAGGTCACGACGTTGCGCGGGCGTCTCAGGCATGCTGTCGTCGAGTTGTTGACGCACCGTGAAAGCCTGGGCGAGTGCGGCTTTGGCGTTGTTCACGGCCTGGGTGAAGGGTGCCGTGCGCTCTTCGCCGAACTCTTCGGCCGCCAGGGCGAGTTCGTTGGAGCTGGTGCGTACCGCGTTGTCGACCTCCACCACTTTCGCCCGGGACAAGTCGTCGAGGATGTCCAATGGAATCGCGGCCAGCGCCGTCGCGTCGGTGGGATCGACCTGCCGGGCCGCGGCCACCGCGTTGGCGCGTCGTCGGCGGGCGCGACGGCGCATCACCAGAATCAGGATCAGCACCGCAAGAACGATGACGCCGAGGGCGCCCAGCAGCACGTAACGACTCGTCGAGCTGGTCGTCTGGTTGAGTCCCTGTGCCGCCGCCATCGCCGCCGCACCCCATTGAGCGTTCCTCAGTGCGGGTTCGATCTGGTTGTGCCGCAGATTGTCTACCTGACTCGGGGTGACGCCCTGCATGCCGTTGGGTACCAGGAAGGAGTAGGCCCGCCCGGTGGTGGACACCGCCAACAGTGCGTCGTAGTTGCCCAGCTCGCTCGCGCGGAAGGTGCGCTGACCCCAGTTCTCGGCGGTTTGACCCGAGAAGTTGTCGACGTAGACCACCCACAGCCGAATGTGCCGGTCGGCGTAGAGCTTGTCGACCGCGGCGGTGACCGCGGCGCGATCCGCATCGTTGAGGACGTTCGCCTTGTCGGTGAGGTACTCGGCCAACCGGAACGGGGGCTGCGCACCGGCGGGGGGCGCCAGTAACAGCCCCCCGCTCAGCCCTACCGCCACCATTGTCAGGAACACGCCGAGTAGGCGAGCGATGCGCATAGCGCTAATTAAACGTTGGTGACCTTTGCTTCAGCGACCGGCATGGCCCTGCGGGATGTCAGGCCGGTCCGCCTCCGCCTGCGCCGAGCGTGCGCTGCATGTCACCCTTCATCGCGACCAGCTGCGCATTCCAGTAACCCCAGCCGTGCTGACCGCTGCCGTCGATGTTGAACGTGGCGTTGCGGCCGCCGGCGGCGGTATAGGCGTTGCGGAAGTCGACGTTGCTCTGCAGCACCACCTGCTCGATGATCTGGCCCGGCAGGCTGCCGCCACCGCCCAACTCCGATGGCGTGCCGTTGCCGCTGTAGACCCACAGGCGGGTGTTGTTACCGGCCAGCCTGCCGGCCTGCACGGTGGGGTCGTGGCGCTGCCAGCCCGGTCCGCCGGATGGTCCCCACATGTCTTCGGGGTTGTACCCGCCTTCGTCGTTCATCGCCAGCTTGATCAGGGTGGGCCCATTGCCGCTCGAGGGAGTGAGATAGGCCGACAGGGCGCTGGCGTAGGCGAACTGGCCGGGATGATAAGCCGCCAGAATCAACGCCGACGAGCCCGACATCGACACGCCGACCACGGCGTTGCGAGTCGACCGGACGCCTTTGCCGGCCAGGTAGCCGGGCAGCTCACTGGTCAGGAAAGTCTCCCACTTGTAGGTGGCGCCGTTGGCCGACCCGTACCAGTTGGCGTAGAAGCTCGAGCGCCCGCCCACCGGCATGACCACCGACATGCCCGAGCCTTGGTACTCGTCGAAGGCGTTGGTCTCGATGTCCCAGCCGTTGCGGTCATCACGGGCCCGCAGGCCGTCGAGCAGATAGACCGCCGCCGCCCCACCCTGCTGGAACTCCACGGTGATGTTCCGGCCCATGGCCGCCGAGGGAACTTGGAGGAATTCCGGCGCTGTGGCTCGGGCCGCCGGTTCAACGCCGGCTACACCGAGCAAACCAGGTAACGCCGCGGCCGCCACGGCCGCGGTGGTCAGTCGACGCATCCAACGTCTCTTGGGCTCGTACATCAATGACTCCTGTTGATTGGAGGACGTTCTCCTGCAGGCCTGCCGTGGCTGCCGGTGGCCACCGGATCGCGGGCGCGCAGTGCTGCTCGCCCGTTCTCTGCCGCTTTCCGCCTCACCTGGATCCGACCCGGTGATCCGATTGGTACCCGTAACTGGGCGGTCTAATCGCCGGGCACGCGACCGGCACTAACCCGCGGTCGCCGGGTTCGTCCTGGCAGACTGTGGATCGGTGAGTACCGATCAGCACGACCCCTACGACGACTTCGACCGCGCACGGCGGGTGGTCGAAGCGCCGAAAACCGCGGGTCTGCCGGGTACGGAAGCTCAGCTCCGCACCGATTTCGCGCGTGACCGGGCGCGGGTACTGCACAGCGCGGCGCTGCGGCGGTTGGCCGACAAGACGCAGGTGGTCGGACCCCGCGAAGGCGACACGCCGCGAACCCGGCTGACCCACTCGCTGGAAGTGGCCCAGATCGGGCGCGGCATGGCCATCCCGCTGGGTTGCGACCTGGACCTCGTCGAGTTGGCGGGTCTGGCCCACGACATCGGCCACCCACCGTACGGACACAACGGCGAGCGGGCACTCAACGAGGTCGCCGCCGGCTACGGCGGCTTCGAGGGCAACGCCCAGAACTTTCGCATCCTCACCAGCCTTGAGCCCAAAGTGCTTGACGCACAGGGGCGCAGCGCCGGTCTGAACCTGACCCGCGCCGCCCTGGACGCGGTTACCAAGTATCCCTGGCCGCGGACCGACGGCACCCGCAAGTTCGGCTTCTACGACGACGACCGTGCCGCCTTCGCCTGGGTGCGCCAGGGTGCCCCGGCGGGACGGACATGTCTGGAAGCCCAGGTGATGGACTGGGCCGACGACGTCGCGTACTCGGTGCACGACGTCGAAGACGGCGTCGTCTCCGAACGCATCGATTTGCGCGTGCTCGCCGACGAGAACGAGGTGGCCGCGCTGGCCGAGCTGGGGGAGGGCGAGTTCCCGCGGATCGGTGCCGACGAGTTGATGCAGGCCGCGGGCCGGCTGTCGGGGCTGCCGGTGGTGGCCTCGGTCGGCAAGTTCGACGCCACGCTGGCTGCTGCCGTTGCGCTCAAGCGGTTGACCAGCGAGCTGGTCGGGCGGTTCGCCACGGCCGCAGTCGCGACCACCCGTGCCGCCTCCGGCCCGGGGCCCCTGCTGCGCTACCAGGCCGACTTGCAGGTGCCGGACATGGTGCGGGCCGAGGTTGCGCTGCTCAAGATCCTGGCCCTGCAGTTCATCATGTCCGATCCGCGGCACCTGGAAACCCAGGCCCGTCAGCGCGAACGCATCCATCGGGTGGCGCAGTGGCTGCAGGCCGGCGCACCGCAGACGCTCGATCCGATGTTCGCCGCGGCCTTCAACACCGCCGCCGACGACGGAGCGCGTCTGCGGGTGATCGTGGACCAGATCGCTTCCTACACCGAAGGGCGGCTGGAACGGATCGACGCCGGCCAACTCGGCGGGACGACGGCCTAGACTGAGCCCGTGGCCGGCCGGATCCCAGATCGCGACATCGCCGCCATCCGCGAACTGGCCCGTATCGAGGACGTCGTCGGCGACTATGTTCAGCTGCGCAATGCCGGTGCGAACTCGCTCAAGGGCCTGTGCCCCTTCCACAACGAGAAGTCACCGTCGTTCCACGTGCGGCCCTTGAACCATCAGTTCCACTGTTTCGGTTGCGGAGAGGGCGGCGACGTGTACGCCTTCATCCAGAAGATCGAACACGCGAGCTTCGTCGAGGCCGTCGAACTGCTCGCCGACCGGGTCGGCTACACCATCACCTACACCGGTCCGGCCACCAGCGTGCAGCGCGACCGCGGCAGCCGCAGCAGGCTGGTCGCGGCCAATGCCGCCGCCGCCGAGTTCTATGCGCAGGCACTGCAGTCCGACGAGGCGGCTCCGGCCCGAAAGTACCTGACCGACCGCAGTTTCGACGCCGAGGCCGCCCGCCGGTTCGGCTGCGGTTTCGCGCCGTCAGGCTGGGAAACGCTGACAAAGCATCTGCAGCGCAAAGGGTTTGAGTTCAAAGAACTGGAAGCGGCCGGGCTTTCCCGGCAGGGTCGGCGGGGCCCGATGGACCGCTTCCATCGCCGGCTGCTGTGGCCCATTCGCACCGCCTCGGGAGAGGTCATCGGCTTCGGGGCCCGGCGATTGTTCGACGACGACCCGATGGAGGCCAAGTACGTCAACACACCCGAGACGCTGCTGTACAAGAAGTCGCAGGTGATGTTCGGGATCGACCTGGCCAAACGCGACATCGCCAAGGGGCACCAGGCGGTGGTCGTCGAGGGTTACACCGACGTGATGGCGATGCACCTGGCCGGGGTCACCACCGCCGTCGCATCCTGTGGCACCGCGTTCGGCGACGACCACCTGGCGATGCTGCGCAGGCTGATGATGGACGACAGTTTCTTCCGCGGCGAGTTGATCTACGTGTTCGACGGGGACGAAGCGGGAAAGGCGGCCGCGCTCAAGGCTTTCGACGGTGAGCAGAACCTGGCCGGTCAGTCGTTCGTCGCGGTGGCGCCCGACGGCATGGACCCATGCGACCTGCGGCTGAAATCCGGCGACGGGGCCCTTCGCGACCTGGTGGCCCGGCGAACACCGTTGTTCGAGTTCGCGATTCGCACCGCGCTCGGTGAACTGGACCTGGACAGCGCCGAGGGCCGGGTGGCCGCGTTGCGCCGGTGTGTGCCGATGGTCAGCCAGATCAAAGACTCGACTCTGCGTGACGAGTATGCCCGCCAACTGGCCGGCTGGGTCGGTTGGGACGACGTCGCGCAGGTCCTCGACCGGGTACGCAGCCAAGCCAGGATGGTGCCGGGCGCGAGCCAGGGCGGGGCGGGTGGCAGGACGTCGCGCCGCGGTGCGCAGCAGCCCGCTCAGTCCGCCGGAGACACTGTCGGCGGGGCTGCCGCGGGTGCGCGCCCCGACCCGCGCGACCCGACGCTGTGGCCGCAGCGTGAGGCCCTCAAATCGGCATTGCAGTTTCCGGCCCTGGCCGGTCCTGTGTTCGACACGCTGACGGTCGAAAGCTTCACTCACCCCGGTTACGCCGCGGTGCGCGCGGCCATCGAGGCTGCCGGCGGCACATCGGCCGGCGTCAGTGGGGCGCAATGGCTGGACATGGTGCGCCAGCAGACCAATTCGGCGCTCACTGCCGGACTGGTCAGCGAACTGGGCGTCGAGGCGATCCGCGCCGACGACGAACAGCTGCCCCGCTACATCTGCGGGGTGCTGGCCCGGCTGCAGGAAGTCTGGATGGGACGTCAGATCGCCGAGGTGAAGTCCAAGTTGCAGCGGATGTCGCCGATCGAGCAGGGCGACGAGTACCACGCGCTGTTCGGCGACCTGGTCGCGATGGAGGCCTACCGGCGCAGCCTGCTCGAACAGGCCAGCGGCGACGATCTCACCGCCTGAGGCGGCTCAGCGCGCGGCGTTCACCGGTGGCTGGACCACATCGACGTCGCGTCCGGCTGCCGCACTGTGGTCATCGCGCTGGATGACGGCGGTCTGGCTGTCGATCTCGGTCAAGGTCACGAAGCCCGTGTCGGGGGAGATCCGGTTGGCGATCTTGCGACGCCCCCCTTCGATCACCGATCTGGCGACGGGACTGCCGGTGAGCGCGCGATAGGTGCCGACGATCTGCTCATAGCGGCGGCGCCCGGCCTTCGTGCCCAGCACGTAACCCACGCCCAATACCGCGACATACCCGATCAAAGCGATCCCTCCGAGAAAAGTGCGTTGGGTCCATCCTGCCTTATCCGCCCGAGGGGGGCTCGCCCGATCGCGGGTCCGTCCACGACGGGGTCAGCCGGTGCCGGTTGGGTACCGGCTGTGCCAGTACGCTAGAGTCGTCCCGCGGTCAGCACCAGCGTTCGCTGGACTGATAGTCCCCTGTAGCTCAACTGGCAGAGCATTCGGCTGTTAACCGAAGGGTTGAAGGTTCGAGTCCTTCCGGGGGAGCCGACGGTCGTCTGATCAGCCTTGGGCACCACCCTCAGGGCCACCTGTCCATCGTGCCCCGCGGGCCACCGGCGTCGGCTCCCGCCAGTTCCGTGCCCCACTCGCGCCGGCGGCCTGGGGTTGGCAGGCGGACATGCCAGGTTGGCCACTGCCCCGGGGCGATGGCGAAAAGCACCTGCTGTAGCTCGCTGGCGCTAAGTTCACGGAACGATCGATTCACCGATTACGTTGCGCGGCAGCGTATTCGGGTGTGCTGACCCGATGTTCTGCCCCTTGGCCATTTGCGCGATCAGGCAGCGGGAGCCCGCCGAAACCGGGCGACCAGCGGGTACATCTGGCAGCCCAGGCAGATGCCGAAGGCGGCGTTGAGGAAAGAGGCGAACAGGGCGAACGCCGTCGCGACCACACCGACGAGCGGCAACCCGGCCGCGAAACCAATCACCCCGATGACAGCGAAGAACAGCCCGAGCATCTGCGCGAACTTCAGCGGCGCCACCGGCTCACGCTCACTGACCGGACTCAATCGGGGCGCCACCAGCTTGGCGTATACCAACCCGTACGGGCTGTTGCGCGGGCCGCGCGCCGCGCTGACCGCGAAGACGATGGCCTGGGCGCTGAGCAGCACCGTCGCGGCGGGATGGCTGAACACCGACACCACCAACGTCAGCAGCAGAACCGTGCTGGTGATCCACGCCGCGAAGCGCGGACCCCGCACGTCTACTTGGTTGACATCAGAAGACATCGTTTGCTCCTCTTTGCTCGACTTCGGCCCTGAGTGGTTGCAGTGCCGCCTGCAGGTCAGCGGCCTTGGGGACGCCCGTCGTGCGATAACGCTGCCGGCCCTGGGCGTCGAAGATGAATGTGGTGGGCAGCGACAGCACCGAGAGCCGTTTGGCGGCTGACGGGTTCGCATCGATGTCCAGCTCGACGTGGGCCACGTCGGCAAGATCGGCACACACCTGATCGACCACGCGGCGCACCGCCGCGCACGGTCCGCACCACTCCGCACTGAAATGCAGCACGGTCGGGCCCGTCTCAGACAGGCCCAGGTCGGAATTGGCCTGCTCATGGCCCGACGAGGGTTTCGCGTCGCGCAGCACACCAGATCGCCCGTTGATCACACAGCCGATCAGGCAGGCGGTAACCAGGGCCGCGGCGATGGCCAATACGGCGATGACAACGGAACTCAAGAGCGCACCAACACCTTTTCCACCCCGATATTCCCTAGATGGAGAAGTCTTCGCCGTACCAGACGCCAGCCTCGGGCGGGCGGACGACACGGTCGGTCGGTGCGCCCTGCCGGCCGTTCTGGGTGCCGGCGCCTTCGCCTTCCAGCCTGGCCACCCGGGTCAGCAGCGATTTCAGGCTTACGCCGACCAGGTCCGGCAGCTTCGCTTCGTCGTCGCTGGAGGGTTCGGGCCGGCTGACGATCTGCCCGGGTACGCCGACGACCACGGCGCTGGCCGGGACTTCCTTGACCACAACGGAGTTTGCGCCGATTCTGCTGTCCTCACCGATCTTGATGGCACCGAGGATCTTGGCCCCGGCCCCCAGTGTCACCCGGTCGCCGATGGTCGGGTGGCGTTTACCTTTGTCGCGGCCCGTCCCACCGAGGGTGACGCCGTGGAAGATCGTGACGTCTTCGCCGACCTCCGCGGTTTCACCGATCACCACACCGGTTGCGTGGTCGATGAACAGGCCAGGACCGATTCTGGCGCCCGGGTGAATGTCGACGCCGGTCAGGATCCGGGTCAGCTCACCTAATGCCCTTGCGGCCAGCCGCGCGCCGCGCCGCCACAGCCAGTGGCTGATCCGGTAGCCCCACACCGCGTGCACACCCGGGTAGGTGAGAATCACCTCCAGCGTGGTGGGTTCGGCCGGATCGCGCTCCCTGGCCACTCGTATGTCGCGCCGTATCTCCTCCAGCATGGCTAGTCGCTCAGATCGGAGAACAGGACGGTGCTCAGATAGCGCTCGCCGGACGAGGGCAGGATGACGACGACGAGCTTGCCGGCGTTCTCGGGCCGCCGGGCCACCTCCAGGGCCGCTGCCACGGCCGCGCCCGACGAGATGCCGACCAGCAGTCCCTCTTCCCTGGCCAGTCGCCGGGCCAGGGTCAGCGCATCGTCGTTGTCGACGGTGACGACTTCGTCGATGAGTCCGAGATCCAGCACCGGCGGTACGAACCCGGCGCCGATGCCCTGGATCGGGTGCGGTCCCTTTTGACCGCCCGAGAGAACCGGCGATGCGGACGGTTCGACGGCGACGAATTGCACCTCGGGCTTGCGTTCCTTGATCGTCTGCGCGACACCGGTGACAGTGCCGCCGGTACCGACCCCGGAAACGAAGATGTCGATCTTGCCGTCGGTGTCCTTCCAGATCTCTTCGGCGGTGGTCACGGCGTGCACGGCCGGGTTGGCCGGGTTCTCGAACTGCTGCGGCATGAAGTACCGCTCGTCGCTCTTGGCCAGTTCCTCCGCCTTGGCGATGGCGCCGGCCATCCCTTCGGAGCCGGGAGTAAGGACGAGTTCGGCGCCATAGGCGCGCAGCAGTATCCGCCGCTCAACGCTCATCGTCTCCGGCATGGTCAGCACGCACTTGTAGCCGCGGGCGGCGGCCACCATGGCCAGTGCGATGCCGGTGTTGCCGCTGGTGGGCTCGACAATGACGGTGTCCGGCTTGATCAGACCCGCCTGCTCGGCGGCGTCGATCATCGCCACCCCGATGCGGTCCTTCACACTGCCGCCGGGATTGAACGACTCGAGCTTGGCGACTACGTCGGCCACCGCGCCGTCGGTGACCCGGCGCAGCCGGACCAGCGGCGTGTTGCCGATCAGTTGTGTGACGTTCTCCGCGATGGTCATCCACATCCTCCAACGACGTCGGGGCAGGGCTGGTCGGCATCCCAGGTGAATACTCGTCCGCTGAGATGAACGGACACGGGACCGGTCACTGTTATTCCCGAGGGACCTGGCGTGAAACGGGAGTGAACACGATCTGTTTGACGTGTCAACTGGGGCACCCGGCCGCGTTTGCGGTTCGCCACCGGTGACGAAATGCGGTCCGACAGGACAGTCATGGATGGTTGCTCTTCCTGATGACAGCTAGCGCGTTACGCGGTGCCCCTGAGGCTCTCGCGACGATTACTGAACGGTTAGTTGCGTCAGAATCAGCAGCAACAACAACAGTCCATGGCGGTACAGCGCGTGCGGACAAAGCGCAGCTGGACGGCCTGTTGCATGCAGTCCACTATAAGGCATAGGTAAATCCGGGTGACTCCGCTGAGGAGCGGGCCGGGTTCGCTGAACTTCAGTCGTAAACCGGCGACCACATGCTGTCGAGCACGGCCTGCCGGACGTCGTCGTAGGTCTTGGTGGCGACCCCGTCATCGACGGCGGCGCGATACACGGCCTCGGCCACCTGTGCCGAGATATCTCGCAGACGCTGCACATCCGGCAGCAGCGAATCTCCGGCGGTAACCGGATCAGCTTGTCCCGCAACGGCCTTCGCCGATGCATGCAGCATCGATTGGGTGAGCCGCCGCGCTCCGGCGACGATGATGCCAAGCCCGATTCCGGGAAACACCAGCACGTTGTTGGCTTGGCCGATGGTGTAGGTGGTGCCCTCGTAGGCGACCGGCGGCATCGGGCTGCCGGTGGCCACCAGCGCCCGGCCGTCCGACCACTGCAGCAGATCGGCCGGCATGGCCTCCATTCGCGAGGTCGGGTTGGACAGTGGAAAGATCATCGGTCGCTCGCATCTCGCCGCCATCTCCTCGACCGCCTCCCGGCTGAACGCGCCGTGCACCGCCGAGCAGCCCAGCAGCACGGTCGGTGCGGCGAGCCTGATGGCATCGACCAGAGCGACCCGTTGTCCGGCGGCCACGCCGAGGCGGTCGCGGTTCTTGGCGTAGGGCACCTGGAAGTCACGCAGATCGTCCATGTCGTCGAACAACAGGCCCTGCCGGTCGATCGGCCAGATCTGTGCGGTGGCCTGCTCGGCAGTGGCGCCGTCGGCGATCATGGCATCGCGGATCTGGTCGGCGACGCCGAGGCCAGCGGTGCCGGCGCCGAAGACGACGACGCGCTGGTCCCGCAACGGCAGGCCGGTGACTGCGCATCCGCCGTAGACCGCCGCCAGCACCACCGCGCCGGTGCCCTGCATGTCGTCGTTGAAGACGAGGTAGTCGTTGCCGTAGGTCTGCAGGACTTTGCGTGCGTTGGCCGGACCGAAGTCTTCGAAGTGCAGGATCGCGTGGGGGAACAGTCGGTGGGCGGTCTCGACGTAGCGTCTGATGAAGTCGTCGTATTGGTCGCCCCGCCGCCGGGCGTGCCGGTTGCCCAGGTAGAAGGGGTCCTGCAGCAACTGCTCGTTGTCGGTGCCGACATCCAGCGACACCGCGAGGCAACGCCGGGGATCGATGCCGCCGCCGGCGGTGTAGAGCGCCAGCTTGCCGACGGTGATCTGGATCCCGCCCACACCCCAGTCGCCGATGCCCAGGATCGCCTCGGCATCCGTGCAGACGATCAGATCGATGTCGTCCGGGCCCTGGCCGAGCGTGGCGAACGCGTCGGCGATTTCGTCGGGCCCGTCGATGCTCAGGAACAGTCCCCGCTGACCGCGGTACTCGTCGGAGAAGCGCTGAATCGCCTCGCCGACCGTCGGCGTGTACACCACCGGCATCAACTCGGGCAGGTGATCGGTGAGCACCCTGTAGTACAGCAGTTCGTGGCGGTAGTGCAGTTGTTCGAGCAGCAGGTTGCGGCCCAGATCAGTTGCCATGCTTTGCAATTGGTGCCAAACCCGGTCGGCCTGCTGGTCCAGGGTGAGCACCGCGGAGGGCAGCCGGCCGGTGAGACCGAGCCGGCGGCGCTGCTCATGGGTGAAGCCCACCCCACGGTTGAGGCTCGGCGTGGACAGCGCTTCGGGGAACCGGGGCACGCAGGCATCGCTCATCGACAGCTCCGTCCGTGACTGGGCGTGTCACGCCACGGTATCGCTGAATCAGCGTCCGACGATTACCAGCCGGAGGCGGACTTGCGCGTGTCCTGGTTGAGCTCGGGAAGATCGGCGGTCTCGCAGATACAGACGTCCTGGGCGCGCCGACGCAGGCGGCGCGTGCCCCTGAACTTCATGTGTTGGGCGAAGACCTTGTCGCGCTGGTTCTGGGAGAACGCCAAGTCCAGGTTGACCGGCAACCCGGCCCATTCGACCTGGTCAGCGGGTGCGCTGCCGTTCGCCGTGCCTTGCCGCGCCGGGCAGTGCAGGGGGCAGACAGTGGGTGCACCGGTCCCGGACGGACCCTCAGACTCCCGAGCCACGCGTACGACCCTCCCTTGAGTCCACAATCTCTTGGGTGAATGGTGCGACGCCCATGTTTCAGCGAAAGGCGTATGACGTTTCCGTCAAATTACGGACCTACCCAGCCGCCGGTGTCAGTACACGTCGCGGTGGTAGCGCTTGTCCGCGCTCAGGGAGCGCACGAAGGCTCGGGCCGCCTCGGGATCGAGTTTGCCGTGTTCGGCCGCGATATCGCAGATAGCCTGATCAACGTCCTTGGCCATCGGGTCGGCACTGCCGCACACGTATAGCTGGGCGCCGTCCTGCAACCAGCGCCACAACGCTGCGCCCCGATTGCGCATCAGGTGTTGGACGTACACCTTCTCCCGCTGGTCGCGGGAGAACGCCAGGTCGAGTTCGGTGAGCAGGCCGTCGGCGTGCATCGCCTGGATCTCGTCGCGGTAGTAGAAGTCGGTCGCGGCGTGTTGTTCGCCGAAGAACAGCCAATTGGGTCCGGTGTGGCCCAGCGCGCGCCGCTCCTGCAGGAATCCGCGGAACGGGGCGATCCCGGTTCCGGGTCCGACCATGATCATCGGGGTTTGCGGATCGGTCGGGGGCCGGAAGTTCTTCGACGTCCGCACGTAGACCGCGATCCGGTCCCGGGGAGAGCGATCGGCGAGATAGGTCGAGCAGACCCCGCGTCGCGGGACGCCGCGGAAGTTGTATCGCACCGGTGAAACGGTGAGGTGGATCTCGTCGGGGTGAACCTTGGGGCTCGACGAAATGGAATACAGCCGCGGCTGGAGCGGTTTGAGCACGGCCAGCCACTCGTCCACGGAGGCGTGCACCGGCGCCTGCCCCAACAGGTCCACCGACTGGCGCCCCCAGGACCAATCCGCCAGCGCCGTCTTGTTTTCCGGCCTCATCAACTCACTCAGCCGGGCGGCCGCGTCGGCGTCGACGGTGCGTTGTTGCACGAAGCGCAGCAGATCGGGGCTGATGTGCGCGATCTCGAACCGGTCGGTCAGGGCCGTGCGCAACGACATCGCCCCGTGGTCGGGCACCTCCACCTCGGTGCGACCGTCCAGACCGGTGACGGTCAGCCACTCCTCGACAAACTGCTTGTTGTTGTGCGGCCAAACCCCCAACGCGTCGCCGGCCTGGTAGTTCACGGTTGCCTCGGGCACCTCAAAGACCAACTGGCGCACGTCTTTCGCCGACCGGGGCCGGCTGAGTGTGATGTTGCGAACCAGGTCGGTGACCAGCGGGCGCTTCCTCGAGTACCGCTGCGGTGCCGCGGTGGACGTTGCCACCTTGCGTACGGGCGCCCTGGTCAGGGCGGCCAGAACGTCGTCGAGCCAACGGGCGGCGGCGGCGTCGTAGTCGGGTTCACAGTCGACGCGGCCGGTGATGCGGGCCGCACCCAGCTCGGCGAGGCGTTCGTCGAGCCTGCGTCCGTGACCGCAGAAGTCGTTGTAGTTGGAGTCACCCAGGGCGAGGACGGCGTATCGGGTCCCGGTCAGTCGTGGCGCGCCGTCGGCGGCCAGGGCTCGCCACAGACCGGCGCCATTGTCGGGGGGATCGCCGTCGCCGGTGGTGCTGGTGATCAGCAACAACTCGCGGGTGCCCGACAACTCGCTGACTTCGAAGGCGTCCATGGCATGCAGGGCCACCGGGAGCGCCGCATCGGCCAGGCGCGCCGCCACCTGGGCGGCGAGCTCTTCGGCGTTGCCGGTCTGAGAGGCCCACAACAGCACGATCGGTGCCCGGTCGTCGGTGGTCTCGGGTCGCCGAGTGGTGTCGGGATCGGGGGGCGGTGCCGGCGTGTGCGAGAACATCCCGGCGATCGCACCGTCCACCCACATCCGGGTACGAACGTCGAACGGCGCGCTGACCGGCAGGGTGGGCAACCCGGTCATCGGCCGGCCGGCTTGGCTGCGCAGTCCGGCCAGTAACCCCGCCAGGTAGGCGCGGCCGTGCGCGTCCAACTGTGGCGCGGGTTCGGCTGCCACTCCGAGGAATTCGGCGATCGCATCGATCTGGGCCAGGCCGAGGTGCGGGGCCTGGTGAAGCGGTTCGGCACTCGGTGCCTCGGCGTGGTGTGGTTGCGCTACGGCCCGGCCGGCCACCTTGGTCAGGGTCACCGCGCAGGCTTTGTATTCCGGTTGGCGCGACACCGGGTCGACGGCGTCATTGGTGACCGCGTTGATCGACAGGTATTCACCGAAGGTGTCATTCCAGTGGAACGGGGCGAAGCAGTTGCCCGGCCGCACCCGGTCGGTGACGACGGCGGGAAGTACCGCGCGGCCACGCCGAGAGGCGATCTCGACCCGGTCGCCGTCGCAAATCTGGTGCCGCGCCGCATCTTCCGGGTGAATCTCGACGAAGGGGCCGGGATTGAGCTTGTTCAGCCTGGCGACCTTGCCGGTCTTGGTCATCGTGTGCCACTGGTGCGGCAGGCGACCGGTGTTGAGCAGGAACGGGTAATCCGAGTCCGGCATCTCCTCGGGCGACAGGTGTGGACGGGCGAAGAAGACGGCCCGGCCGTGTGGAGTCGGGAACGCCAGCCGCGGTATCTGCCCGTCCTCGCGGACCAGCAGGGTCTGGCTGACACCGTCGTTGAGGTAGCGAATCGGGTTGCGGTCGGCTGGGCTGTCGGGCGGGCAGGGCCACTGGACCGGCATCTCGCGTAACCGCTCGTAACTCACACCGCGAATGTCGTAGCCTGTCTTCGGATTCCAGAACCGCTTGATCTCTTCGAACACCTCTTCGGCGCAGGTGTAGCTGAACGCCTCGGAAAACCCCATCGCACAGGCGATTCGGGCGATGATCTGCCAGTCGGGCAGCGCCTGTCCGGGCGCATCGACCGCCTGCTGAAACAGGGTCAGGTTGCGCTCGGAGTTGACCATCACCCCGTCGGACTCCGTCCACAGGGCCGCCGGCAGCACCACGTCGGCGTACTCGTTGGTCTCGGTCTCCAGATACGCGTCCTGGGTGATCACCAGGTCGGCCTTCTCCAGGCCGGCCAGCACCGTCTTGCGATTGGCAACGGTGGCAACGGGATTGGTGCAGATGATCCAGCACGCCTTGATCTCGCCTTCGGCCATGCGGGTGAACATGTCGATCACGCCGTCACTGACGTCGGTACGCAGCGAACCGCGCGGAATGCCCCACTGGTCCTCGGTGAACGCTCGGTCGTCGCTGCAGGTTACCGCCCGCTGGCCAGGCAGACCCGGTCCCATGTAACCCATTTCACGCCCGCCCATGGCGTTGGGCTGTCCGGTGAGCGAGAACGGTCCGCTACCCGGCCTGCAGATGGCGCCGGTAGCCAGATGCAGATTGCACAGTGCGTTGGTGTTCCAGGTGCCGTGGGTGCTCTGGTTGAGGCCCATCGTCCAGCAGCTCATCCAGTTGGCGGCCTCACCGATCCATCGTGCCGCGGTGCGGATGTCTTCGGCGGGCAGACCGGTGATTGCACTGACCCGGTCCGGAGTGAACTGTTCCAGGAAGCCCGGCATCATCTCCCAGCCGGTGGTGAATTCAGCGATGAAATCGGGGTCGGTGTGTCCGTTCTGCACGATCAGGTGCAGCAATCCGTTGAGCAGTGCGAGATCCGAACCCGCGGCGATCTGCAGGAACAGGTCGGCCTTCGCGGCGGTGGCGGTGCGGCGCGGGTCGACGACGATCAGTTTGGCGCCGGCCTTGACCCGTTCCATCATGCGCAGGAACAGAACCGGATGGCAGTCGGCCATGTTGGCGCCGATCACCAAGAACAGGTCGGCGTGGTCGAAGTCCTGATACGACCCGGGCGGCCCGTCGGCCCCTAGGGACAGCTTGTAACCCGAACTGGCACCGGCCATGCACAGCCGCGAGTTCGATTCGATCTGATTGGTGCCGATGAAACCCTTGGCCAGTTTGTTCGCCAGGTACTGGGCCTCCAGGGACATCTGCCCCGAGACGTAGAGGGCGACCGCGTCGGGGCCGTGTTTGTCGATGATGGCCCGTAACCGCTTCGCGGAACGGTCGATCGCCGTGTCCACGTCGAGGGGTTCGAACGGTTGGCCGCGGTCGGTCCGGGAGTATGCCGAATCGGTGCGTCCGCCTGCGGCGAGAAAATCAGCGGTGGTGCTGCCCTTGGTGCACAAGCGGCCGAAGTTGGCCGGATGATTTTCCTGCCCAATGGTTTTGGCGATGTGACGCCGGCCGCTTTGCGGATCGGTTGTGATCTGCAACACCATCCCACAGCCGACGCCGCAGTAGGCGCAGGCGGTGCGCACGGCGTGGTCGGCGGAATCCATGGTGATTTTCGGTCTTCCATTCACGCGCAGGGATGTGTCTTCGATCGTCTGGCAGTGATGTTTCGGTACGGCACTGCGGAGGTTTCAGCGGCTTTACGGACTTCTCGCAGCGCGGTGCGACACGGTGTGCGGTGTCCGAAACCGGCACGAAAATCCGGTGGCACCGAGCGCCGGTCGGACCGGCAATCCCGGTCCTCCTCGACCAGTGATCTCAGCCGAGATTACCCCCGCGGCACCTGCTCCAAGCCCTGCACCTGCGGTTTTAACCCAATCCGAAACACACTCACAGTGCTTGTCCAGCTGGGGCGCCGTCGTCCGGCGCCCTTCGCTAAGCTCGCCAGATGCGTTCTCGGCTCGGCGCTGTCCTCCTCGTCGGGGGTTTGGCGGTTGCAGGTTGCGGCGGCCAATCGGCGCCCAAGCCCCAGGTGAAGGCGGATTCCTGCAAGGAATCCGACAGCCCCACCGCCGCTACGGTGCGCCGGGCCATCGCCGCGGTCCCGGTCGAGGTACCCGGGTCTGCATGGGTGGAAATCGGGCGCGGCCACACTCGAAAGTGCCGGCTGAACTGGGTGCAGATCATTCCCACCATCGCCTCGGAGTCGACGCCGCAACAGTTGCTGTTCTTTGATCGCAACACACCGCTGGGCTCACCCACGCCGAATCCGAAGCCTTACATCACCGTGCTGCCGCCCTCTGACGACACCGTCACGGTGCAGTACCAGTGGCGGGTCGGCAACGACGAGGAGTGCTGTCCCAGCGGCCGGGGCACGGTGAAGTTCGAGATCGGCCCGGACGGCAAACTCAAGGCGCTCAATCCGATTCCGCATCAGCAGCGCTCGGGCTAGACGCGGGCTTTCTGCCGCATTCAGCGCATTTACAGCACACCTACAGCAGGTTCAGGCTGCTTCTGGCGTGCTAGACGCCGGTTGGCCTGGCACCCTTGAGATTCCTTGCGAGACACAGGCAAGCAGAATGACAGGGAGGGTTATGTACCAGCAGACGCTGCCCCACCAGGGGGAGTCGTGCGGCGGCGACGCCGGCGGTCGCCGTGGCCCGCGTCACATCTCACACTGGGACGCCGAGGATGTGGTGGCGTGGGAAGCCGGTAACAAGGCCATCGCGCGACGCAATCTGCTGTGGTCGGTGGTCACCGTGCACCTGGGCTACTCCGTATGGACGCTGTGGCCGGTAATGGAACTGTTCATGCCGCAGAACGTCTACGGGTTCTCCACCAGTGACAAGTTGTTGCTCGGTATCACTGCCACCCTGGTCGGGGCTGGCTTGCGGATGCCGTACTCGTTGGCCACCAACGTCTTCGGTGGGCGCAACTGGGCGATCTTCTCGTCTCTGGCGTTACTCGTCCCAGTGATCGGCGCCATGGTGTTGTTGATGCATCCCGGTCTGCCCCTTTGGCCGTATCTGATCTGCGCGGGACTCACCGGACTGGGTGGTGGCAACTTCGCCGCCTCGATGACCAACGCCAACGCGTTCTATCCCCACCGGCTGAAGGGCTCCGCCCTCGGACTAGCCGGCGGCATAGGCAATCTGGGTGTACCCGCGGTGCAATTGGTCGGCCTGCTGGTCATCGCCACGCTCGGTGACCGCAAGCCCTACCTGATCTGCGGACTGTATGCGGTCTCGTTGGCGGTCGCGGCCCTCGGAGTCACCCTGTTCATGAATAACGTTGAGCAGCACCGGGTTAAGCCGGAGCGACTGCGACCGATCATCAAAGCCGTTTTCACCACCCGCGACACCTGGCTGCTTTCGCTGCTCTATCTCGGCACCTTCGGGTCGTTCATCGGGTTCTCCTTCGCGTTCGGCCAGGTGCTGCAGGCCAACTTCGTGTGCAGCGGGCAAACCGTCGCACAGGCAAGCCTGCACGCCGCCGAACTCGCGTTCCTGGGTCCGTTGTTGGCTGCCGTGGCGCGGGTATACGGAGGCCGGCTGGCCGACCGGATCGGCGGCAGCCGCCTGACGCTGATGGTCTTCATCGGCATGGCGCTCACCGCAGGACTACTGATCAGCGCAAGCATGGATCAGCACCGCCACCACGGCAGTGCGGCCGCCATGGCGGGCTATTTCGCCTGCTTCATCGCACTGTTCATCTTGTCCGGCTTGGGTAACGGATCGGTCTACAAGATGATTCCGACAATCTTCGAGGCCTGCAGCCGCTCGCTCGACCTCAGCGAAGGAGAGCGCCGCGAATGGTCCCGCATCATCTCGGGTGCGGTCATCGGGTTTGTCGCCTCGGTGGGCACCCTGGGCGGGGTCGGCATAAACTTCGCGCTGCGCGCGTCGTACCTGAGCACCGGCACCGCGACGGAAGCGTTCTGGGGCTTCATGGCCTGCTACGCGGCCGCGGCGGCACTGACCTGGAAGGCCTACGTCCGCCGGTCGGTCGCGCCCGAGCCGGTGGTGCAGACCGCCGAGCTGGCCGTCAGCAGGGCTTAGTCGGGCAGGTTCTCCGGGTGCAGCATCTCGGCGTAGCGCAGCGGCTCCGGGATGCCGAATCCGTCGACCAGCGTTCGGGCGTGCGGGCGCAGGACCCGGCACCGGTCGTTGATGCCCCGGGTAACCGCCTTGGCCCGCTCGGTGGACAGGTACCGATGCTCGATGTACCAGGCTTTGTCCTCTTCGATCACCGACAACGCGTACAGGTCGCACACCACGCCCAGCAGGTCGCGTGCCTCGCGGTCCGGGCATGACTCGATGCCGGCGACGAAGGCTTCGAGCACAACCCGGTCGATGTGCGCCTGCGCGGCATGCAGCACGTGGTCCTGCACGGCGTTGAACGCGTCGAAGGCCGACATCTCCTTGGACTTGCCCTGCAGGCGGCGCGCCACCGATGACAGCAGGTAATCCTCCCGGTCTTCGAACATCTGAACCTGCGTGCCGCGGTTGAAGAGGCTGCCTTCCTCCTCGTTGTCCTGTCTGGTGTCGACGATGGTTTGAATGATCGCTTCGGCGGCAGTGCGTTTCTTGACGCGGTCACTCACTGTGGTGGCCGCGAACCGCACCCATTCCACCGGGCTCATGCTCTTGATGTCGTCGGCGTAGGCGGTGAGCAGCTCCTTGGCGACCAGTTGGGTCAATACGTGGTTGTCGCCCTCGAACGTGGTGAAGACGTCGGTGTCGGCGCGCAATGCGATAAGTCGGTTCTCGGCCATGTACCCGGCGCCGCCGCAGGCTTCCCGGGCCTCCTGAATAGCCCGCGAAGCGTGCCAGGTGTTCGCCGCCTTCAACCCCGCGGCGCGGGCTTCGAGCTCACGCTGCTCCTCGGCGTCCACCACATCGGAGGTCTGCAGGTCGTGGCATTTGGACACCAGCTCGTTCTGGGCGAACTGCAGCGCGTATGACTTCGCGATCAACGGGAACAGCCGCCGCTGGTGCGCCAGGTAGTCCATGATCAGCACTTCGCTGTCGTCATCGCCGGGGGCGCTGAATTGCCTGCGCTGCAACGCATAACGGGTAGCGATGTCCAACGCGACGTGCGTCGCACTGCCGGCGCTGCCGCCGACGGTGACCCGGCCCCGGATCAACGTGCCGATCATGGTGAAGAAGCGGCGGTTGGCATTGTCGATCGGCGAGCGGTAGGTGCCGTCCGGTTCGACTTCCCCGTACTTGTTCAGCAGGTTGACCCGTGGCACCCGGACGTTGTCGAACATGATGCGTCCGTTGTCGACCCCGGGCAGACCGCCCTTGTAGTGGCAGTCCGAGGTGGTCACTCCCGGCAGGTCATTGCCGTCGGCGTCCCGGATGGGCACCAGCACGCAGTGCACCCCGTGGTTGACCGGCTTGCCGTCCTGATGGGTGATCAGTTGTGCGAAAACCGCTGCGATGGTTGCGGTTTCGGCCGCACCGCCGATGTAGTCCTTGCGGGATGTCGGCGTGGGGGAGTTGACCACGAACTCTTCGGTTTCGACGTCATAGGTGGCCGTCGTCTCCAGCGACTGGACGTCGCTGCCGTGTCCGGTCTCGGTCATCGCAAAACAACCGAGCAGATCGAGGGTGATGATGTCCTTCACATACGCGGCATGACGCTCCGTGCCCAGGTTTTCGACCGCACCGCCGAACAGGCCCCACTGCACTCCGGCCTTGACCATCAGGGACAGATCCGACATCGCCAGCATCTCGATCATCGTCACCGCCGCACCGACATCACCGGTGCCGCCGTGTTCTTTGCGGAAGCCTTCGTCGGAAATGCCGGCGGCCGCCATCATCTGCATCTGCTCGGCGACCTTGGCGCGGGCGATGACGGTGTTAGGGGTGTAATGCGGACGGAACGCCTCGTGGGAGAGCTTGGCCCGCGTCTCGTTCTTCACCTCGCGCCACCGCCCGTCGAGCGCGTCGCGGATGTAGTCGGCAGTGCTCTTGTTGTCTGACGCCATCCCACGACCGTAGCCCGTCGTTTGTCCCGTCGGAACAGCTCTGCCCTATGAACACAGTGTGTCGCGGAAATCTTCGGGTCGTCGCCGTCCGTCGAGCATCCGTTGTCGTGCTGCGCCGTTCGTCGCACTGGACGTCGCGAGACTTCCGTGGGGCTGCAACACGATTCGTGCGATTCGCGAACCTCGCGACGGCATGGGCATCGGTCCGGCCAACGCCGCCCCGGGGTCGGACCCGGGGCGGCGTCGGCCTACTCGCAAGTGGTGCCGGCACCAGCGTCCGGCCTCGACGCAGCGGTTCGGTGTGCTCACCATGGCCGCTGCGGACACAGACCTACGGGCAGGCAATCGGTACGGGAATGAAGCTGCCGTTGGGCCAGCACAATCCCGGCGGAAGGGGCGGCGGAGGCTGATACCCCGAGCCCGGCGGCTTCGGTGGCGGATTGTCCCCGTCCCAGATCATGTTGGACACATTGCCCATGCCTGGCCACAGGTAGTAGTAGGTGTGACATACCGACATGTCCCAGCCACGAAATGGGTCGGTGACGTGATTGCCGGTCTGCGGCAGGGGTTCCCCTGGGCACCATTGCTTAGGTGGGCCCCAACCGTTGTCGTCCATGGTGAGCGGGCCAGGACCGGGATGGGCCTGGGCGACACCTGCGGCCAGACCCAGGCCGGCTATCGCGACACCACCTGATAGCAACGCCCCGCCAATGATCCTCTTCAACTTATGAGGAGTGTTCATCAATGGTTCCTTTCTCTGTCGCGACGAGATTAGTTTCGGTGGATTGCGGAATTCTTGCGTCCAGTGGGAGCGGCCGTTGTGCGAGCCGGTTTCATGACGGCCCTGCTTTCTTTGCGCAGGCACATATGGGCGCGCAGGAAATGCCTGGTAGACGGTTTGCGCACCGCGATCTTCGCGCCGCCCCTAGCCGTTCAGGTCACGCTGCTTTTCGGCAGGTTGCGCCATCGCCGCCGGCAGACGTAACCGGTAGCGGACGAACCCGAGCCACAACGCGCCGAGCAGCCCCAGCATCAACATGTCGAACACCCACCAGCCCGAGTAGTGAGTCCACAGCGCGTTGTGATCGGCCAGCTTGTCGACTCGGCGCAGATCCACGGTGGCGGCCGCGGCCGCGAAACCCCATTGGGCCGGAATGAACCAGGAGACCTGGTCGTAGCCCCAGGTTCCGACCAGTGAAACCAGGCCGCCGGCAAACAGCAGCGATGCCAACAACGCCGGAATCAACAGCGGCAACACCTCGGCCATCGACCTGCCGAGGGATGACAACGCCAGGCCCACGATCGCCGAGACGAACGCCGTCGCCGCCACACTGACGTAGAGCTCGATGCCCGCCGCCAGTGGGGATGCGCCGAGCAGTGCCGCGCCGTGCCTGGGGCTGCCTTTGCCGGCGATGACGATGGTGGTCAGGATGGCGGCCTGTGCCGCGGTGACGAGCCCGAAGAAGGCGAGCTTGGCGAGCAGGTAGGCCGATGCGGACAGTCCGATGGCCTGCTCACGCCGGAAGATTCTGCGCTCGGACACCAGGCTTGCAATGGCGGCCGCAGTGCCCATGACCACCGCGGCAAAGTTGAGCGCGGCCAGGATCTCGACGGCTTCATGGGTGTTTGCGGATGCCGGGCCGGGCCGGCTCAACCCCGAGTCGCCGGGAATCATCAGCGTCAGTGCTCCCAGCGCGACGGGTAGCGCCAGCAGGAAAAGTGCGTAGCCGGCGCCGGCCGCCAAAAGCCGCAACTGACGCCGGACCAGCAGCCGGACCTGCCGGCCGAAGCCGGGAGCGGGCGCCGATGGCTGCGGCCTGGTGACCGACGGCGGCGTCGTCGACACCGATGCCTGCCGGCGCATCAGGAATGCGTGGTGGGCGCCGTGCGGGTCGGCGCTGATCCGCGCAAAGATCTCGGCCCAGTCGGTCGTACCCAGTGCCGAGTCGATGTGCGAGGGCGGCCCGGCGAAGGCCAACCGGCCGGCGGGAGTAAGTAGCAGCACCTGGTCGCACATGTTGACGTAGGCCGGCGAAGTGCCGGCTACCACGACCACACAGCCGAGGTCGGCCTGCCGGCGCAGCAGGGCCATGACGTGGTTCTGCTGCGCCGGATCCAGCCCGGCCCCCAGTCCCTCGACCACCAGCATCGACGGCCGGGTGAGCAGCTCGACCGCCAGCGACACGCACCTGCGCGCCTCGGGCGGCAGCTTCGCCACCCGCGTCGTGCGGTGCGCGGTCAGCTCGAGCTCGTCGAGGACCTGGTCGATGACCCGGGTGCGGTTCTCCGGTGAGGTGCTCGGCGGTAGTCGGAGCTCGGCCGCGTACTGCAGGACACGGTCGACGGTGAGGCGGCCGTGCACCCGGTTGTCGCGCGACACCACCCCGACGCGCTGCCGCAATACGTCAGGTTCGGCGTGCACGTCATGGCCGTCGACGGTCAGCAGGCCGGCACTGAGCGGTCGGGCTCCGGCGAGCAGGCCGGTCAAGGCGATGTTGCGTGCCACCGACGGCCCGACAACGGACACCAGGGACCCGGGTGGCGCGGTGAACGTCACGTTGGACAGCACTTGGAGGCCGTCGACATCGAGTCCAAGTTCGTAGGCGGCGACGCCGATCGTGCGCGCTCCCGGCAGCAGCGGCAACCGGCTGGTCTGCGGCGGTGGCTCGTCGGCTCCGGAATCGGTGCGGACGGGCAGCAGCTTCCGGCCCGCCTCGGCCATCCGCTCGGCCAGACCCGGACCTCCGGCTGCGCCGTCGGGTTGCGGATCACCGGCAGCGGTGGCGATCGGGATGTGCCGGAAGGGCCTGGTGGGTCGTTCCAGTGGGGAAGGTTCGATCGGTGACGCCACGGCGGGTTGTTGCGCCGGGATGCGCGTGGTCTTCGGCTCTGCCGCTACCTCCGGCGGCGCGGGCGGGGCGTCCGGCGGCGGGTCCGGGGCGTCCGGATTCGCGGCCGGCATCCGGCTGGTTTCCGGCTCCGCCGCGACGTCGGGTTGCGCGGCCGGGATTCGGCTGGTCGTGGGCTCCGGGTCGGATGCGGGGACCGGCGTTTTGACCCCCAACGGGTCGGTGGCCGGCGGGGGAGCGTCGTCGGGAGCTGTCACCTGAAACCTCAACCGCGGCCCGTGCTGCGGATCGCCGATCGCGATCGTCTGCCCGTCCCGGATGTCGATCGTCGACATCCGCACCCCATCGAGAAACAGGCCCTGCTGGCTTTGATCGACGGCAAGCCAATGGGTACCGGCGAACCGCAGCACCACGTCGGGGCCGGGATGACTCTGGGGACCTGGGCCGTCGGGATCCAGGCGGACGTCGCAGTGTCCGCCGTGTCCCACGATCACGTCGCGGCCCGGGGCGAAGACGTACCGCATCGATCCGACCCATACGGTCAACGGGGAGACGTCAGGGATGGCCGCCACCTTTCACTACGGATCTCAGACGAACCAGAGGAACTTACTTGATTGTCTACCCGCTGAAGCGGTCTGCGCGCTCGCGATGCTCTGATCAGAGCGTGTGCCGGCCCGGCGCGGCCGCGGCGTTTGCCAGCAGCCGCCGCAACACCTCGACCGCGTCCGTCAGCACCTGACGGTCGGCGGCCTCCAGCCGGGCCAGCTGCGGCTCGATGGCAGCTGCCCGGTCTTTGCGGACCGCGTTGAGCGTGTGCACGCCCTTGGGGGTGATCTTGATGCGGACCGCGCGGGCGTCGCCGGGGTCGACGGTTCGCGATACCAGTCCGGCGTCCTCGAGACGGCGCACCTGGGTGGTCATCGTCGGCTGTGAACAGTGGTCGACGGCGGCCAGGTCGCCGATGCGGGCCTCGCCCTGGGCTTCGATGGTGGCCAGCAGCCGGGCCTGCGCCGAGGGCAGCGGCATCTGGATGCGCTGGGTGGCCAGCCGATTCAATCGCGCAACCACAGCCAGCAGGTCGGCTCCCAGACCGTGCGCGACGTCGGCGTCGTTTGCCGAGGCGGACGAAGTCATGCATATATCGTTGCATAGCTTTGCTATACGACACTAATCGTGAGGGCCGCCACGTCAAATGCCCGAGGGGCTGTGTGCTGGTCACTCACGGTCGGTAGACCTGGCAGAATCGTTCGGGTGAGCGAGATCGGGCCACCCCTGTCGCGCACTCGGGGTGGACCGCTGCGACCGAGTGAATTGGCGCAAGCGTCGGTGATGGCTGCGCTGTGCGCTGTGACGGCCATCGTCTCCGTCGTGGTGCCGTTCGCCGCAGGTCTGGCCCTGCTGGGCACCGTCCCCACCGGATTGCTGGCCTACCGTTACCGCCTGCGGGTGCTGATCACCGCGACGGTCGCCGCCGGCATCATCGCTTTCCTCATCTCCGGGGGCGGCGGATTGATGGGCGTCATCCACAGCGCCTATATCGGCGGCCTCACCGGAATCATCAAACGTCGTGGTCGCGGCACGCCGACGGTGGTCTTCTCGTCGGTGATCGCCGGACTGGTGTTCGGCGCTGGCAATGTCGGGGCGTTGATGGTGCTGACCCGACTGCGGCACCTGATGCGCGACGCCATCACCGCGAACATCGACGGATTGGCATCATTCCTGGGCCGGGTGGGTTTGCCCGGTGTCGGGTCGTGGCTCAAGGGCGTGTACGGCGTCGCGCTGCACTACTGGCAACTGGTGCTGCTCGGCAGCGTCACTATGGGCGTGATCTTCGTCTCGCTGGTCGGCTGGTGGGCGTTGTCGCGGCTGTTGGAACGGATGCGGGGGATACCGGACGTGCACAAGCTGGACGCTCCCGCCGGCGACGTTGCCGACGCTGACGTGGGGCCGGTTCCGGTGCGATTGGACAACGTGCGATTCCGGTACCCCAACGCCGGTCAGGATGCGCTGCGCGAGATCAGTGTGCAGATCGGGGAAGGGGAGCACGTAGCAATCACCGGCGCCAACGGTTCCGGCAAGACAACGCTGATGCTGATCCTGGCCGGGCGCGAGCCGACCGCGGGAACGGTGCACCGGCCAGGGGCGGTGGGGCTGGGCAAGCTCGGCGGCACCGCGGTTGTGCTGCAGCATCCGGAAAGCCAGGTGCTGGGTACCCGGGTCGGCGACGACGTGGTGTGGGGTCTACCGCCGGGCACCAAGACCGACGTCGACACGCTGCTGCGGGAGGTCGGTCTGGAAGATCTCGCCGAACGCGACACCGGCAGCCTGTCCGGTGGCGAGTTGCAGCGGCTGGCACTTGCGGCGGCACTGGCCCGCGAGCCCGCGATGCTCATCGCGGACGAAGTCACCACCATGGTGGACCAGGAGGGTCGCGAGGCTTTGCTCGGCGTGCTGTCCGGCCTGACGAAACGACACCGCACCGCGCTGGTGCATATCACGCATTACAGCAACGAAGCCGAATCGGCTGACCGCACAATCAAACTCAGTGATTCCCCGGACAACTCCGGCATGGTCGCGGCCACCGGGGAGCACCAGATGCCGACCGTCGGAGTGGGCGGTACCCGCAGTGGCTCGACACTCGAGCTCGTGGGCGTCGGCCACGAATACGGTGTCGGGACCCCCTGGGCGAAAACGGCACTGCGCGACATCAACTTCGTCGTGGAACAGGGCGACGGCGTGCTGATCCATGGTGGCAACGGTTCGGGTAAGTCGACGCTGGCCTGGATCATGGCCGGGTTGACGACACCGACGAGCGGAGTGTGCCTGCTGGACGGCCGCCCGACCGACGAGCAGGTCGGCGCCGTCGCGCTGTCGTTCCAGGCGGCCCGCCTGCAGCTGATGCGCAGCCGTGTTGACCTGGAAGTCGCCTCGGCGGCCGGCTTTTCGCACAAAGACGCAGACCGCGTCATCTCGGCACTCGGCGTCGTCGGCCTCGATCCGGCGCTGGCCACCCGCAGCATCGACAAACTCAGCGGCGGCCAGATGCGCCGGGTGGTCCTGGCCGGGCTGCTCGCCTGCTCACCCAAGGCGCTGATCCTCGACGAGCCGCTGGCCGGACTGGACGCGGAGAGCCAGAGCGGGCTGCTGCGACTGCTCGAGGACCTGCGCCGGGATCGGGGGCTGACGGTGGTGGTCATTTCGCACGACCTCGTCGGCATGGAAAGCCTCTGCCCTCGCACCCTGCACTTGCGTGACGGTGCCCTGCAGTCCGCCTCCACTTCCGCCTCGCGACCCGGGGGTGTCTCGTGACCGTCACATCGTCCCCTCGACAGCGGGATAACCGAAGGCCCGGGCGTCCCGTCGTGCTGCTGGTCCCGATACCGGGCCGATCGCCCATCCACGACCTGTGGGCTGGCACGAAACTGCTTGTGGTCTTTGGCATCTCGGTGATGCTGGCCTTCTACCCGGGGTGGCTGACGATCGGGTGCGCCGCGGCATTGGTGCTGGCGGCGATCTGGACGGCGCATATTCCCCGGGGCGCACTGCCGTCGATACCCCGCTGGTTGTGGATCGTCGTGTCCATCGGTGGTTTCACCGCCGCACTGGCCGGCGGGGATCCGCTGGTCTCGGTGGCCGGCCTCGAGGTGGGACTCGGCGGCTTCCTGAACTTTCTGCGGATCACCGCGCTGACATTGGTGCTGCTGGGGTTGGGCGGGCTGGTGTCATACACCACCAACGTTGCCGAGATCGGGCCTGCGGTAGCCACGTTGGGTCGGCCGTTGCGGTGGCTGCGGCTGCCGATCGACGAGTGGGCGGTGGCGCTGGCCTTGGCGCTGCGTGCCTTCCCGATGCTGATCGACGAGTTCCAGGTGCTGTACGCGGCGCGTCGCCTGCGGCCGAAACCGGTGCCCCGGAGCCGCAAAGAAAAGCGTCAGCAGCGTCGGTTGGAGGTGATCGACCTGCTGGCGGCCACCATCACCGTGACGCTGCGCCGTGCCGACGAGATGGGCGATGCGATCACCGCCCGCGGTGGCACCGGTCAGTTGTCGGCCAATCCGCGACGGCCCCGGCTGTCCGATTGGGTGACGATGACGATCTCCCTGCTGGTCTGCGGTGCGGGTGTGGCACTGCAGACGATCCTCACCACCCGCTGATTGCCCGGCTGGGCACTAGGGCCGCATCCGGTCGATCAGGTTCGACAGCACCACGATGCTCTCACTGCGCTCGATGTCGGCGCTGGATCGGATGCGTTCCAGGGCGGCTTCGAGGTGTCGCATGTCGCGGGCCAGCACGTGCAGGATCGCGTCGGAGGTGCCGGTCACCGTGGCGGCGCTGACCACCTCCGGGATGTCCACCCACGCCTCGCGCAGTTTCTCCGGGGCAATCCGCCCGTGGCAGAACACCTGTACGTAGGCCTCGGTGTTCCAGCCGAGAGCATTGTGATCGACGACGGTGGTGAAGCCCCGGATCACACCGCTGTCCAGCATGCGGTCGACGCGACGCTTCACCGCCGGTGCGGACAGGTTCACCTTGAGGCCGATCTCAGCGAAGGTGGCCCGGGCATGCTCGGCCAGTTCGACCAGGATGCGCTCGTCCGTGTCGTCCAGGCGGTCCATCCGGCGCTCCCTCATCGGTCACGCAACAAATCGTTGCACAACGCATCCTAACGCAATGATTCGGCGTCAAATGCGCAATATTCATCGTTTGATTGCGTAACAGGCGCCCCATAACGTTGATATCTATGACGGATCACTATGTTGACGCTTCTTGCGTGCCGCAGGCACGGCGGGGAGCGCCGACCAGACGCACGCCGACGATTCGGCACTACGCGATGACACCACCCACCTTCTTTTCGGTCGAGTACGCCATCAATCCCTGGATGGACACCGACATCGCGGTAGACGCCGGCCGCGCGGCGGCGCAGTGGGAGCGGCTGCGCGCAACGTACCTTCGACTGGGCCACCACGTGGATCTGGTGGAGCCGGTGGCGGGCCTACCCGACATGGTGTACGCCGCCAACGGCGGGTTCATTGCTGACGACATCGCCGTGGTCGCCAGATTCCGGTTCCCCGAACGCGCCGGCGAGTCGAGGGCATATGCGGACTGGATGTCGTCGCTCGGATACCGGCCCGTGTCCACCCGCCACGTCAACGAGGGGCAGGGCGACCTATTGATGGTCGGCGACATGGTGTTGGCCGGCTATGGGTTTCGCACCGATCGACGCTCCCATGCCGAGATCGCGGCCGCCCTGCGCATGCCGGTGGTGTCACTCGAGCTGGTCGATCCGCGCTTCTACCACCTGGACACGGCGCTGGCCGTGCTGGACGAGCACACCATCGCCTATTACCCGCCGGCGTTCAGCCAAGCGGCCCAGACCCAGTTGCGGGCGTTGTTCGCCGACGCCATCGTCGTCGGTACCGCCGACGCCTACCTGTTCGGCCTCAATGCCGTCTCCGATGGTCGTCACGTGGTATTGCCTTCCGGCGCAACAGGTTTCGCGCGACAGTTGCGGGCTGCCGGCTTCGAGCCGATCGGCGTCGACCTGTCCGAGCTACTCAAGGGCGGCGGTTCGGTGAAGTGCTGCACGTTGGAGGTGCACTGATGACATTGCTGGCCGATCTCACCGACACGGCGATTGGGCTGATGGAACGCCATGCCGCGCAGAACTATTCACCGCTGCCGGTGGTGGCGGCCAGCGCCGAGGGCGCGTGGATCACCGATGTGGACGGCCGCCGCTACCTGGACTGCCTGGCTGCCTACTCGGCAGTGAACTTCGGTCATCGGCACCCCGAGATCACCGCCACGGCTCACGCTCAGCTCGACACGGTGACGCTGGTGAGCCGCGCCTTCCATTCCGATCGCCTCGGCCCGTTCTGCGCGGCACTGGCCGGGCTCTGCGGCAAGGACATGGTGTTGCCGATGAACTCCGGTGCCGAGGCCGTCGAAAGCGGTCTGAAGGTCGCTCGCAAGTGGGGCGCCGAAGTGAAGGGCGTCCCGGCCGACCGAGCCAACATCATCGTCGCGCACAACAACTTTCACGGCCGCACGATCAGTATCGTCAGTTTCTCGTCAGACCCATTGGCGCGCAAAGGGTTCGGTCCATTCACTCCCGGGTTCCGTTCGGTGCCGTTCGGTGCCGCCGCCGCCCTGCTCGAGGCGATCGACGAGAACACCGTCGCGGTGCTCTTGGAGCCCATCCAGGGGGAGGCGGGCATCATCGTGCCCCCGGACGACTACCTGCCGGCGGTGCGTGCACTCTGCGACGAACACCACGTGCTGATGATCGCCGACGAGATCCAGTCGGGGCTGGCCCGCACGGGTTACACGTTCGCCTGTGACCATTGGGGCGTGGTGCCCGATGTCTATCTGCTGGGCAAGGCGCTGGGCGGCGGGGTGGTTCCGCTGTCAGCGGTGGTCGCCGACCGGGAGATTCTGGGTGTGCTGAGACCGGGCGAACACGGCTCCACGTTCGGCGGCAACCCGTTGGCCGCCGCGATCGGCACCACCGTGGTGGGCATGCTGGCACGCGGTGACTTCCAGTCCCGTTCGGCTGAATTGGGCGCGCAGCTGCACGAGGGCTTAAATGCCTTGCTGGGCAACGGGGTGACGGCCGTGCGCGGCTTCGGCTTGTGGGCCGGTGTCGATATCGATCCCGCACTCGGCACCGGTAAGCAGATCAGCCTCCGGCTGGCCGATCGCGGTGTGCTCGTGAAGGACACTCACGATTGGACGCTGCGGTTCGCACCGCCGTTGGTGATCACCGCCGCCGAGATCGACTGGCTGCTGGAACGGTTCGCCAGCGCGCTGCGGGAGGCCCATACTTAGCTGACACAGCGATGGGAGCAGCAGTTGCCGGCCACTTCGATCAGCCTCAAGGAGCAGATGCTGCGCCGCCGCCCGGTAGGCGGCGCACCCGTCGCGCAGGGAGCCGCTGCCAACCTCAAGCGTAGCTTCGGCACGTTTGCGCTCACTCTGTTCGGGGTGGGGTCCACTGTCGGCACCGGCATCTTCTTCGTGCTGTCCCAGGCTGTGCCCGAGGCTGGGCCAGGTGTGCTCGTCTCATTTCTGGTGGCTGGCATCGCGGCCGGGCTGGCCGCTGTTTGCTATGCCGAATTGGCCTCGGCCGTACCGGTTTCGGGTTCGGCGTACTCGTATGCCTACACCACCCTCGGCGAGGCGGTTGCCATGGTGGTCGCGGCGTGCCTGCTGCTCGAGTATGGGGTGGCCACTGCCGCGGTCGCGGTCGGGTGGAGTGGTTACCTCAACAAGCTGTTGCACAATCTGTTCGGAGTCGAACTCCCACACGCGGTGTCGGCGGCCCCGTGGGACAAGACGCCCGCGGGTGTCTCGCACGGTTGGGTGAACCTGCCGGCGGTCGTCCTGATCGTCATGTGCGCGCTGCTGCTGATCCGCGGTGCCAGCGAATCGGCCAAGGTCAACACCGTCATGGTGCTGATCAAGCTCGGCGTACTGGGCATGTTCACCGTCATCGCCTTCACGGCGTTCAGGGAGGACCACCTCAAAGAATTCGCGCCGTTCGGCGTCGCCGGCATCGGTACGGCGGCCGGCACCATCTTCTTCTCCTACATCGGTCTGGATGCGGTCTCGACCGCCGGCGACGAGGTGAAGGATCCGCAGAAGACCATGCCCCGTGCGTTGGTGTCGGCGTTGGTCGTGGTCACCGGCGTTTACCTGCTCGTCGCGCTGTCCGCGCTCGGCACCCAGCCGTGGCGGGACTTCGGCGCCCAGGAGAACGCCGGGCTCGCCACCATCCTCGACAACGTCACCCACAGCAGATGGGCGGGAACGGTTCTGGCCGCGGGGGCGGTTATCTCGATCTTCACCGTCACGCTGGTCACCATGTACGGCCAGACGCGCATCCTGTTCGCGATGGGCCGCGACGGGCTGCTGCCCACCCGGTTCGCCACGGTGAACCCGACCACCATGACGCCGGTCAACAACACCGTCATCGTCGCGATTGCCGCGGGCCTGTTGGCCGCACTGGTACCGCTGGACAAGCTGGCGGACATGGTGTCCATCGGCACCCTCACCGCATTCATCGTCGTCTCGCTCGGGGTGATCATCCTGCGGGTGCGCGAGCCGGACTTGCCGCGCGGCTTCCGGGTGCCCGGATACCCCGTCACCCCGGCGCTCTCGGTGCTGGCCTGCGGCTACATCCTGGCGAGCCTGCACTGGTACACCTGGTTGGCGTTCAGCGGCTGGATCACGTTGGCGCTGATCTACTACTTCGGGTGGGGCCGGCACCACAGCGCCCTGAACGGGAAAGCTCCATGACCGTCGTCGTCGGATACCGGGCCGACAAGATCGGGCTCTCGGGGTTGTACCTGGCAGTGTGTCTGGCCCGGACACTCGAGACCTCCGTGACGGTGGCGACCGTCGTGCCCAAGGGCTGGCCCACACCGTCGCTGGCGCGGGTAGATGCCGAGTACGCGCACTGGGCTGAGCATTTGGCGGAGAACTCGGCCAACGAGGCCCGCAACTACCTGCTACCGCTCGCCGAGGGCCTCCAGGTCAACTACTGTCACCGCGCGCATCGGTCGGTGTCGAGCGGGCTGGCTGAAGTGGCCCAGGAGGTCGGCGCCGAGATGTTGGTGCTGGGTTCGCTACCCAGCAGCGGGCGGGCACACATGGTGGTCGGCAGCACCGCCGACTCGCTGCTGCACTCCTCCTCGGTCCCGGTGGCGATCAGCTCTCCCGGGTACCATTCGCCCACGGGCAGATTGACCCGACTCACGTGTGCGTACTCCGCCATCCCACAGTCGGTCAATGTGGTGCGCCGCTGCGCGGAGTATGCCGAACGGATGCGGATACCGCTGCGGGTGATGACATTCGCCGTCCGCGGGCGAACCATGTATCCGCCCGACGTGGGGCTGGACGTGGAGGATTCCATCCTGGAGGCATGGTCGGGTCAGGCACGAGACATCCTCGAGTCGTTGAAGCTCGACGGGGTGGTCGGTAAAGATGTTGCGCTGCAGGTGATTAACGGCTCCAGTTGGCTGGAGGCGCTGCACCGGGCGCATTGGATCGACGGTGAAATCCTGACGCTGGGCACGTCGCCGGGCGGCGACATCCGCAGGGTGTTCCTCGGGATGCGCAGCGGCAAGATCATTCGCCACAGCCCGGTGCCGGTGCTGGTGCTACCCGGCTGACTTCCTCTCGGCCGGTCTCTGGCCGGCCACGCACTCGGCCCGGCGAGGACATCTCCGCGCCGTGCGTTATGAACAAAATCTGCAATACATCTATCAGTTGAACAAATCAGCTGATATGTTCACAGTCGACGACATCGCTGAAGCATGCGGTGAACAGGCGAGGAGGTAGGCGATGGCGACCATCGCAGAGACGAAATCCGGAGTCGGCGGCGCTCGGTGGCGCGACCGTAAGCGTTACCTGTGGCCCTTGGGCCTGATCCTTCCGACGTCCCTGTTGGCGGCCGTCGGCCTGGCCTGGGTGTTCGGCAGGCTCGGCTGGACTGCTGCCACGCCGGTGCTGTGGTGGGTCGGGCCGATTCTGCTCTACGTGTTGTTGCCGATCCTCGACACGTTCTTCGGCGCCGACGATCAGAACCCGCCGGACGAGGTGATCACCTACCTGGAGAACGACAAGTACTACCGGTACTGCACCTACGCTTTCATTCCCTTCCAGATGGCCAGCTTGGTGGTGGCGTGTTACCTGTGGTCGGCCGATGACCTGAGCTGGCTCGGGATCAACGGCGGCCTGGGCCTGATCTCGAAGATCGGTGTCATGGCAACGATGGGCGTCATCGGCGGCGTGGGCATCAACACCGCCCATGAAATGGGGCACAAGCGCGAGAGTCTGGAGCGCTGGCTATCCAAAGTGACTCTCGCCCAGACCCTCTACGGGCACTTCTACATCGAACACAACCGCGGCCACCACGTGCGCGTCTCCACACCGGAGGATCCGGCCAGCGCGCGGTTCGGTGAGAGCTTCTGGATGTTCCTGCCGCGCAGCGTATTCGGCTCGCTGAAGTCGGCGTGGGAATTGGAGAAGACGCGGATGGAGCGAATCGGCAAGCCGGTGTGGAGCGTTCACAACGACGTACTCAACGCCTGGCTGATGTCGGTCGTCCTGTTCGGCGCGCTGACCGCCGTCTTCGGTTGGCAGGTGTTGCCGTTCTTGGTTCTGCAGGCGGCCTACGGTGCGTCGTTGCTGGAGTCGGTGAACTACCTCGAGCACTACGGTTTGTTGCGGCAGAAGACAGCGGCGGGGCGTTACGAGCGGTGCGCGCCCGTGCACAGCTGGAATTCCGACCACATCGTCACCAACGTCTTCCTCTATCACCTGCAGCGGCACAGCGACCACCACGCGAACCCGGTCCGGCGCTACCAGACCCTGCGCAGCATGGACGGCGCGCCGAACCTGCCGAGCGGGTACGCCACGCTGGTCGGCCTGACGTACTTCCCGCCGGTCTGGCGCAAGCTGATGGACCACCGCGTCCTGGAGCACTACGGCGGCGACATCACCAAGGTCAACGTCGATCCTCGCAAGCGCAAGAAGGTGCTCGCCCGCTACGGAGAGCGATGATGGCGGACTTCAATGCGAAACGTCCCCGCTCGATGACCGGAACCAAGCGCGATGCGAACTAATCTCGGCTGGATGGTCGACCCGACACCTGCACGGAATCGCAGCCCGTATCAGAACAATGCTCTTGCGTTGATGCGCAGCGGAGTGCTCGACGCGATGCAACGTCTGCTGGTCGAACGCAAGTGGTCGACGATCACTATGGCCGACGTTGCCAAGGCGGCGGGAATCAGTCGCGGGACTCTCTACAACGAGTTCGGTACGCGTCGCGGGCTGGCACGCAGTTATGCCCTGCGGCTCACCGACAGCATCATCAGTGGCATGGAGGCCGCGGTGCACGCCCACCCCGACGACGGCTACGGCACCCTGCGATCGGGTTTCAGTGAATTCTTCGGCCGCGCCGACAGCGATCCACTGGTGCGGGCGCTCCGAACCGAAGACGCACCCAACGATCTGCTCCGGATGATCACAGTCGAGAGTCAGTTCATCGTCGACTATGCCGCGGAACACTTGGCGCAGGTTTTCGAGCACAGTTGGGTGCGTGCCAGTTTCGACGACGCCAACGTGCTCGGCCAGACGATCGCACGCGCCGCGCTGAGTTTTCTCGCCCTCCCACCGGTCGGTGCCGACGACTCCGCGACGACCATCGCGCACGTCTTGGCGCCGTTCATCAACGCGATCCGGACGGACTAGCGCCACCGGAGGCCCGGCTAGCGTTGAGCGGCGGCGTTGGCCGCCGCCTGGGCCTGCTTCAGGATGGCCGCGATATCGCCTCGGCCCAAGAACATCTCGTCGAAATAGGGCTGCAGGGCCTCGTTGCCGGCGGCGAATCCCGCCCCGCCGGGGGCGGGGATCCGCGGCCCGCTCAGCACCGAGAAGAAGGGGCCGACGTCCACGCCCCTGGCTTTCCAGTACGCGAAGTAGCCCGGCTGGGCCGAGCGCACCGCGGGGATCGCCGCACCTTCGCGGCCCAGGTAGGCGTTCCCTTCGCTGCCGCCCATCCAGGACAGCAGCTGGCGTACGGCCTCGGGATGCTTGGAGGCCGAGTTACCGGCCGCGGCAATGCCGTTGGTTACGCTGACCCGACCCGTCGGCCCGGTCGGCATCATCGCCACTCCCCAGCGGAAGGTGGCGTCGCGAGCCACTGCGGCCAGGCTGTAGGTTCCGGACTGGAACAGTGCCATCTTGCCGGCCAGGAACTGGTTGCGGGAGAAGTCGCCGTTGTCGTTGGTGTCGGAGGCCGGCGGCGCGACATGGTCGTCGTTGATCAGTTCGACGAGGTACCGAAAGGCTTGCCGGGCCTGCGGGTTGTCGAAGGCGAACTTGTCGTCTTGCTGGAACACCCCGCCGGCCGACCCGATGTAGTTCAGGTAGATGGCCTGGGGGTCGTTGGCGGCGTTGTATCCCCACTGACGCACCCGGCGGGGCTCGAAACCCGTTGTCCCGGCGGGGTGTCCGTCGGCGTCGACGGTGAGGCGGGCCAGCAGCGGCCGCAGCGTGTCGTCGCTGTCCGGGCTCCAGCGCAGGGTGTCCAGCACCGCGGGGTCGACGCCGGCCGCGGCCAGCAGGTCGGCGTTGTAGAACAGCGCGATGCCGGCGTCGGTGAGTTGGGGGACCGCCCACAGGGCGCCGTTGTGGGTGAACTGTTCGGTGACTGCCGGGTCCCAGCCCTGATCGGGGGTCTCGATCCTCATCAGCCGGCCGCTGTCGGCGTAGGCGTCCAGGTAGGCGTTGGACAGCCAGAAGATGTCGTCGGCACTGCCGCCGGCCACATCGGTGCGCAGGGTGTCGAAGTAGTTCGAGAACGCCACCATATTGGTGCGCACCTCGATATCGGGATGCGTGCGCGTGAATGCCTGAAACGACTCCTGATAGACCCGAGCGATCGGTTCGGCCCACAGTCGCACGGTCAGCACGACCTTGCCGCTGGTATCGGAGCGGCCCATCATGATCGCCGTCGTCATCAGCAGCGCCGCGACCAGGGCGAGCGCGACTGCGGACAGCGTCGAGAAGCGGGGTCGGTTCATCCGCGCCCGCTCATCACTTGAGACCCGAGACCAGGATCGAGGACACGATGTGGCGCTGGAATGCCAGGAACAGCACCACCAGCGGCACGATCGCGACGGTCGTGGCCGCCATCACCAGCGTCCACTGAGAGTTGTACCGGGACTGCAGATCCGCGGTGGCCACCGTCAACACCCGCCACTTGCGGCCGCTGGTGATCACCAACGGCCACATGAAGTTGTTCCACTGCGAGACCACCGTGATCATCGTCAACGCGGCCAGCACCGGCTTGCTCGACGGCAGGATCACATGCACCAGCACGTCCAGGGTATTGGCGCCATCGAGGTGTGCGGCGTTGATCAGGTCATCCGGAATGAGCCGAAAGTGCTCGCGTAACAGAAAGATTGCATACGGCGAGCCGAACATGAAGGGAATCACCAACGCCCAGAACGTGTTACGCAGACCCAACTGGGCCATCATCAGATACAGCGGCACCACGGTCACCGTGCCCGGTACCATCAGCGTCGCCACGTAGACCCAGAACAGCGCGTCGCGTCCGGGAAAGTGCAAGCGTGCGAACGCGTAGCCGGCCAATATCGAGAAGGTCATCTGACCCAGCAGGATCACCGCGGTCATCAGTGCGGTCACCGCTGCGGCCCGGCCGAAGCCGGTGCCGACCAGGTCGGTGTAATTGCTCAGGGTGGGCGGATGCGGCCACTGCAGCGGGGAACCGGTGGCGAACTGGTGCTCGGAGGTGAACGAGGTGAGTAATCCGAGTGCGAAGGGTGCCAGGGTGATCAGCGCGCCCGCGATCAGGCCCCCGTAGATCAGGCTCAGGGATGTCCGCCCAGACCTCTGACTAGACCAGGTCATAGCTGATCCGCGTGCGGAAGTACAGGTGCTGAACGAATGTGACGCCGACCAGGATGACGAACAGCACGACGGCCATCACCGCGGCGCGGCCGATCGACGCCGCACCGAATGCCTCGGCGTAGATCTGGTGGGCCACCAGGTCGGTGCTGCCCTCCGGGCCGCCACCGGTCAGCGCGTAGACGGTATCGAAAACCTGTGCGGTGCTGACGATCCCGGTAACCAGAACGAAGAACGTGGTCGGCCGCAGCATCGGCAGGGTGATGCGCCAGAACCGCTGCCAGACACCGGCGCCGTCGGTGCGCGCGGCGTTGTGCACATCCTCCGGAATGGCCAACAGCCCCGCCAGGAAGGACAGCGACACGTAGCCGACATTGGTCCAGATGACGACCGCCGAGACCACGGGCAGCGCCAGGTCCGGGTTGGTCAGCCATTCGATTCGCCGTCCCAGCAGGGTGCTGACCGCGCCGTCGGTAGGCGCCAGGATCCAACGCCACAGCACCGCGATCGCCAGCGGCGCGCAGATCCACGGCAGCACGTAGAGCGTGCGGAACAACCCGCTGCCCGGGAGCCGGGGGGCCAGCAGCAAGGCGGCCAGCAGTCCCAGCGCTGTCTGTGCGGGCACCACAAGCGCGACGAAGATCGCGGTCACCACCAGCGAATCACCGAAGTCATCGTCGTGCAGCACCGAGCGCCAGTTGGCGAACCCGACGTAATGCAGCGGGCCGAGCAGGTCCCAGCGATACAGGCTCAGCCAGATCACCACCAGGATCGGCAGCAACAGGAACGCCACCACGCCGAACAAGCTGGGTGCCAGCAGCGCATAGGCCAGCGCGGTGGAGCGGCGTGGCGCGTCGGACATGAATGTATTAAAGCCGGTCGTTACGGTGGAGCCGTGACAGCGAACCGGGGAATCGACGCCGACTTCCTTGACCTGCCGCGCCACCAGTTGGCGGACGCCGCCTTGGCTGCGGCGAGAGCGGCCGGGGCCAGTTATGCCGACCTGCGGATTCACCGCATCACCACCGAGATCGTCCAGCTGCGCGACGGGGAACTCGAGACCGCCGTGCTCAGCCGCGACATCGGCCTCGCGGTGCGGGTGATCGTCGCGGGCACGTGGGGTTTCGCCTCCCATGCCGAGCTGTCGCCGGAGGTGGCGGCCCGGACCGCGCGGCATGCGGTACAGGTGGCCACCGTCCTGGCGGCGCTGAACACCGAACAGGTCAGGCTGGCACCCGAGCCGGTGTACGCCGACGTGATGTGGGCTTCGGACTATCAGATCGATCCGTTCGGCGTTCCCGCCTCCGAGAAGATCGGCGTCCTGCAGGACTATTCCCGGCGCCTCCTGGGCGCCGACGGCGTTGACCACGTGTCGGCCACACTGAACGCCGCCAAGGAGCAGACCTTCTACGCCGACACCTTCGGGTCGTCGATCACCCAGCAGCGGGTGCGGCTGCAACCGCAACTCGAGGCGGTGACCGTCAACGCCGGCGAGGGAACCTTCGACTCCATGCGCACGCTGGCGCCGCCCACCGCACGTGGTTGGGAAGTGGTGGCCGGCGACGACGTCTGGAACTGGACCGCAGAACTCGCGGAACTGCCGGACCTGCTGTACGAGAAGGTACGCGCTCCATCGGTGGTGCCGGGGCCCACGGACCTGGTGATAGACCCCACCAACCTGTGGCTCACCATTCATGAATCCATCGGTCACGCAACCGAATACGACCGTGCCATCGGCTACGAGGCCGCCTACGCCGGCACGTCGTTCGCCACTCCCGACAAACTGGGCACCATGCAGTACGGCTCGCCGGTGATGAACGTGACCGCCGACCGCACCGTCGAATTCGGTTTGGCCACCGTCGGTTATGACGACGAGGGAGTGGCCGCACAGAGCTGGGACCTGGTGCGGGACGGGGTGTTCGTCGGCTATCAGCTCGACCGGGTGTTCGCCCCGCGGCTGGGCGAGCCGCGCTCCAACGGGTGCTCGTATGCCGACTCGGCCCATCACGTGCCGATCCAGCGGATGGCCAACGTGTCGCTGCAGCCGGGACCGGAGGATCTGACCACCGAGGACCTGATCAGCCGGATCGACGACGGGATCTACATCGTAGGCGACAAGTCGTGGTCGATCGACATGCAGCGCTACAACTTTCAGTTCACCGGGCAGCGGTTCTACCGCATCCGGGACGGCCGCCTCTACGGTCAGTTGCGCGATGTGGCCTATCAGGCGACCACCACCGATTTCTGGAATGCGATGGAGGCCGTCGGCGGTCGGTCGACGTGGCGACTAGGTGGCGCGCTCAACTGCGGCAAAGCCCAACCCGGCCAGGTCGCCGCCGTCAGCCACGGCTGCCCGTCGGCATTGTTCCGTGGCATCAATGTGCTCAACACCCGTACCGAGGGCGGCCGATGATCACACCCCAGCACGTCGTCAACATCGTCCTGAGCGAGGCAGCCAAGATCGGGCGCGCTGACGAGACCATGGTGCTGGTCACCGACAAGGTCGAGGCGACCCTGCGCTGGGCGAACAGCACGATGACCACCAACGGTGTCACGGTCACCCGCAGTGTGACCGTTATTTCGGTTGTGCGGCAAGGCGATAGCGCATACGTCGGATCTGTGGTCTCCGGTGAGGCGGATCCGACGATGCTGCCCGGGCTGGTGGCGTCTTCTCAGGATGCGGCCCGTTCCGCGCCGGAGGCCGGGGACGCCGCCCCACTGCTCGGTGGCTCGGGGGAGCCCGCCGACTGGGATGCGCCGGTGCCCGGCACCGGTGCCGGGGTGTTCAGCGGGATCGCCGGTCCGCTGTCCCAGGGGTTCCGGCGCAGCGATCGGCTGTACGGCTATGCGCACCATAGTCTTTCGACGACATTCCTGGCGTCCTCGACCGGGTTGCGCCGGCGTTACACCCAGCCTTCCGGTGCGATCGAAGTGAACGCCAAACGCGGGGAGGCGAGCGCTTGGGCGGGCATCGGCACCGCGGATTTCGTTGACGTGCCGATCGATTCGCTGCTGTCAGACCTCTCGACGCGGCTGGGCTGGGCGTCGCGGTCGGTGGAACTGCCGGCCGGACGTTACGAGACGATCATGCCGCCGTCGACGGTGGCCGACATGATGATCTATCTGGGCTGGACGATGTCCGGCCGCGGCGCGCAGGAGGGCCGCACCGCGTTGTCGGCGCCCGGCGGCGGGACTCGGGTGGGGGAGCGGCTCACGGATCTGCCGCTCAGCCTGTACTCCGACCCGATGGCTCCGGGCCTGGCGTGCACGCCGTTCGTCGCGGTGAGCAATTCCACGGAGACCACGTCGGTGTTCGACAACGGCATGGAGATCAACCAGGTCGACTGGATCCGCAACGGGGTGATCAACTCGCTGGCCTACCCGCGGGCCACCGCGGCCCGGTTCGACGCCCCGGTGGCGGTGGCCTGTGACAACCTCCTGATGACCGGCGGATCGGTCGAACTCGCCGACATGATCGCCGCGACCGAGCGGGGACTGCTGCTGACCACCCTGTGGTACATCCGCGAGGTCGACCCGACGACGTTGCTGCTGACGGGTCTGACCCGCGACGGGGTGTATCTGATCGAAGACGGCGAGGTGACGGGAGCGGTCAACAACTTCCGGTTCAACGAGAGCCCGCTGGACCTGCTGCGGCGCGCCACCGAAGCCGGTATCAGCGAGAAGACGCTGCCGCGCGAGTGGGGTGACTGGGCCACCCGGGCGGCGATGCCGTCGCTGCGGATACCCGATTTCCACATGTCCTCGGTGAGCCAGGCGCAGTAGCGTACGAAGATGGCACTTCCCGCCGACCAGTTGACGAAGTTGGTCGCGTACTCCGACGGGCGCCTCTCGGGGCTGGTGCGCCGCATATGCGCCCAGACCATCTCGCTGCCGCCCCTGCCCAACCCCGTTGCCGTGGGTGAACCCGAGTCGGAATCCGAGACCGTCGTCGCCGAGTTCGCCGAGCAGTTCAGTGCAGATGTCTCCGCGATCACCGTCGAGCAACGGTCTCGACTGTTGAAATGCTTGGGGGACAGCTCGTTTCGGGTTGTCGTCGCGATGTTCATCGCCGACTTCGTGCCGCGGGTGCGGGCCGGATTCGAAGCCCTCGGCGTCGGTTCGGAGTACCTCGGTTGGGTCGACGGGCCGATCGCGTGGGACGACGCGCGCGATCCGTCCGACGAGTTGTTCAGCCGGTTTTTGCCCCGGGTGGCCAGGGAGCGCGCCATCGACCCGCTGACCTCCGAACTCGTGCGCCTGCGCGGGGCGTCCGCGCACAACTGCCGGCTGTGCAAGTCGCTGCGGGAAGGACATGCGCTGGACGCGGGCGGCACGGAGACTCTGTACGGGGAGATTTCACGCTTTGAGACGTCGATTTTGTTGGATGATCGCGCGAAGTCAGCGCTGCGGTATGCCGATGCGTTAATTTGGACCCCTGCGCACCTCGCCGTCGACGATGCCGTCGAGGTGCGCTCCCGGTTTTCGACTGACGAGGCCGTCGAGTTGACCTTCGACATCATGCGCAACGCCAGCAACAAGATCGCTGTGGCGTTGGGTGCCGACGCCGCTCGGGTGGAGTCGGGAACCGAGCGGTATCTGATCGACCTCGATGGTCAAACGGTGTTCAGCTGACTCCGATGGGCCCGCAGTCGTTTATCCAGCGCGTCGACGGCGAGCAGCGCCGGCGCCGAGGCCAGCGCCACGACCCATCCCGCTAACGGCGGGTTCCACTGGTCTAGCAGCTCCGCGACCGGCGGCACCCACAGTTCGACCAGCGAGATCGTCAGCCCGATCAGTGCCGCGGGCGCCAGCAGCCGGTTGGTGAACCAGCCCAGCGCTCCGGGCCAGCGTGAGGAGGAGCGGCAGGCGAAGACGTTCGCCGTCTGGGCGAACACGACGGTGATGAACGTCGCCCCGGATGCCGCTGCCAGGTCGTGTCCGACGGGGAACGGATTGCCCGGACGCCAGCCCAGCGCCAGCAGGGACACGACGAAGGCGCCGAGGGAGAGGGCTGCTTCGAGCGGCCCCAGCACCCCGAAGGCGCGGCGAAGTACGGTGCGGTTCATCAGGCGGCCGCCTACCGGCGGCCCCTCGAGCAAATGCTTGGCCGGTGGCTCGGCGCCCAGTGCGACCGCGGACAGGGTGTCGGTGCCGAGGTCCAGCGCGATGATCTGCAGGACGCCGAGCGCGAGCGGAAAGTACCCGCCGGAGAGCGCCCAGACGAGAAACGGCGCCAGCTCGGCGACATTGTCGGTGAGGTGGTAGGTCAGGAAGCGGCGGATGTTGACGAAGGTTGCGCGGCCCTGCTCGATGCCCGCCACAATGCCGGCGAAGGAGTCGTCGAGCAGGACCAGGTCGGCTGCCTCGCGGGCGACATCGGTTCCGCCCAGGCCCATCGCCACGCCGATGTCGGCCTCGTGCAGCGCCGGCGCGTCGTTGACCCCGTCTCCGGTCATCGCCACGACGTGGCCGCGCGAGCGAAGGGCGCGGGCGATCCGGAGTTTGTCCTCCGGGGACACGCGCGCCACCACGACGCCGTCGTGGTCCAGCAGAGTCGCCAGCCGCTGCTCGTCCCCGGGCAGATCGCTTCCCGACAACACGGGTGAGTCGTGGAAACGCAGACCCACCTCGTCGGCGATGGCTGCCGCGGTGGCCGGATGGTCGCCGGTCACCATCGCCACCTTGACACCGGCGCTGCGGCAGGCGCGAAGTGACTCGCAGACGTCGTCGCGCGGCGGATCCTGCAACGCCACCAGGCCGAGCAGGCGCAATTCCTGGTCGCATTCCTGTTGATTGCGGGGTGTGCGGCCGTTCCTCGGTGCCGCGGCGACGGCGAGCACCCGCAGCCCGCGGGCGGTAAGGGTGTCCAGGACCTGATGGACCGCCGGGTCGTCACCGCAGAGCGGGAGCACGGCATCCGGTGCGCCCTTCACCACAATCTCGTCGGCCAGCACCACCGCCATCCGGCGCAGCCGCGGATCGAACGGAAACCGCAGCTCGGCCGGGCCGGAGCGACGATCCTCGGCGGTGTCGATACCCATCCGCCTGGCGAGGGCGTCCAAGGCCGCCTCCATGGGGTCGCCATGGGCCCGCCACTGCCCGCCGGCCTCTTCGGCGTATCCGGTCGAGCAGCGTTCGGCGGCCAGGGCGAGTTCGCGGGCGGCGGTCTCGGCGGCGGCCGAGGATGACGTCAATCTCGCCGTCGGGCCGTAGCCGAGGCCTTCGACGATCAGCGTGCCGGCAGGTGTCCAGGCTTCCACCACGGTCATCTCATTGCGGGTGAGCGTGCCGGTCTTGTCGGTGCAGATGAAGGTTGTGGAACCGAGCGTTTCCACTGCCTCGAGGTTCCGCACCAGGATCTGACGCTTGGCCATCTGCTCTGAACCCCAGGCGAGCGACAGCGTCACCGTGGGCAACAGGGCCTCCGGGACCAAGGCAACAGTGACACCGATCGCGAACACGAAGGCCTGCTGGACCGGGTTGCCGATCAGCAGGGAAAGCAGCAGGAACAGTACGCCTACGCTGACCGAGATGGCGGCGGTGAGACGGACGACGCCATTGAGGCCCCGGGTCAGGGGGGTGTCGGGCTTGGTCGTCGACGTCGACAAGCGGGCGATGCCCGCCAGCCTGGTGTGTTGTCCGATCGCGGTGACCTGGGCGCGCGAGTCGCCCTCGACGACGAAGGTGCCGGCAAACAGCGCTTCGCCCTGAGCCACGGAGCCGGCCTGACTCTCGCCGGTGAGCATGGAGGAGTCGACGAGCAACTGATTCTCGGCCAGCACCACCGCGTCGGCCGGCACCCGGTCGCCGCTTTCCAGCAGCAGGATGTCGTCGACCACCACGTCCTCTGCCTCGACCAGCTGCCGGCGGCCGTCGCGCCACACCGTGACACGGGTTGGCAGCATTTCCTGCAGCCGGTCGGCGGCGCGATCGGCCCGAGCTTGCTGGATCAAGGCGAAGAAGCCGTTCAGCACGATCACGGCGATGATGGCGACGCTGAGTTGCGGAAGCTCGGCGAAGAAGGCGAGGGCGGCGGCCGCCCACAGCAGCAGGGCGAAGAAGTGCGTCAGCTCCCCGAGCATGCGGCGCACGACCGAAGGCCGCTTCGACGCCGGCAACGTGTTGGCCCCGTCGCGTGCCCGCCGCTCGGCAGCCTCCGAGCCGGTCAACCCTGGTGCCGTCACACCGGCCATGTTCTCACCCACGCGCAGTTGCCGGCCGGCCCGCTCGGGGTAGCGTAAGGACAGCAAACGAGTCTGCATCTGAGCAGCATCGAGGGGTCATGGCGGCAAGAACGGTCTTCGCCATCGTGTCGATCGCGATGTTGGCGGTGACCGGTTGTTCGGATTCCGGGGTCAAACCGTCACGACAAACTCCGACCGGTCACGACAACCCCTCCCGGCTGCCGCCGATCTACCCCGGAACCACGGTGTCGATTCCGCCGTCCAGCTCCGCCGCGCCGACCACCACCTCTTCTACTTCCTCGGTTGCGCCCGCGCGCAGCATCCCGGGTGACGGGACGTTCCGCACGGGTGTTGACCTGGTGCCAGGCACCTATCGGTCGCAAGGCGGCGCCTCCTGCTATTGGGAACGGCTGCGGGGGTTCGGCGGGCAAACCGCCGACATCATCGCCAATGGGGCGGGCATCCTGCCTCAATCGGTGACGATCGCGCCGACGGACGCCGGGTTCAGGTCGCAAGGTTGTGCGCCGTGGACGCTGGTGACCGAGCCTGCTCCGACGACGACTTCGGTCGCCCTCCCGGCGGGGGCTCAGGCCTGTCCTCCGACGTCCGGGCCGTCCGGCGGCTTCGCCCACTCCGCGGTCGGGTCCGCGGACACCTCGTGCCCGTTTGCCGAGCAGGTTCGGCTCGCCTACGGCGCCGGGGGTCCGGCCAGCGTGACGCAGCGGCAGGTCGAGGCCGTGAGTCCGGTGACCGGCCAGCACTACACGATGACGTGCGCGGCCAACGGTTCGATGGTGGTGTGCAACGGCGGCAACGGCGCGGTCGTCTACGTGTATTAGTTGTTGTCGCACAACGGGTCAACGAATCGAGGAAACATGGAGCCGGGAGAAGTCTTGGAGGTCGGCACGAGCTATTGCCTCAACTGCCGCGTCGACGCGGAGTATCACATCATCGACATGACGGGCAACGGCGATCGAATGGACCGTCAGTGGTTGTGTCCGGGTAACCACCGCGATACTCACGTCCAGGACGAGTACAAGCAATACACCTGGGAGAGTCGGCGGCGCGCCAGGAAAGAAGGTTCGTAGGCGCGGGGCCGTGGGCGCATTGTCCGGGGGCTACGGTTCAGATGTGTCATTTCGTCGAGAAAGCTCGCTGCGCGGGCGGCGGCTGCGCGTCCACGAAGTCCTGTTCGAACGCTTCGCGATGAGCCGCCTCGGTTCTCAAGTTGCAGTCCACATAGCGCCGCGGGTCGACAAAGTGCTGATTCCGCGTACCAACGGGCGCCTGAGTTCCGCGGGCCTGAACCGGACCGGTCTCGTGACGTCGACGGGGGCCAAGTCCGGCAGACCGCGCACGAATCCGCTGACGTTGATCGAGGATTCCGACGGGCTGCTGGCGATCGGGTCCAACTACGGTCGCCCCTCGCACCCGGGGTGGAGTGCCAACCTGCTGGCCCATCCCGAATGCACGGTCGAGTACAAGGGTCCTCCCCGGCAGTACCGGGCCGAGCTGTTGACCGGCGATGCCCGCGCCGCGGCGTGGGCCAAGGCGGTCGACTTCTACGCGGGCTACGAGGCGTATCGGGTCAAGTGCGCGCCGCGGGAGATCAGGGTTTTCCGGCTGCGGCCGGTCGAGTGAGCTGTTTTCCCGGCGTGCGGTTCGCGTCGCTGGATGGCGCGCTAGTGTCTATGGTCGTGTGACGCCCGGGGGCGGTAGCTCAGTTGGTTAGAGCCGCGGACTCATAATCCGTTGGTCGCGGGTTCGAGCCCCGCCCGCCCCACTTCAGAGGCTATTTTTGCGGCTGGCCGCGCCGAAGTCATCGTTTATTCATCGTTTATGCGGACCGTGCGGTCCAGCAGGTCCGCTACCTGCGTGTGGATCCGCCCTCGGGTCATGTAGCGGTCCTGGGTCATGCTGACGTGGGTGTGCCCGAGATGGTCGGCGCCGATCCGGGCCGAGAGCCCTTCGTCGTCGATGAGGGTCGCGACGGTCTTGCGGAAGCTGTGGGTGGTCACTTCGGCCACGCCCAACTCTTGCCGCGCCGTGCGCCACTCCTTGCCGAAGTTGTTTGGGTCGCGAAGCGTCCCGGCCGTCGAAGGGAAGATGACTGCTTGCTCGCCGAGGTAGGGCCGCTGCCGGCGCTTCAGCAGCATCTCGACGGCGAACTTCGGCAGCGGGATGCTTCGTCGACCGGCGGTCGACTTGGTCTCGTCGACGCGCAGCAGACCCTCGCCGGGCACGCGGATGACTTTGCCGGTGACGGCGAGCATGCTCGTCTTCTCATCGAAGTCCGTCCAGCGCAGGCCGAGGAGTTCCGAGCGCCGCAGGCCGGTGGCGATGAGCAAGGTGATCGGGTCGACCAGGTCGTGCTTCTCGCAGAAGGCGGACGCATGGAGTTTGGTGAGCAGTTGGCGGAGTTGGTCGGCGGTGAGTGCGACCGCGCCTTTGGGCTGGGTCTTGGACCGCAGCGGTTGCACGTCGCGCACCGGGTTGGCGCTCAGCACACTGGCCATCACCGCGAGCTGCAGTGCGCCCCGCAGGATCGACTTCGATTGGCGGGCCTTCGTCGTGCCGTGCGCGCTCCGCATGGACCGGAGGGTGGCGTCCATGCGGGCCGGCGTCGCCTCGCTTACCCGCAGGCCGCCGATGAACTTCTTGAGATCTTTCGTGGTGAAGCGGTACGTCGACATGGTGACCGGGGAGCGGCCGTCCTCGGCCAGGCGTACAAGGTGTTGCTCCACAAGGTCAACCACTTTGGTGGCTGGGCCAATCTCGCCGTGGTTGGCCGAGCGTTTGCGTTCCGCGAGCGCCACGACCAACGCGTCCTCTGCCAGCTTGCCGTGCTGGTCGTATTCATCGGCGGGACCGAGCCTTTGGACGATACGGGTCACGCCGTCAGTGTCGCGGTAGCGGCAACGCGCAAGCCAAACGCCACCGCCTTTGTTGATGCGTTTGATCTGCCCGTGTGTACCGATCCGCAATTGCGGCCGTCCTGCCATGGTTCCTACTTCCGCGAGGCTGCCGATCCGGAGCCGACGAATTCTTCAGCTGGGGTGTTCGCAAAGGCGGGATGGGAGAACTTTCTCACTCCCGGACGTGGCAGGTCGGTGCGTGCCCCGACGTTGCGAACGACCCATTTCCGGGCACTGTATCGCGCGCCACCGACACGCGGGCTGCTAAGCGGAGTTCCGCTTCGGTCGGTTCAGTTGCGTTGTCTCCCAGGCGACCACATCGCTGATCCGATACCGGACGTGCCGGCCGAATTTCGCATACGGTGGCCCTGTTCCCTTTGATGCCCATTCGGCGGGTGTCTTGACGGGCACGCCGTAGCGGTCGGCCAGCTCCTGTCGGGTGATCCACCTGTCGTCGGCGGTGTCCTCCATGGCGACTCTTTCTGTCAGCGGCTGCCGGACGGCTGGCCCATGTACATATCATCTGCTCCGGTTACCGCTCCCCGCTACAACCGCGGCGAATCAGCTTGTACTTCGACTGTGCGGGCTGGAGCGGGAGGGCGGCTGGCGCGGTCTCTGCTTGCGAGGGGGGCGCGCTGCGACACCATAGCTGGCTCAGCTCTTGCTCGTTGATCGCCGGTGTTGCGTCAGTCATACTGCGAATCAACGTTTTTCCCAACAATTCTCGTCGACTCTCACTGATACCGGTCGACTTTCGCTACGCAGCAGAAGAATTCAGAAACCTGTCAATCGCTATGGCACATTTGCACATTGGTGTGCGAGATTGGCGGTAGCACACATCGCGTGTGCTCCCGCCGGGGTTGTGCGCCAGGCGGTTTGAGGTCTCGGGTGGTGTCGGGTGTTGACGATTGCCAAGCTTTCGCGGTGGTCGATCAGCTACTACAACGACACCGCCCGCGCCGCGGCAGCGGCCGGCGCCGAGGTGCGTCGTACTGGTGGCGGGCTGGGGGAGTACTACGCCGAACACGACACCCGTACGCCGGTCTGGTTGTGCGCCGGAGACGCCCACACCGCGGCCAAACTCGTGGGTCTCACCGATCTTCAACGGGCGGGTGGGACAGCTGATCCCGACGTGGCGGGGCGCTGGCTCGATGACGGCACCGCACCCAACGGGGCGTCCGGACGGGCGTTGGGGAACCGCGGTGTGCACGGTTTCGATCTGACGTTCTGCGCCCCCAAAAGTGTGTCGTTGGCCCGGGCGATCCGGGCCGGCGAGGTGGCCCACAAAGCCATCTCTGACGCGCACACAACCGCGATCTCGGAGGCCCTCGAATACCTCGCGGAGCATGCCGGCTACACCCGCGTGCACAACCCGGTCACGGGGCACAAGGACCTGGTGCACTTACCCGGACTGGTGGCGATCGCCTACCAGCACGAGACCTCCCGCGCGGGTGATCCGCACCTGCACACCCACGTCATCGTCCCCAACCGCCAGGCCCGCGCCGGCGGAAAAATGGTGTCGCTGGACGGCACGTCGCTGTATCACGAAGCCAAGGCCGCCGGGGTGATCTATCAGGCCACGCTGCGCCGCGAACTGACACGGTCGTGCGGCTTTGAGTGGCTGCCGGTGGACCCCGCCACGGGCATCGCCGAGGCCGCCGGTATCTCCGCGGAGAGCATCACCGCCTGGTCGCAGCGCTCGTCGCAGTTGCGGGAGTGGGCGGCGGGAAACCTCACCCTCGCGGAGGGGCATGAGTTGTCGGCGGCGCAGCTGAGTGCGGCGCAGAAGGCGACTCGGCCGAGCAAACCGGAACAGCTGTCCTTCGCGCAGTTGCGGGCCGCGTGGCGCGCCGATGCCCGCGGCCTGCCCGTCGAGGACGCCGCCCGCCGCCAGGCCTACCGTGCCCGTTGCGAGGCGCGAGGGCAGGAGGTGGATCGGCTCCGGCTGGCGGAGGTGGCCGCGCAGAGCGACAAGGCCGCGTTCACCCGCGCGGACCTGGTCGAGATCATCGGCGCGCAGCTGCCCGTGGACACCGCGAGCAGCCCACGCCAGCTCATCGAGAAGGCCGTCGACAACATCGGGATCCGGCTGTCCGGGCCGCGGCAGCCTCATCAGCGTGAGGGCCACGAACGGTTCACCGTGGACCATATTTTGCGCGAAGAGGCCTGGCTGTTGCAGCTGGTGGACGCCCAGGATTGCCGGGCGGAAATGTGGGTGCGCGACGGCGACCTGGACGGGCTGTCCCCCGAGCAGCAACGCGCGGTGTACAACATCGCAATCTCCCCGTGGTTGGTGCAGCCGCTCAGCGCGCCGGCGGGGGCGGGCAAGACCACCTCGCTGCGGGCGTTGGCGGCCGTGGCCCGCCACAGCCTCACCGCCCGGGTGTTCGTGTTGGCCCCGACCGGGACCGCGGTCGATGTCGCGATCCGGGAAGGCGCCGGCGATGTCGGCTACACGATCGCCAAAGCTCTGCACGAGTTGGACAGCGGCGCCCTGGCGTTGGGGCATTTGGACGTGGTCGTCGTCGATGAGGCCGCCATGGTCGGCACCGACGATCTGTTTCGGCTCCTGAAAGCGACCACGGCCGCCCACACCAAGGTCGTGCTCGTCGGCGATGCCCACCAGCTGGGCCCGGTCAAGGCCCGCGGCGGCATGTTCGCCCAACTGTGCACGGATCTTCCCTGGGCGCAGCGGCTCTCGGAGGTCTGGCGGATGCGTGACGCGGGCGAGCGGACGGCGTCGCTGGCGCTGCGCGACGGCGGGCCCGCCTCGGTGCGCCGCGCCGTGGAGTGGTACCGCGCCCAGGGCCGGCTGCACACCGGTGACCGGGTCGCGATGGCCGCCGACGCCCTGGCCGGCTACCGCCGCGATATTGCGGCCGGGAAGGACGCGCTGCTGATATGCGGCACCACCGAGATGGCCGATGCCCTCAATTGGCGCATCCACCGCGACACCATCTGCGCTGAGCAGCCCACCAAGTTGGCCGCGCGGGGGCACCGCGTCGCGGTCGGTGACCTGATCGTCAGCCGTCGCAACGACCCGAACATGCCGGTCTTCGACGCCGACATCAAGAAGCCCGCCGACCCGGTGCGCAACGGCAACCGCTGGCGTGTCTATGTGGTGGACCCCGACAACGATCGCATCGCCGCCCGACGCCTGAGTGATGGCGCGTGTGCCGCCTTCAGCGGCCGCTATCTGCGTGAGCACATCACCTACGGCTACGCCCTTACCGTGCATTCCGCGCAAGGCGTCACCGTCGACACCGCGCATGCCGTGCTGGGCGAAAACACCACCCGCGCACTGTTCTACGTCGCCATGACCCGCGGCCGCGATGCCAACACCGCCTACCTCCACGAGCGGATCGCCGGCGTCCACGAACACCACCAGCCCGACGGCTTTCATATCCCGCGACGCGGCACCAGCCGCGACGCCGCACAGCTGGCTCGGACGCTGATCGGCCACCGCGACGAGCGAGCCCGCACCGCCCATCAGGTCGCACACGAAGCTGATGGTTCCCCATTGCCCGTGCCGGTGCGTGGCCTGCTATGGCGGCGCGACAAAGACGTTCGACAGCGGCGGGCCGCTTTTCAGCAATGGTGCGCGGGCGGCGCAGGAATCAACATCCCCGATCACCGCATAATCGACCAGCACATCGACCGCAGCCGAGACAATGATGTGGGTTACTCGCTAGGTCTATGAGTCCAACCTGAGTTATGTCAACCTGCCGATGTGACCCGCTGGCGTCGGTGGTCTTGGCTGTGCCAGGGCGCGCCCTGGCACAGCGTCGAGCTAACCGGGGCGAACGCGATTGCAGGCTCTGTCGTACGCCCCGTGTGACAATGCATCCCGACCCGCAACGGATGGGCAAGGAACGGTGATGGACACGGGATTTGGTACGAATCAGCTCTACTCAGCGTGCAGGCTTACTGTCACGCATCACTTTGCAGATAGTGGACTCGAATGCAAGCCGATTGAAGGAACAGGTTTTCTTGTTGAGTTCCCAAGTCCTGACAGTCGCATAGGTCTGGTCACCAACCGACACTTAACCGATGCTACATTCGCGAATGAGATCGAAAATGGAGGTGCAACGCTAAAGTCAATCAAGGTGCAATGGTGGCAAAGTAAATATTTACTGCTAGAACATACAGTCGCTGACCCCCAGCCCCTCTACTATGATTCCGACCCTCTGGTTGATGTTGCGGTCATTCCCATCGCCGCAAAAACTGGGGCACCCGTGGAGATAATCGGTACCTTACACGGAGATGTAGAAAAATTCATGGCTGAGACTAGCCCCGACGGGATCATGTTCAACCACGCACACAGTTGGGCTTATCTGTTGGAATGCGAAAGACTCTGGCCGGAATTAGAACCTGGAGAGTTTGTGACTTTTCCTGGCTATCCGATTTGGTATGACCGGCTTCAAACTAGGCCCGTTCTACGGTCAGGTGTGATCGCCAGCGACCCGCAACAGAATCACCGCTACTGCGAAGGTGAACCGACTACAAAAGACGGCAATCATCAGGTGTTGTTCGATGCATTTTCTACCAACGGCAATTCAGGCGGACCCGTGTACGTCGCACAGCGCGGTATGGCCCCGATTGATTTGCGTATTCCTATGGACGACGGCGCAATTGTGTCTCAGGGGAAAATCATAATGGAAGGCTATCGCCGGTCATTTCTTGTCGGAATCAACGCTAGTCACTGCAACGACACGGGCCTCCCGCGCCCCAACGAACACGCGGGATTGTCTCGGATGCACAAGCTTTCTGTCCTTATGCACATCTTGCGTGCCAATGAAGCCCCACCCGATCCAGATGCGCGCGCGATCAAGCTGCTCATACCCGTTCCAGATAGGTAGCTGTGGCTGTCAAAACCGGTTCCTGCGCCGGTTTCGCAGTGACGTACCTGCCAGCACGGGCGTTGAAGCTGCCACCGTTCACGGTCGTGCAGCGCCCCGCAGCCTCACCGCTGAGCATCTTGCAGACTCTCATCCGTGACGACCTGGTAGAACCATTTGGCGATGTCGGAAATCAAATGTGACCGGCCTGGTGCATTGGTAAAGAAATAGTCGCTCATCTTCTCGTGCGCGCCCTGATTGTCGGCGACTGCGCCGGTAACGGCGTCATCGAAGTCCGGGGACTCCACGAACTGCTTGGCGGAGTTGACCTTCGCCTGCTGCACCAGCGCAGCATCCTCGAGCAGCGTCTGCAACAGTGCTTCCAGGAACGACACCTTCTGCGATTCGGTGAAGTCTTCGGATCCGAACAGGTCATTGAGTCGGTCGAGCACCTGCTGGAAGGCAACCATCTTCGGGTCGCGCTTCTCACCGGACCCCGCGGCAGTGATTCCGGATAGCCCGACCCGCACACCGAGGCCGATATCGATCCTGCCCCGGTCGATCTGTTTGACGTGCTTGAGCACTACGTCAGACAGGTCGATCGGAGCGGTGTAGTTGTCCGGCCGGATCACCCGTTCAAGCTCGCGCAGGTAGATCTGTTTCTTCTCCAGACCGGGGTCACCGTAGTCGATGATCTGCGACATGAAGTCATAGAGACGCACGAAGGACCCGACGTCCTTGCGGAACATGTCCAGCTCGGCCAGTGCCGCCTTGTCACCCTCGCCGCCGTTGTGAATCAGGGCGGCCTGGTAGCGCTCGGCGAACCGCTTCTTGCCGGGGTCGACCGCCGCCTTGAGCGCGTTGTGACCTTTGCCAGTCACGAAAACCTCTGCGCACTGGTCGATCTCGGCTTCGGTGTAGATGCCGGCGGTGTCGAGTTTCGCCGCCAGGTCGTGGACCAGGTTCGGGTCGGTTTCGGTTTCCAGGAACGCGTCGGTGAAGTACGGCTCGAACGCCTTGCGGATCTCCTCGGGCTCGTTGACGAAATCCACAACCTGCGTCATCGACGCGGTCTTCTGGATGCCCGACGGGGTGCGGTAGGTGCGGTTGAGCCGCGAGAGGGTCTGCACCGCAGTGACGCCGGACAGGATTCGGTCGACATACATCGCGCACAACAGCGGCTGGTCGAATCCGGTCTGGAACTTGTTGGCGACGATCATCACCTTGTACTGGTCACCGCGAAATGAGGTACGCAGGTCATGCACGCCGGGGTTCATGCTGGCTTCGGTGAACGGCTCTGGCCCGGACTCCGGGTCTTGCACCGTGCCCGAGAACGCGACGAGGGTGCCGTAGCCGTAGCCCTTTTGGGCGATGAACGAGTCGATCGCGAGCTTGTAGCGCACCGCCGCTTTGCGGGAGTCGGTGACGACCATCGCCTTGGCGTGCCCTTCGAGCAGCCCCGCTACGTTCTCGTGAAAATGCTCGACGATGATTGCGGCCTTCTGCGCGATCGTCTGCGGGTTGAGCTTGACCCAGCGCATGACCTCCTTGGTGGCTTGGGCCTGGTCCACCTCGTTGCCGTGTGCGACGTTCTGCGCCACCTGGAACGCCAACTTGAACGAGTGGTACCCGGTCAGCACGTCGAGGATGTAGCCCTCCTCGATGGCCTGTTTCATCGTGTAGACGTGGAACGGGACCGGTTTCTCGTCGGGAGTTGGCCTGCGGCCAAACAGTTCCAGTGTCTTGGCTTTGGGTGTGGCGGTGAACGCGAAGTAGGAGATGTTGGCCGACTCGGCACGCTCGCTGGCTTCGGCAGCCAGCACTGCCTCGATATCGATCTCACCGCCCTCCTCGATCTCTTCGAGTTCGTCGGCGGTCAGCACGGACTTCAACTTGCTCGCGATCTGTCCGGACTGCGACGAATGGGCTTCGTCGGCGATGACGGCAAACGTCTTGCCTCTGAGCCCCTTGTTCTTTCGGATCTCGTTCATCGCGAACGGGAAAGTCTGAATGGTGACGACGATGATCAGCTTGCCGCCAAGCAGCGCGGTGGCGAGCAGGCCGGATTTCGACTTCGCCTCGCCGCCAGCTTTCGCGGCTTCGTCGCGGTCGATGGCCACGACGATGCCCTGGTCGTTGTCGATCTGCTTGATCGCGTCCTGCAGCTGGGCGTCGAGCACGTTGCGGTCGGTCACGACGATGACCGAGTCGAACACCTTCTGGTTGTCGACCTGCAGCCGCGCCATCCGGTGCGCGGTCCAGGCAATCGAGTCAGTCTTGCCCGAACCCGCTGAATGCTGGATCAGGTAACGCTTTCCGACGCCTTCGGCCGTGACCGCGGCGGTGAGTCTGGTGACAGCCTCCCACTGGTGAAACCGCGGGAATCGTAGCGACGACGACTTGGTGGTCTTGCCGCTGATCGGGTCGGTGCTCGACTCGTGCTTGATGTACATCAGTCGGCCGAGGATGTTGAGCCAGGCGTCGCGCTGCAGAACCCGCTCCCACAAATAGGCGGATTTCGAACCGGTCGGGTTGAGTGGGTTCCCGGCGCCGCCGTCTTCGGCGCCACGGTTGAACGGCAGGAAATGCGTTGTGTCACCAGAGAGATTGGTGGCCATCCAGACCTCGTCGTCGGACACCGCGAAGTGCACCAGCGCGCGGGCACCGGAGACGAACAGCGGCTGGAGCGCGCCGGTTTTGGCGTCCTTGGGTAGCCGGGACGTCTTGTACTGGGTGATCGCATCGGCGACGGTCTGGGTGAAATCGGTCTTCAGTTCCGCGGTGGCCACTGGCAGCCCGTTGACGAAGAACACCAGGTCCACCGAGCGTTGATCGGCGGTGGAGAAGTGCACCTGCCGCATGACTCGCACCCGCACGGCTGCGTAGTCGGAGTTGCGTTTCTCGTTGAGTGTCGATTCGGGCTTGAATACGCACATCTGGAACTTCGCCGCCAGGTGTGAGAATCCCTTGCGGAGCAGGTTGAGGGTGCCGCCGCCATTGCCCAGCGGTGTATCAAGGACTTTCACGATCCGGTCCAGCAGTTGGGCCTGCTGCTTGGCGATGTAGCCGGAGCCCGGCTTGACGACTTTGTCCAGCTGCTCGCGCTGAGTGTCGGCTAGCCAGCCGAGGACGTCTTCGGGGAACAGGGCGCGTTCGCGGTCGTAGTCGGCGTCATTGGGTGAGTAGAGCCAGCCGTGGGCCGCCAGGTGCTCGGCGAACTCCTTTTCGAACTCGATTTCGTTGTGCAGAGCCATGTTTCAGGACCCCTCCCGCACGGCGATTTGGCTTGTGCCGGCGCGGACGATCGGGGCCGAGCGGCGGTCCTGAGCGAGTTCGAGAAAGCTCTCGGTTTGCCGACTCAACTCCCGGTCTCCTCGTGAGTTGCCTGCGAATCGATGGACTCGGGATCGCCTGCCGACTCGGCCAGCAATGTCCGCACCGCCGTTTCTAACTGCGGAAGTTTGTCTGTCAGGACCTGCCACACAAGGGCGTCGTCGACGTTCGCGTACCCGTGGATCAGGATGTTCCGGAAGGCCACGATCCGCGGTAGTTCGGGAACTTGCGCCGCCATGTCGGCGTGACTCTTCGCCAGCTGACTCAGCGCCTCCCCGACTATCTCGAATTGCCGTTCAACGGCCGAGCGCAGCAGCACATCATCCTGGTATTCCCTGAATGTTTTTCCGGCGGCAAATTGGCGCAGGAATCCCGCGGCGCGCAGCGCGTCCCAGAGATACTTTCGAGGATCAGGCTGCATAGATCGGTTCTCGCGTCTGCATGACGCGCTGTTTGAAGTACGGGTTGGCCAAGCCGGACGGTGTCACCACATCAACCGGTCGGCCGATGATTTTTTCGAGCCCTTCTTTGAGCGCGAAGTAGTGGTCGAAGTCTGGTCCCGCCTCGAACTCCGCGAGGACGTCGACATCGCTGGTATCGACGTTGAATGAGTCGCTGACAGCGGAGCCGAACACGTCCAAGCGACGCACCGAGAGCTCACGGCATAAATCCTGTATCTGGTGCCGCTTCGACTCGACCACCTCATGCACCGCTGTCACCTCCGTCGTCATATTCTGCCTGACCGACAGCCCGGCGCGCTGAAGGTCGTGGCTCAAGTCTGCAGAAGTGTGAGTTCTGGGCGGCGGATTCTGGCGCGTCAATCTGGCCCGTGACAGCAGCCGTGATGAGTGCCGACCGGCGCTCGCGAGCGAGTTCGATGAACCGCTCGGTCTCGGTGATTAGGGTGTCGATTTTTGCGGTCTGCTCGTCGAGGTACGAAGCTATGCGCCGCTGCTCGTCCAGCGATGGGAGCCAGATAGGTGTCGAGCGAAGTACAGGCAACCGCACGTTGCCAACCGTGGACCCGTTCGCAGCAAGCCGGAAGCGATCCTGCACACGATCCGAGTAGATCTGCCACATCAGGAACTCGCCGACGCAAGTACGATCATCGATCCTGAGTAGCACCATCCTTTGCCCCAGACAGATTTTGTGCGAGGGAACCATGCATGCTTCACCTGCGGGCGCTTCCCTGGTGAAGAGGATGTCTCCTATCCTTGGCGAACCGCCCGAGTTGCGCGCCGACCAAGTCTCACGATCAACACGTAAACCATTGCCAGGTCGGTATTTTCCGGCTCGAACCGAGGCCGTCCGTACCGCTTCATACTCACCTTCATCGCAAACGTCAGGCGTCGAGTGCAAGCAGTCGACAATGTCAAGGCACGCATAATGGACCCTGCTGTTGGGGGTTCTATCCATGAAGACGCCGGATACGAGGGCGTTCCGCCGCTCGCCAAGCATGTAGATTAGGCACTGCTGCTCGTCGATAAGCGTGTCAATACGGGACGTCTCGCGGTCGAGGTAGTCGGCGATGGCGCGCTGTGCCTCCAACGATTCGAGATCGATGCGGATCGAATGAAGATCGCTGATGTTGAGCCGCGGGGTCCGGACATTCCCCGTCTCGGTGCCTCCGATGCCGCGCACAAGACTGGCCATCTCGGCAACCATGGAACTACTGGTCAGAAAATAGTTGAGCCAGCGACGCTCGATCAACGGGGAGATCCGGAGAACCGCGTAGTCGGGGCTGACCATACCGGTTTCGGGTGCGACACCAAGCGCTCCTTGAAACGCGCGCATGCGGTTGACGGCGAGGTTTCCTGCGCAACAGACCTTGTAATTGGAGAGGTCCTCGGCCGCTGCGCGCGTGGGGGCGTCAGTTTGATCGCGGCGTTGGACGCCCTTCGTGATCGATACCGACAGAAGAGGCAGCGTCGTGGCCCGCTCGCCTGCACGATCATCGACCTCCTCGAGCAGCCACTTAAGACGTACCGACTTGGTCACCCTTCCACCTCCCGCAGCAAGTCCAAGATCTTAGCGACCTGCTTCTCCAGGTCGGCATCGATCTCCGCGAGCGGCCGCGGCGGCACGTACTTGTAGAAGTGTCGGGTAAATGGGATTTCGTACCCGACTTTGGTTTTCGCAGTGTCGACCCAAGCGTCCGGGACGTGCGGGCGCACCTCGGCTTCGAAGTATGCCTTGATCGTCGCGGCCCGGCCCGCGTCGCCGTCTCTGTTGCCGCCGTAGGTGAACGGAACGTTCTCGGTGTCCCGCTTCTTCGCATCCGGCTTCGGGTTCCCTTTGCGGTCCGTGACCGGATTGCCGTCCTCCTCCAGCAGCTGCCGTTCGACGGTGATCGTCCAGTAGGCGAAGTCATTGGCGGTGAACACCTTCGAGTAGTCAGGGTCGGCCTCGTCGAAGGCGTCGTAGAGGCCCAAGATGCGGTCGCGTGCCTTGGCGTCGACTTCGCGGTTCTTCGCGCCGAGGTTCTTGCGGATCTTCGTCCAGAACGAGGTCGCGTCGATCAATTGGATCTTGCCCACGCGCTCAGGGCGTTTCGTGTTATCTAGGATCCAGATGTAGGTGGCGATGCCGGTGTTGAAGAACATGTTCGTCGGCAGCGCGACGATCGCCTCAACCAGATCCGATTCCAGCAGCCACTGGCGGATCCTTGACGGGCCGGACTCGGCGGCGCCGTTGAACAGCGGCGACCCGTTCAGGACGATCCCGGCGCGGCCGCCACCCTCGTGCGTGGGCCGCATCTTGTGCGCAAGGTGGCACAGAAACAGCATCTGCCCGTCGCCGATGGACGGAAGACCGTGCGAAAAGCGGGAACCTGCGGCAAGCGCTTCCTTCTCGACGGCCGCGTGGGACGCCTTCCAGTCGAAACCGTAGGGCGGGTTGGACATGCAGAAGTCGAAGGTGCGGTCCCAGAACTGGTCGCCGGCCAGGGTGTCGCCCAGCCGAATGTTTCCGGCGTCCTGCCCTTTGGCGATCATGTCGGACTTGCAGATCGCGTACGACTGGTCGTTGATCTCCTGCCCATACAACCGCAGCCGGGCATCGGGATTGCGTTCCAGCAGGCGCTCCTCGGCGACCGACAGCATGCCGCCGGTGCCAGCGGTGGGGTCGTAGATGGTGCGGACGGTGCCGGGCTCGAGGAGGGCCTTGTTGTCCTCGGCGAATAGCAGGTCGACCATGAGCCGGATCGCATCACGCGGCGTGTAGTGCTCGCCTGCTTCCTCGTTGGATGCTTCGGCGAATTTGTAGATCAGGTACTCAAAGAGGTCGCCCATCTCGGCGTTGGGCACCGTGTCCGGGTGCAGGTCGACTTCGGCGAACTTCGAGGTCACCAGGTAGAGCCGGTTCTTCTCGTCAAGGGTTGCCAGCTCGTTTTCAAACTTGAACCGCTCGAACACGTCGATGTTGGCCGAGAACCCGGTGATGTAGTCAATCAGGTTGGCCCGCAGTCCCTCGGGATCCTCCAGCAGGCGGGCGAAGTCGAAGGCGCTGGTGTTGTAGAACCCGAGCCCCATCGTGCGTTTTACCTGGACATCCAGTGCTCCGCCGGTGCACTTGGCGGCCAGCGTCCGGACCTCGTCGCGACTGGGTTCGAGGACGCAGTCTAGGCGTCGCAGGATCGTGAACGGCAGGATTACCCCGCCGTACTGGTGCGGCTTGTATACGCCCCGGAGCTGATCCGCGATCCCCCACACGAAATTGCCCAGCTTGCTCAAAATCCGATCTCCCCTTCGCGCAAATGCGTCACCTAAAACGCTAACTACACCAGACCCGATCCATAGCTTGGTTGGCTACATCGTGCACTGCCCGGAGACTGGGCAGTCGATCATGGATAACAGCGGTTATCCACGATGGGCGAGTCTGGCCGAAGACGTCGAGCAATAGCGCCCGACGCCCGTGGATCGAAGCTGTTACTGATGAAGACAGTGCAGAAAAGACGGAAGCCCTCCCGGGAGTGACCACGCCCCGACATCGTCGTTGCCACAACGAAGACCCTCACGGTGGAGTTTCTGCTAAGCGTCGCGGTTGCCGCGGCATGACCGGGTGTTATCGGCGCGACTGACACGCGAAACGTGTTGCCGGCCAAGGCGATACAGCGCACAGTTATCGGCATGGCGCCGCGGCCACTAGATGGCCACAACAATCGCCGACAAGTTCCATCGACTACGCAGCCACACAAGCTGTCGAAGGAAACATGCGGCGGGAATGACTAAAGACCTGGCCGCGTAGCCACTGAACATGAGGCTCACGGCGACACGAAAGCGAGGCTCATGTGAGTTCAGGGAACGCTTCGTACTTATGACGGCGGTTGTCGAACGCAGGCTTGGTCCCCTCCAAGACGTTCAAAGCGAATTGTGCGACGTCGAGCTCAGCGATGCTTCCGCTGCTGACGGAAAATCGCAGATCTCGCAATTGGCAGTGGATGATCTGATCAGCATCGCCGACGATGGCGAGGTTTGCGTTGTGCGTGACTACGATGGTCTGACGCCGCCCGGCAGCCTCGTGAATCGCGGGAACAAGCTTCGATGCGATGGTTTCGTTGTCGAGGTTCTCCTCCGGCTGGTCGAGAAGCAGTGGTGTGGTACGACGGTCAACCACGAGGTAAAACAGCGCGAGCACGAGCCCGCGTTGGCCAGGAGACAGCTGCGATAGCGGTAAACCGTCGCCAGTCAGACCGAAGCGAACTTCTAGCCACGACAGGTCGAAGATGCTCATCAAGAACTCGTCCAACTCCGTAGTCCCTCGCAAGGCGTGAGCGGGGTTCCTGAACGGATCGTCAGGCTCCCCTCGTTCGTGTTCTAAGCGGACGAGGGCTTCCAACAGTTGCGGTGAGAGCTGGTCCCAACTCGTGTCCTCGATCCGCCGGGGCAGCTCGGCGAGCCAGTCGGTGAAATCGCCGTTGCGCCGACCGTCCAGGCTCCTTGGAATACTCCGCCAATTTGGCAGCATACGAAGCTCTGCGTTGAACTCAAGGCCTGCATTCCGAACGACCTCGGCTTGTGCAATGAAGTCAGACGCAGGTGCATAAAGGCTTTCTACGGCCTCGAGTTGGGCGCGGAGTGCGCCGTGTATGCGGCCGGCGTGCTTGTTGATCTGCTGGCGCAGGTTCTCCATCTCGGTGGGAGCTTCGGTGATACGAGTGCGTAGCGCCCGAAGGCCGCTGAGCGATTCTTCGTCGTTCTCGTCCCCAACCAAGGCCGCTACGCGTTCCTCTGATTGGAGGACTCGCTGACGCGCACGCTCGCGCGCGCTATCAGCGGCAGCGAGCGACTCTGCATTTTGGCGTCGTGCCTCCTCCTGCATTTCAAGGTCCCGAACCAGCGCGTCATGCTCGACTCTTGCCGCACCAAGATCTGCCTCGACGGTCGCGCGCCAGGCGTCATAGCGAATGAGGTTGATCGTCACGGATACGTACGGATCGCCAGCAGTAGTGAAAAAGTCCGCTGCCCGGGCGTTGAGCTCGGCGGCGTCCGTGCGGAGAACCTCTGCTTCTTGACCAATCGTCTCCATCGTGCTGATAGCCTGTCGAATCCGTGCCTGACGCTGTTCGTTCTCAGTCCGCTTGCTAAGCATTTCGGTTCGCGCAGATTCGATTTCCTCGGATCTTTGCTTAAGGGCTTCGAGTTCACCATCATCGCGACTAGCCAAGTCGATCTCGGCGAGCGCGGCCCTTGCAGATTCCAATGACGATTCGGCGGCTGCTACCTCGCTTTCCTTCAACGAAAGCCGTCCTTCGACTTCAGGCAGCCGATTTTCCGCGCGGAACGCGGCGATCGACACGTAGGAATTGATGGCTGCTCGGAGGTCGTCACGTAGGCGATTGATAGTGTCCTGCGATGCGCGCGTCTTTTGAGCGAGGAGCGCGTCGAACGTCTTCTGTCCTGACCTCTCTTCTTCTCGAATGTGCGTGAACAACACGACGCGCAGCTCGCGCTCGAACTCGTCGGCGTCGCCGGTGGCAGGGTCGATATTGCAGACACGTTCGACGAAAGCCTGCGGCAGGTATTCGACGTAGACGGGGGCAGCCCGATCGTGTTCGTCAGGAAGCTGAGCACGACGCGTCGTTCCAGTAGCCCACTCGAGCTCTGAGTAATACTCTCTGGCGACCTTCACACTTGTGGTGCTGAGGAAGCGCGTCGATGTGAGGAATGCAAATTCCCTATTGCGTGAGGAGTTGCCGGCAAGGGCTATGCAGTCGAGGAGGGCAGATTTGCCTTGGCCTTTGTTGCCCACGACCGCTATGAATCCGGTGTTGAGCGGGACCTCATAATCGAAGAGTTGGTGGTCTTCACTATCAGACTTCACAGTGACTTTCGATATGAATCGTTCCGGGTTCTTACGGATTCGAGCGAGAGCGAGCGGTTCAAGCCCTACGTAAACTCGGCGCTCGAACTCTCCAAGTGCGTATGCGAGTCCGGCGAGTGTCGGAGCGGTGTTCATCCATGTTTGACAGGCGCCCAGGCGCATGTGCTGGTCCGAATCTGCGAAGTAGTGGGCGTCGCTGCAGTCCAGAAGACGATCATTCACCTTGCTTGCGCGTAGAGACTCGACATTCGCCTTCCACCTGTTGGCGTCTTGAAATGCGGTAAAGATGAGGTCTGCGGAATTGATGACATTCTTCTTCGCGCCGATCGATTGATCCGTCCACTTGATATCCGCCCACTCAGTCTTACCCACTCCCAGCAGGGCCCTCCCTTTAAAATACGGGCCAGAGAGCACATTTTGAACATCCCCAAGTGAGACGTTGAGGTTGTTGAAGCCTTCGCGAAGGTCAGAACCGTACTTGCTGAGTTGGTCTTCGGGCACAGATTCCTTGACCTTGCTCCCGAGGTCAGCGAGCGAATCTTGGGTGATGACACCCTGCCACCCCAAAGACTCGTGCTCAGGGGAGAGTCTCAGCCTGGGTTGGAGCGCATTCAAGAACTGAGCTTGGATGACATCCGGGTCGAGTTCTGGATCGAAGACGACGTGAAGATTGACACGTGACAGTTTGCCTTCCGTACCGCCGAACTGGTCCAGGCGCATCTCGACCACCGGAAATATCGCGTCCAAGTTTGGGAACCTGCCGCTGCGCCAAGCTTCAAAAACACGCCGATACCCATCCAGGAACCAGTAATCATTAATCCCTATGACACCGATGTCTTCGGGCAGGTTCGCCAGTTCGGTGAGGTACCTTGACCAGATTTCATCGGTGTTGCCGCCATACTCCTGAACAATCGATGCCGGCGTATGAACGTGCAGATCCCAGATGCGCCATGCGGTGCCGCGTGCCCGCTCTGCCCCCGACCTTGCCACGGGTTGCCCTTTCGACCGACTCTTAACGCCAGCCAGCCGAGGCAGACGCGAGCCGCTACCAGTTCACGAGAGTTATCGTAGCGCCGTCGAGCTTCCTCCCCATGCGACCACGCCGACGGTTTGGTTTCGCGGGCTTGACTCCGACGGATACCAGCCGGCGACGAACAAACGGGGACTCCCGCCGAAAATACACCCGCTGAACCCGAAGACCTCCCGCGAGCGGTGGGTTTGCTGATCAGGCGATCGAAACACCGCCCGCGGTCGGCTAGGGTCCGTAAGCAGCTCGGGTGATGCCTGTTACGGGGCCTGTTGTCTCGTTGTTTTGCCGTAGCCGTCGGAGGTGCCGTCATGCTGGTTTTGGGAGTCAGCGCCAAAGACAAGGGGGCGCAGCTGGAGGCACTCCTTCATACCGAGCTCGAGAGCCAGGGCTACGGAAACGTGTACTCCAACGTCGTTGGATCCGGCGGTAACGAGCTCGACGTCGTCGGCGCACGCGAGGTCGGCGTAATGGGGGCATCCCACGTGATACCGCTTCTATGCGAAGCAAAAGCGTATGCAGACCCGGTTGACATGCCCACCTGGCAGAAATTTCTTGGGAAGCTCTTTCTCGAGCGAGCAGAGAAGCCCGCAACGGTCGGTATGCTCGTCGCCTTAAATGGCGTGAACGGCAACGTACGCGGCAGCTTCGCTTCGCTTGAGAAAACTGACGAGCGCGTCTTCATCTTTGACGGGAGGCAACTCCTGGGGAGGGCGTGCGAGGCCGGTGAGACCGCAACTGAAGACACAGTTCGCCTAGCCGTCGAGAACGAGTTCCGTAGTAGTACTTCGCGGGTGGAGGCCGCGTATTACGGCGGCGGCTACTTCTGGGTTGTCTGGTGGAATGATGAGGAGTACTCAGTAGTTGACGCTCACGGTAATCGCTTGCCCGCCAAGAAGGTTGAGAGTCTTCGTGAAGCGCTCGCCGGATCCATCAGCGGAATTTTGCTCGCTGCAGATGATGCCCAAGCGCGGGCGGAAGCACGTCACAGCATCAAGGCAGACCTCATAAACCGCTTGCTACAAGGTGACGTAATCACCCTCGATGACCCCGCTGATGACAAAAAGGAAGTATTCGTGTCGCTGATTGAGGAACCTTACGTTCGAACCGAAGGCAGCCGCATTAATTTAGTTCCGGCCATAGAACTCGACGCAACCAGCATCGCGAGGCTGTTCACCAGCCTGTTTGAGAACCGCGTTGCAGTGAAGCACCTCGGGTTCATGGTCGGCTGTCATCACGACCCCTATGTACAGCGACTCATTGATACGCTCCCAGAACGCCAAGCCGGGTTCCTTCTTCCTGAAGACGACGAGCGATCCCTTCGGGCCGTAGCACCGGTGTTCCCATCGGTGTGGGTCACGCTCGCACATCCCATTACGATGATCGCCGCGCATCGGGTCAGTGACCCTCATTTGACAAGCGAAGCCATCCTTGCAGCCGACCGCAACGCGTTCTGGGACGAGATCATCAGGGTCGTACGCGAGGACTTCACGAACATATTCCTGCGCGGCTTCCTCTACGATTACGTCGGTCTCGCCGAGATTGACGAGACCACCGAGGTGACGATCAAGTCGAAAGACGGCGTCGTTGGCACGATGGGGACCAAGACTCGCACCGCCGTCAGACAATTGGCTGAAGAATACGTCGGTGAGGCCCGCACTCGGCACGTACTTATCCGGATTCTGCCAACTGTGGGTGAGCCCTGGGATGATTCCCACCCCGACCCAGTTCCGATCGATTGAGCTCGAATGGACATCGCGGCCCGCACGCGAACGCCAACGGTTCGCTGCGTCCCTAATGCGTCGGATCCCGCGACGGCGGGGGCGAGCGCTATTCGGCACTCAATTCCCGGTCTCGAAGGACGAACCCTCTCGACCCAATTGTTTCTTGCCCCTTGTTGGTGCGGCCGAAAAGTGCAGGTAGTTCCGGAGCAGGCTCCTCAGAATTCAACCCGACACCCTTGTTGTAGTGACGGTTCGAGGCATTTCCACATGAGGCTTCACACGGCATCCGCAATAGCCCGAATGGGCACGTGCAGAAGCTGACTCAGATCGCAGGTTGGCATACCGTGACCTGATCCGGAGCCCAAAGTCAGCCTCACAAAGTGGCCCGAATCGGCCTGGCCCCAGCGCTCAGCGGGGGCACTGTAGGGCCTTGAAAGCGCCAAGCTGTCATCGTTTATTCATCGCGAATGACTGAGAAATGACCCAATCCGCTGGGTTTCGGTGGGATCATCGAGGCAGCTAATCCAATGCGGCACAGAACAGTTGCGCATTTTCCGGAGAAAGCGAGATTAGCCATTTCATAATCCGTTGGTCGCGGGTTCGAGCCCCGCCCGCCCCACTTCAATGGCGATTTTTCAAGATCAGATTTTCTTCTCATCGTTTATCGGGACCCGCTGACCTGTGCCCAGGCGTCACGGACGGCGCGTAGGGCGTCCCTCGCCGTCACCGTGAGACGGGTTTGGCCGGCGAGCTGGTTTTGCCATTCGGCCTCTGTTGGCGCTTTCGTGAAGTCGTGCGGGGCTGGCGGCTGGTTGGTCGGGCCGTAGCGCCGGTAGAGCTCCTCTACCGAGGCGTCGATGGCACCAAGGCCGCTGAGTGCCCAGAGGTCCCACAGGTCGCGGGCGGCGTGGCGGTGGACCCACGTCGAGGTCTTGGACGCGGCGAAGGCGGCAAGTGTGGGCACCGACAACTCGGCGGCGGGAGCATCGGCATAACGCTGAACAAGGGATCGCCGCTCGGTGGGCCACACCATTCGGCCCCGTGACGACAGCAGTTGGAGTCGCACCGTCAGTCCGTCGGAGGTACGACAGATTGCCGGGCGGGTGTCGGGGTCGTTGCTGAGTTCAGCGTCGAGGGTGAGTCGCCCGTGAGTGCGTGCGAGTGCGCGGGGCAGGGTGGCGTCCATATCGGCAGCGACGGACTTGCGGTCGCCGATTGCGATGAGGTCGATGTCCTCGCTCAGCCGCCCGTCCGGGAGGTGAGTGCGGGCGAGCGCTGTGCCGCCGATGAAGTGAATTCTGTCGCCGAAATCCCGGGACAGGAAGGCCAGGAGGTGAGAGATGAGGTGATCACGTTCGACCTGTTCGGTCGCGACGCCGAATTGTTCGGCCACGGCAGCCTTTTCGTCGCTGTTCACTGCTGCGCCCAGGCTCTGGCTCGTTTAAGCGATGCGCCACGGCGTTGTTCAGTCGCCAGGGTGCGCAGGCGGTCCGGGTCGCTGCGCTCGTACAGCGCAACGACGGCAGCCGCGACATCGATTTCGGCGTCGCCCAGTTCGGGGCGGTGGGCAAGGTCGAGAACCGTCTGCTCGGGTGTGGTCACCAGCGTCGGTCCGAGCTCAGTCTGGTAGCGCTCGGCGTCCAATGCGTGGGTGTTGCGTTTGACGAATCGGACGACGGCTGTGCGGTCGGATAACTCGATAGGGCGGTGTTGGGCAGGAACGGCCACGATGCCGGTGGCGAGCGCACGTGGAATCGCGCCGTAAAGCCGTGCGGCGCTGATGCCCATGATGACGATTTCGTCCGGTCCGTAGATCGCCGAAGCGATGCCTGCCGCAGCGGCTTCCAAGCCGGGCATCCAGTCGCGACCCACCATGGCCTGGGGGACGACGACGTAATAACCATCGGCCAGCCGGTGTATCCGTCCGCGTTTGTGGAGGCGCGCCACCTCGGCAGCAGGATGTGCGTAGGTGTGTTTCGCCTGCGCCGGACGGAAGGTACCGAGCGGATGCGCGGCCAAGCGAGTGGGGACCGCTGTGCTGTGCGTTCGGGCCACAATGACTCCTTCAGTACGCGGATCATAGGCTAAAAACCTATATAATGCATATTCGAATTCGATTGCCGCGGTTGTCACCGCCTATGCGGACCGTTCGGTCCAGAAGGTGGGCTACTGAGAGTGAATGCGCCCGCGACTCATCTAACGGCCCTGCGTCATCGACACGTGGCTGTGCTCGCGCAGGACCCCAGCTTCCAGGCCACCAACGCCGCCACCGAACGTGCCCCGGTCATCCCGCACAACCCGTCACGCTCAATCTCAGCCGCGATCTCCACAATCCGCCCGTCCAGGGCGTTACGCTGCCCGGCCAACTGCGCCAACTCCTCGAACAACACCTCCAAACGCTCCTTCGGAAGCGTCACCGCAGAGCCCACCGAGCCGATCGAAGACATAACCCCATCATCACAGCGGGGTACGACAACTCCATCATTCGACCGAATGATCCAGCGGGACAGCCGAATTGGCACCCAATCGAGCTATCCCTACGGTCTCACCGCAGCGGTCCAAGCGCGGCAGACACCGGCCACGCCGGAAGCAGCCCGGTGACCCCGACCAAAGCGAACTTGGGTTTCTAGCCGACGGCGTGGACACTAACCTGAGCAGCATCGGATTTCAGACGGCAAGCCGAGATGCCCAGTAGGAGTTCACCGTGCCGATATTCATGATCGAGCGCAACTACGCGGAGGCCCTGGAGCCCACGCTCGACGCCGTGGATGGGATCAATCGCATCAATGCGGAAGAGGGCGTCCGCTGGCTGTACTCGTTTCTGTCGGCGGACAAGCGAAAGACCTACTGCCTCTACGAGGCTCCCTCGCCGGAGGCCATCCGGACCGCGGCCGCGCGCGCCGGTCTTCCCGCCGACGTAGTCGTCCAGGTCACCGACCGCATCCTGCCGGACGGCGCATTCACCAACATCTGATGCTCAGAGCAGCTCGTGCTCGGTGGCGTACATTGCCGCTTGCGTCCGATTCGCGGCACCGGTCTTGAGCAGAATGCTGCGCACATGATTGGCGGCGGTGTTGGTGCTGATGTAGAGCCGCTCGCCGATCGCGCGATTGCTCAGCCCCTCGGCCAGTAGCCGCAGCACTTCAATCTCCCGGTCGCTCAGGCCGTCGAGGCCCATCGGACCCCCTGGGTGCGAGGCCAGCAGTGGATCCACCAAGTCAAGAACGCGGGTTTGGCCGATCGGCGCGGCAATCGCGCGTGCCTGGTCGGCAAGGCGCCGGGCCTGGTCACTGCGACCTACAGACGCGGCAAAGAGCGCGTGTCGGGCCAGCGTCTCCGCGACATGTACCGTCGCGCCCATCCGCTGGTCCATCTCGAGCGCCGCGGCGAACTGACGCTCGGCGGCGTCGGTGTCACCGGCAAGTGCCGCGACCCGCGCGAGATATCGGTCGGCGCTCCCGAACAGCGCGACGAATTGTCCGGCCGCCAGGTTCTTGCCGGCATAGCGGGCGACGAACGGCCGCAGCACGTTCACAGCTGCCCGATTGCCCAGCTCTAAGGCTGCCTCCAGCATGAATACCAGCTCCATCGGCCACTGCGCCTCCTCGACATGATCGGCGAGATTGCGGTTGAGGAGGTGATTGAGCGCGCGGGTCATGCCACGTTCGCAGCTGAGCTCGGTGTAAAGCGCAAGCAACCCGGGCACCCATCGGCCGGCGAATGTCTCGGTGCCGTCCACGAATCCAGCGAATCTCTTCAGGTCCCCGGTTTCGCGGCGAATCATGAACATTTGAGCCCCGTACGAGCCTTCTGTCTCGTCTGCGGCAAATTGGTAGCCCGTGTGCAACGCGATGTCCACCCACCGTTCGGCGCCGGCGAAGTCGCCCCGCAGATACGTCAGCGCCTGCACGCCGCACGCGTTGATGAAGCTGAAGAAAGGCTGCCCGCAGGCTTGCACCGCTCGCTGTAGCTCGGCGGCCGCGGCGGCCAGGTCGTCCGGGCGACCGACTACGTAGCAGACCACAGCGCGGAAATGCGACACCGAGCCGAGGGTGTCGTAGTCGCGAATTGATTGCGCCCCACGCAGAAGCTCGGCGGTCCGCTCCAGCTGGATGTCACACAACTCCGGACTGAGGCTTTGCCACAGGCTGGCGTGCAGCGCATGCACGAGGACCGCCGGATCGCCGAAGTCCCGAGCCAGATCGATGGCGCGAGTCCCGACTTCGCGGGCACGTGTCGCCTCACCGGCAAACGGCAACGCCCGTCCGAAACTGGCGAGTGCCTGTACATAGCGGGAGTCGTCGGTGTCCAAGCCGCACGTCTCCAATGCCGAGGCCAGCAGATCGGCGGCTTTCGAGCCGGCCAGGCCCGGACGCCAACTTGCGTTCTCGTACCCTACGGCGGCCTCCAGCCGGGTGAGCGGATCGTCCATCGCACTGAGGCGCTCATAGATGGCCCGGGCATGCGCGAAATCGCCGGAGCGCACGTGATTTGTCGCCGCTCCGAAATGAAGTCGAGCCCGATCTTCGGAACTGAGTTCGGGAAGCGACGCTGCCCGCTCGAACCATTTCGCCGCGTCCTCATACGCCAGGCTCCGCTCGGCTCCTTCGGCCGCTTTCCGCGCGTAATGCAACGCCTGATCGTGGTAGCCCAGCACGTGCGCAAGCAGGTAATGGTTGGCCACGCGGGGAACAACCGTTGGGTCGGCGCGCCCCTCCAATGCTTCGGCGGCCCGAGCGTGCATGATCCGTTGTCGCGACGCCGTCATCCCGTCGAGCGCGGCCTCACGGGTCAACGCATGCACGAACGCGAACTCGCCGTCAGAGCCAGGGACTGCCCGGATCAGCCCAACGGCTTGGGCCGAATCGACCGCCGCCAGCGTCGCCGCGAGATCGGACTCGCTGGTGGCGATCAGCGCCGGCAGGTCAAACACTTCGCCCAACACGGCCGCTTGTTCGATCACGTTCCGGACGCAGGTCCCTAGTCCGCGGAGCCGGCGGGCAATGACATCCCCAATTGATGCCGGGACGGTCTGGTGTGAACTCAGCGTGCCTAACCCATCCCAACCGCCCCGGATTTCCAGGTGGTTGCAGAGTTCGGTCAGGAAGAACGGATTGCCGCCGGTCTTGTCTCGCAGCAACGCCGCGGCCGTGCGCACCGAAGGCGGGCCCAGCCGCTGGGTTTGGCCGACGAACTCGGCGATCGCCTCGGTGTCCAGGCCCCCGAGATCGATACGCCGAACACCATCGAACCGGTGCAGTTCGGCCAGCCGCGTCGCGAGCTCTTCGGAGCGGTCCGGTTGGGTGGTGCGGAAGGTGACCACCACCAGCATGCGCACGTCCGTGCAGCCGATGAGCACGTGTTCGAGCATCGCCAGCGTGGGCACTTGCGCCCAGTGCATGTCCTCCAGGACCAACGCAATGGGGCGATCGAAGGCCAGCCGGCGCAGGAAGCCCGTCACCGCGTCGAAGAGGGCACGCCGCAGCGCGTCGACATCGTCGGCCGGCCCGATGTCGGGCAGATGCCGGCCCACCTGGGTTGTCAGCCGGCGCAGCTGTGGTCCCGCGCCCGCCAGCGCGTCTGCGAGCGAACCCGGCGGACTGGCGATCAGCAGACGATCCAGCGCCTCGGCGAACGGCGCGTACGGGACGTCAGCATCGGCCGTCGAGCTCCCGACGAGCACCGCGACGCCGTGATCGGCGAGCTTCCCGGCGACCTCGGCGGCCAGGCGCGTCTTACCGGCTCCTGGCTCGCCGCCGATGAACACCGCCTGACGCTTGCCGCCCTCGACCCGCTCCCAGGCCTGCTCGAACGCCGCGAGCTCGGCGGCACGGCCGACCAGCGGACCGCCGCGACGAGCGATCAGCTCTGCGGGGAGGGGCGGCGGCATCCACTGCGCCATGTCCATAACGTAGCCGCGGGGCGACCGGCCGGTCGATAGTCAGATCTGACTATGACCAGGTGCGGCCGAAGATGCCTAGTTGTGGTCATGACGGGCCACTACCTCGCCCCATAGCGTCGAGGCATGATGACCAGCATGGCAACACAGGGCCGGGATGCAAGCCACCCGACCGACGAACTGCGCAACCGGCTGGGCGCCGAGGTGATCCTGCCCAGCGACCCGGGATACGACGACGCCAGAGCGCTGCACAACGCGATGATCGACAAGCGGCCGGCAGTGATCGTGCGCTGCGGATCCGCCGCCGACGTCGCAGGCGCTCTGGAATTCGCCCGGAAGTCCAACCTGGCGGTCGCCGTGCGCGGGGGCGGCCACAACGGTCCCGGCTTCGGAAGCGTCGAGGGTGGCCTGGTCATCGATCTGTCGCGGATGAACCGGATCGAGGTGGACCCCGACCGCCGCACGGTGCGCGTTCAGGGCGGTGCGACCTGGGGGCAGGTGGACGCCGCGACCCACGCACACGGTCTGGCGACACCCAGCGGCATCATCTCCAGCACCGGCGTCGGCGGCCTCACCCTGGGCGGTGGCCACGGGTACCTGTCCCGCAAGCACGGCCTGACCATCGACAATCTGTTGTCGGCGGAGGTCGTGTTGGCCGACGGCCGCGAGGTGACTGCGTCCGAATCCGAGCATCCTGACTTGTTCTGGGCGCTGCGCGGCGGCGGCGGCAACTTCGGTGTGGTCACCTCGTTCACGTTCCGCCTGCATCCCGTGCACAGCGTGATCTGTGGACCCACGGCGTGGCCGGTTTCGGAAACCGCGGACATACTCGGCTGGTTCCGGGACTACCTGCCCACGCAAGACGAGGATCTGTACGGGTTCTTCGCAACCATGACCGTCCCGCCGGCGCCGCCTTTCCCCGAGGCCTTCCACCTGCACAAGGCGTGCGCAATCGTCTGGTGCTACACCGGAGATCCCGCACGCGCCGATGAAGCGTTCGCGCCGGTGCGGCAGCTGAAGCCGGCCTTCGACGGCCTCGGCGAGGCCCCTTATCCCGCGCTGCAGTCCACCTTTGATGCGCTGTATCCCAAAGGGCTGCAATGGTATTGGCGGGGCGACTTCTTCCGGACCATCGCCGACGGCGCGGTGGAGGCCCATGCCCGGTTCGGTGCGGAGTTGCCGACCATGCACTCCACCATGCACCTGTATCCGATCAACGGTGCGGTTCATCGGGTCGGCCAGACCGACACGGCGTGGGCCTACCGGGACGCCAACTTCTCGCAGGTCATCGCCGGGGTCGATCCGGACCCGGCCAACGCGGAGATGTTGAAGCGCTGGACCGGCGACTACTGGGACGCGACCCACCCGTATTCGGCGGGCGGTGCCTACGTGAACTTCATGATGGACGAGGGACAGGAGCGAGTTCGCGCCACCTACGGCCCGAACTACCGCCGGCTCAGCGAGATCAAGGCGGAATACGATCCGCGCAACGTCTTTCACATCAACCAGAACATTCGGCCTGCTTAGTCGGTCGCTATCGGCGCCACCGCGATAGCGACGACACACAACGAAATCACCTGAGCCGCATCAACTTAACGAGGTTGCGGCAGTCCGTGGCAGTGCACTGCCGGCCGGGCTGTAGCGCTTAGTTTCCAAAGCTCACCAGACCGATCGCGGTCTGGCAATCAAACCAACCGTCACGACTTCCGGGTCACGACGCATAGGGAGGTCCCGAAATGTCCTTTGTCACCGCGCTGCCGGAGGTAATGAGCACGGCCGCAACAGATTTAGCGGGAATCGGTGCTGCGCTGCACGAGGCCAACGCCGCCGCGGCGGTCCACACTACAAGCGTGTTGGCCGCCGCTCAGGATGAGGTTTCGATCGCCATTTCCGAGCTGTTCGGGACATTCGGTCAGGGGTATCAGAGCCTGAGCGCGCAGGCGGCGGCGTTCCATCAGCAGTTCGTGCAGGCCCTGTCCGGGAGTGCGGGCTCGTATGCGATGGCCGAATCCGCCGCCGCGCAGCCCCTGCAGAGCCTGCTCGACGTGGTCAACGCACAATTCGTGGCACAGACCGGGCGCCCGCTGGTGGGCAACGGCGCCAACGGCGCTCCGGGGACGGGACAAAACGGTGGGGCCGGCGGCTGGTTGATCGGCAACGGCGGGGCCGGCGGGTCCGGTACCTCGACCGCGGGCGCCGACGGCGGGGCGGGCGGTGCCGGCGGGGCCGGCGGGCTGTTCGGTAGCGGCGGGGCCGGTGGGGCCGGCGGCACCGCGACAACGGCCGGCAAGGCCGGTGGGGTCGGCGGGGCGGGCGGCAACGCCATGCTGGTCGGTTCGGGTGGCGCCGGTGGTGTCGGGGGCGCGTCGACAGACGGCGGCGGCGCGGCAGGTGGCGCGGGCGGGCGCGGCGGCAACGCCGGCCTGCTCTTCGGGGCTGCCGGGACAGGTGGCGCGGGCGGGTTCACCTTCGGTACCGCCGCCGGCGGGGCAGGTGGGGCCGGTGGAACCGGTGGGTTGTTCACCGACGGCGGGGTCGGTGGGGCCGGCGGGGCCGGCGCCTCGGGCGGGGCCGGTGGCGTCGGTGGCGACGGGGGGACGTTCGGCACCGGCGGAACGGGAGGCGCCGGCGGACAGGGCACCTCCACCACGGCCGGCACCGCCGGTGGGGCCGGCGGAGCCGGCGGTGCCGGCGGCACATTCGGGGCCGGCGGCACCGGCGGCAGTGGTGGTGGCAGCCTGGGCAGCGCAGGCGGGGCCGGTGGCACCGGTGGCAACGCCGGCATGTTCGCCCTCGGCGATGGCGGCGCCGGTGGCGCCGGCGGGGAAGGACTCAACAACGGCCAGACCGCGGGCGGCGCGGGCGGTGCCGGCGGGAACGCCGGCCTGCTCACCGGCAACGGCGGCGCGGGCGGTGCCGGCGGACTGGGCCGCACCACCGGCGGCACCGGCGGTGCCGGCGGCAACGCCGGCCAGCTGCTCGGCTCCGGCGGTACCGGCGGCAGCGGCGGCGCTGCTGTGACCACCGGCGGGACCGGCGGCGCCGGCGGCAAGTCCGGGCTGTTCGGCAACGGCGGCAACGGCGGCAACGGCGGGGCCGGTGTGACGACCGGTGGGACCGGCGGCGCCGGCGGCAACGGGGTGCTGATCGGCAACGGCGGCAACGCCGGCAGCGGCGGAACGGGCGTGGTCGCGGGTAAGGCCGGCGTCGGTGGCATAAGCGGGCTGCTGCTGGGCGCCGACGGCTTCAACGCACCCCTGAGCGGCAACCCGTTGCACATCCTGCAGCAAGACGCTCTGAACATCGTCAATCAGCCCGTCCAGGCACTGACCGGGCGTCCCCTGATCGGCAACGGCGCCAACGGAACTCCTGGAACCGGAGCTGCCGGCGGGGACGGCGGCTGGTTGTTCGGCAATGGCGGCAACGGCGCGCACGGCGCGACCAACACCGCCGCCGGTGGGGCCGGCGGGGCGGGCGGCGCCGGTGGGGCCGGGGGCGTCTTGTTCGGGAACGGCGGCGCCGGTGGGGCCGGCGGCATTGCCAACGGAGCCGGCGGCATTGGCGGCACCGGCGGTGCCGGCGGGTCAGCCCTGATCAACGGCGCCGGCGGTACCGGCGGCGCGGGCGGGCAGGCCATCAACGCCGGCAAAGGCGGAGCGGGCGGGCGCGGCGGCAACGCCGGCTTCCTCGCCGGCGCAGCCGGCACCGGCGGGCACGGTGCCGGACCCGGGGCCACCGGTGTGGGCGGGGCCGGCGGGACCGGCGGACTGTTCGCCAACGGTGGCGTCGGCGGGGCCGGTGGACCCGGAGCAGCCGGTGGGGCCGGCGGTAACGGGCTGGCATTCGGCGACGGTGGTACCGGCGGGGCCGGGGGGCTTGCCGGCAACGGCGGGAACGGCGGGACCGGCGGGCTGTTCGGCGCCGGCGGCACCGGAGGCGCGGGCGGGTCCGGCGGCAATAACGGCGGAGCCGGCGGGGCCGGTGGCAGCGCCGGTGCACTGTCCTTCGGCGCCGGAGGTGCGGGCGGCTCCGGTGGAGCCGGCACGCTGACCGGCGGGGCCGGCGGGGCCGGAGGAAACGCCAGCCTGCTGTTCGGCTCTGGCGGCGCGGGCGGCGCGGGCGGTCATGGCGGTGCCGGCGGCAGCGGCACCCAGCAAGGCGGCGCCGGAGGTGCCGGCGGCAACTCCGGCCTGCTCGCCGGCTCGGGCGGCGCGGGCGGGGCCGGCGGATCCGGCGCCAACGCCAATGGCAACGGGACCGGCGGCGCAGGCGGCAACGGTGGCAAGGCCGGGGCCACCGGCAGCGGCGGCGACGGCGGCGCCGGCGGGTTCGGCGCCACCACCGCGGGCAAGGGTGGAAACGGCGGCAACGCCGTGCTGATCGGCGACGGCGGCAACGGGGGCAACGCCGGCAAGGCCGGCGGCACGGCCGGAACCGGCGGCACCGGCGGGCTGCTGCTCGGCAACAACGGAAACAACGGGAAGGCGTAGCCGGCACTGTTGCGGCCGAGCCACGCCTGGCCGAGATTCAGCCGATCTGGACGGCGTCCCCGCGACGCCGTCCAGATTCGACTTGGAGCGACGGGCAGCAACACCACTACCCGCCAAGCGCGCAGTCGGCAGCCATCACCGCCCGTGCCTGTTTGACCAGAGACTTCCATCGGTGCTGTACGTGCTGGATGTTGAGTGGGGGCTGCAACCGGGCAAGCACGACCTTCTCCACATCCCCCAGCGCAATCCCCGCCGCCGGCATCTCCCAGTACGTCGCGAGCAGGTTTGCCCGCATCCAGTTGCTCAGTACCGCGTCCTGGTCCGCCGACAAGCCGAAGCTGGCCGACTTCTGTGGGTGAATCGGGTTGCGGTAGCGCCCCCGCAGGCCGAGTGGCGTTCGCAGCAGTGCCGAGAGTGAGCGCCGTAAGGTCGACGAGCCGGTGATGCTGTTGCCGCCTCCCGGGGCAAACCCGAAGTGGGTAGCGACATCTCGGCTGGATAGTGAGCGCTCGGCCTTGCCGACATACAGCGGTCGGTCGTTCGGAGGGTCGCCGAGTGTCAGCGTCCGCCACACGTCGGCGGAGCCGTAAACCGCATATAATCCAGGGCGCTGCGGCCAAGAGTTGACCGACCGTGCTGTGATAGCGGCTCGTCCCCGGCCGAGTTCCGAGACGGCCGCAGCCCCGAGTTCGGCAGCAGTCGCGATGGGTCGACTGTAGCCAGCGTCCACCCACCCGGCGGCTGACCCGTTGGCGTCAGCCGCCGGGCGACGGGCATGATGAGCGAACGCCCGATTTCGAGGAGCCGAGAACGCATGCGGAAGATCGCCGTCAAGATCTTCATCATGTTGGCGCTGTCGTCGCTCTCGCTGTGTGCCGCGGCGTACTCACCGGTTGCCACTCACATTCGTTCCGCACCGCCCGAGCGCGTGGAGCTATCGAACGATTGGACGCTGTCGCCGGCAGAGAAGATTCCGGAAAATGGCGACGCTCTGTCTCTTTCGGACGATGACGCCGCCACATCGTACAAAGTCGGCCGCATGCCGGCCACGGTCTTGGAGATACTTCGGGAGAACGGTGTCTACCCGGATCTGTATGTAGGTGCCAATCTTCGCGATGAGGTCCCGCAGGATCTGTATCGGCACGATTGGTGGTACCGCACTCGGTTCACCGCTCCGGCTGGCCGGACGACCTACTTGCTGGGATTCCCCGGCATCAACTACCGCGGCGAAATCTGGTTGAACGGCCAGCTGGTAGCCGACCGCACACAAGTCGTCGGTATGTACGTCGCTCATGAGTTCGACGTGACGCCGTTGATTCGGCCCGGGCAGTCCAATGTTCTGGCCGTGAAGGTAACGCCGGAGCGTGCGCTGCAGGATGTGGACGGCGTCGAGCTGGCCGACAGTTGGAACGACTGGATCAACTGGGACTACCTGGGCCTTCCGTCGCCCGATCACGATCCGGACCGGCGAGGTACCTCGTTCGTTCCCGACCGCAACGCCGGCATCTGGAAGCCGGTCTACCTGAAATCGCTGGGAGCCGTCGGAATCGGTTCGGCCACCGTCAATTCAGAACTCCCGCTACCGCGCACCGACAGCGCGCGCTTGACCATCCGCGCCGACGTTCACAACTACTCCTCCCAGCGTGCACGAGGTGTTCTGCGCGCCACGATCACCCGTCCGGACAATTCCACGATTCACGCCGAGCAGGCGGTCGCCCTCGCGCCTGGCGAGCAGCGGCAGCTCACCCTCACGCCAGATTTGTTCCCGCAATTGACCTTTCAGAACCCGGAGTTGTGGTGGCCGTACACTATGGGCCGGCCGACTCTGCACGACCTCCGGTTGGAGCTACGGGTCGACAATCGACTGAGCGACGCCAGCGAACTTCGCTTCGGCATCCGGACCGTTGCCCAGCATCGCGACGAAGGGTTCTCCGGCGACGGCGGAGACTTCTATCTGTCAGTCAACGGAAAGAACTTTCCGATCCGCGGAGCGGCCTACACGCCCGACCTGCTCTTCAGGTACGACCCGGGGCGGGAATCTGCGATCCTGCACTACGCAAAAGACATGGGCCTCAACATGCTAAGGCTTGAGGGCAAACTCGCCAGCGACCATCTTGTGGCCGAGGCCGACGAGCTCGGCATTCCGCTCATGGCCGGATGGATGTGCTGCAACCAGTGGGAGAAATGGGAGCAGTGGGACCCCGAAGATGACCGAGTGGCGATGGCCAGCCTGCGTTCCCAGATTCAGTCGCTCCGATCGCACCCGTCGGCGTTCATCTGGGCAAATGGCAGCGACGGCCTTCCGCCGCCCGACATCCGCGCCAGATACCGGTCCATCCTCGGCGAATTGCATTGGCAGAACGCCACTGTCGATACCGCCTCGCTGCAGGCCCGAGATGGCGACGGCGTGGCGCAATGGGACGGAATCGATATGGCGGGACCGTACACGTGGCGACCGCCGACCTACTGGTTCAGCCGCCGATATGGCGCCACCTGGGGTGCATCCGCCGAACAGGGCAGCAATGAACAGATTCCCCCGTTCGCCAGCCTGCGGAAGTTCATTCCGCCAGACAAGTTGTGGCCCATCAACGAAACCTGGTACTTCCACGCCGGTGCGCAGCCGAAGAACGCGGCGTTGCTCAGCGCCCAGCGATCGATCGGCATGCGCTACGGTGCGTCCGACAGCGCCGAGATGTTCGCCGCGAAAGCGCAATTGGCTCAATACGAGTCCGCGCGTGCGCAGTTCGAGGCCTTCGCCGCCGCGGGATGGGACAGCCACAAGATGACCATCTACTGGATGCTCAACAGCCACTGGCCCTCGTTCTTCGGGCAGCTTTTCGATTACTACCTGCGACCGGGGGGCGCCTATTTCGGAGCGAAGAAGGGGCTGCGGCCGCTTTCCGTGGTATTTGATTCGTACGCCGGGGGCAACGGCAGCCCCGGGCGCATCAGTGTCGTCAATCAGACTCAGCACGACGAGGACGAGCTACTTGTCCGCGCCCGCGTCTACGACCTGCAGGGGATGTTGCAGACCGACCGAATCTCACAGCGCCTGAAGGTATCCGCGGGCGACGCTGTGGAAGCGCTGTCGATACCCCGCGGGGTCACCAACTCGCCCGTCTTCTTCGTTCGTTGTCAATTGATTCGCCGGTCCGGCGAGGTCGTCGCGGAGAACGTGTACTGGCAGTCCCAGCAGCCCGATGACGTGGGGGACCCGGACAATGACCGCGCGTTCGACTCGATGCAGGCGAGTTGGGCGGACATGACCGCCGTGAATTACCTGCCGCGCGTGCCGCTGGACGTCACGGCGCGGTCGACCCACGGGGGAGTGGTGATACGGCTTCACAACCCCACGCCGAACGTCGCGTTCTTCGAGCGTGCCGAGGTCTTGTCCGCCCGCGACGGTGACGAGATCCTTCCGATCGAGTACGACGACAACTACGTGACCGTGTTTCCCGGAGAGACCATCGAGATCCGCGGAACTACCGCGGGGCAGGGTTCGTCGGCGAACTGGGTACGAGTCACCGGACACAACACGTCGCCGGTCACCGTGCCGATCGCATAGCCCGTGCGTCAAACTCGATTGCGCGCCGGCGAGAATCGCTCGAGCTGTGTTGGCGGCCCCTCTGCTGACGGCGGCGGCACCAGTGCGGCGATACCGTCGATCACGCTGGTGACCGTCCGGCTGCGACGGTCAAGGTTCAGGGTGCCGTGTTGGAAATTCTGCGCGATCCACTCAGGCTCCTGAATTTCGGCGCTGGTCGGCAGGCCGAGCGCACTGTGTTCGTAACCCAGGGCGCCCCACGCCGCGTAGAGGGAGCCGGTGACGGGCTGTGCTCCACTGGCCGGGGACCAGTACATCGCTCCCTTGTCGAAAATGACATAGCGCGCCCTGCCCGCCCCTTGCGATTCCGGTGACTTCGGCGCGCCGAGTGCGCTATTCATGCCGCCCATCGCCTGCCACCGCTCGTAGATGGCGGTACCTCCCAACGACAGCGCCAGATCCGAGGGACTGGGGCGGTTGGTGAATTGCGCGGCGACGTCGCGAATCTGGGCCATCAACGCATATCCGATCTTGCCTGGGCAGTCGGTGTCGCTGACGTCGCGGTGGGCAAAAATGGAGGGCAGGTTCACGACGGCGCCGCGCGGGACGCGGGTGTAAAGCCCCCCGTCGGAGGTCAACGCCGTACTGCCCTTGGGGTCAATGCCATCCATGGCCAGCCGCCATCCGAGCAAGCGCCCGACGGTGCGCACTTGGACCGGAGTGGGGGACATCGCGTCGAACTCGCCGATCATGCACACCGCCCACGTCTTGCGGTTGAATCCGCCGGTGTGAGTGCCTTGAACCGGTCTGGTCATCCCGCCGAACCGGCCCTCGAAAACTTGGCCGTACTTGTCGACCAAGGCGTTGTAGGCGATGTCCGGCCAGTTCAGGGTCCGGGTGTGGTAGGCATAGATCGACCGCACGATTGCCGCCGAATCCTGCGGCGCGTAGTCGTTGACGGTGGCCGTGTGGTGCACGACGCCGGCTTGTATCCCGCTGTCATACACCGGTGCTCGGCTGCGAAGCGACTCGTTGGCGCCCCACTGCGCACGGCTGATGATGCTGGGTGCCTGGCCAGGGACTTCGACCGCCGCAACCAGGACCGGATCCGCACTCGCGATCGGAGGTCGGACCAGGGCTGGGGCGGCGGTGCCCAAACCCAGCACAACTGGCGCCGCCGCAATGTATTTGAACACATCACGGCGTGAAACAGCGGGTGTTGCTGAGCACCCGCACGAAAACGGCACGGCAACACCGTACTCGCGTCGGCGATATTTTTGACGCGACCCGCCGCACCGGAAGTCGTTTGAACACACGGTTTTCTGTGGTTCGACCGGGCTTGCCGCACTCATCTTCGTCGGACACAGAGGTGAGGTAACCGATTGCGCCGTAATGACATACGGATAATGTCGGTCTACGGGTAGAAATTCATGCGAGCCGACGCGAGTCAGGTTGAGCACCTGCGCAGATCGTTCGTCACGGGTTTGATGCCCCGCGCCGCCGATCATGTTTCGCTTCATGGCCTCGAATTGCGCTGAACGGCTCACGGGCCGCTGCGGATGGTCTCCATGAAAGGCCCGGATACCCCGCTTTTGTGCTATAGCAAAGCTATGACGTAACGATTCCGGCTCGCAGGGAGGACGCCAGATCATGATCATCGCAAGACACCTTGTGTCCGTTGCCGTGCTCGCGGGGTGGATAGTAGTCGGGTCACCCGGCATCGCGTCGGCCGCTCCGGCGCTGAGCGGCCACTACATCGCCACGGTGACCTCGGAAGCCGGTGAGACCACTAGCAGCGACTGGTACTTCACACCATGTGGTGAGGCCTGCGCTTCGGTGGCCGGTTCACCCGGTGGACCGGTCTTCGGCCATGCGCGGCTGGCAGACGGGCACTGGACACTGGTTTGGCACTCTGACGCCTTCTGTCCGTCCGGTACACGGGTTCCCGGGGCCTATGCGAGCTATGCTTCCTGGGATGCGAATTCACTTGCAGGCAAGGACGAATCGGGCATACTCATGCCGATTTGCGGGTCCGGAGGCAGGCCGGGGCGGGTGACCCAGGATCTGCAACTCACGCCAGTCGGATAGAGCTGCTACAACACCGCCGCCGCACATCTTCTACCCGCGCACGGAATCGGCCCATTCACCGAGGCGGCCACGCAAATGCGTCGACGCCCGTGTCGATCTGCTTGGGTGAGCGGTTATCCGCATCGGTCACCATCAGGTGTTTGGTCGAGTCGACGAAGGCGACGATGTCACCCGGCCCCCACACCGGTCCAGGGAGATCCGCCGCAACGTTGGTGACCACCCTGCGGGCCACCGACGAGTGCGCGTCCAGAAACTGAATGGTTTTGGATGATCCGTCCGCACTCGTTTCGGTGAACGCAACCGCGCCGGAGCCGAGCGCCGCGATGTCTCCGTAAAACGATTGCCCCCTGATGAGCGCCGTTGGGGCCGCCGGAGGATTGACGGGGGCACCGCCGGGGCTCGCGAGGAAGTAGATGCCGCCGTCGCGGAGCGTGAACGGGATACCGTCGAACATCTCACCGGATGCGTTGCCATTGGTGAACCAGATCGACTGGCCGGCAACGTCATACGTCACAGAGAAGGCGTTGGTGCCTTTCACCACAGGCGTCGAGGTGGCAGCGACCATGAGGACATTGACGTCGACGGGGGACACGTCGCTGCGTCCGCCCGTCCAGGCGATGTGTTGGCCGTCGGGCGCCCACGCGTAGTTGTCGCCGGCGAACATCTGCTGCTTGTGCGGGATGGGCTCACCGCTCTGAGCGTCCGCGACCATAAGCAGGCCGCCGCCTTCGCCGGCCTCGAGGAAGGCGATCCGGTTCCCGGTGGGGGACCAGTGCGGGCGTACGACCTGCCTGGGCCCGTAGCCGAATTCCGGGTCGCTGAACTTCGGTGGAAGGGCGGACGGGTCGACGAGCCGTCGCGGCGCGCCTACGGGTGCAAGCGTTGGCGAGAGATCGAGAACCCATAGCTCCCCGCCGTAGTCGGCGCTATCCGCCTTGTGGATGAAGGCCACGTGTGCGAGGTCGGGGGACGGCGCCGGCTCCGTATCGGATGGTCCGTCGGTGAGCTTGCGGCCCGGTGTACCGGCGGGGTCGCTGACGTAGAGCGAACCGGCCTTGGTATAGAAGAGAACGCTCCGCGGTCCGGCAGAGGTACTCGGCGACAACGGTTTTGGCGACGTCGCAGGCGGAGCCGGGTGATGAGTGCAACTGGCGACGGAGAGGACCGCGAGCTGCAGCAGAATCCAAGTTGCGGTGGCACGTACGCGCCCGCGATGCACGGTCAAGGTTGCGAGCGCCCTTGATAGTCCCCATCGACGTACTCATCGCAGTGGTCTTTGAAGCAGCATTTCGAATAATAGATTTCGGCGTCGCCGTGCCAAGCGGTGTACGTGCCGGCCGAGGCTGCGCAGTCGCTTTCGATCTGCGGCGCTCTGACCCAGTTGAACAGGCTGGCCGGATACATCTGGCCCTGATATCCGACATAGGCGACACCGAGGAAGTGGTCGGCGTTACGCGTCCACGCCACTGCCCCGTCTCTGACTTGCCAGTCGGAGCCGGTTCCGCGCCCGCATGCGATGAAGCCGTACTGCTTTCCGTTGGATCCGATCACCGCAGTCGGGTCTGATGATTGCTTTCCCGGGCATGTCGCGGGCGCCCATGTGGAAGTCTTCAGGCTGGCGGTGAAGGCGTCATACATCCCGGTGTAATCGCGGAAGAGTGAGTAGGTCGCGTAGGTCGGCCCTCCGGGCAGAGAGTTGTCCCGACAGTCCACCGCGGCCAGCGCACCCGGTGCCTTGGTCGCCGTGCAGGACTCGCTGCTGTAGCCGGCCGGCAGCATTCTCATCAGATCTGCCGAGGGATCTGCGCCGGCTCGTGGGGCCGCACCGAGGGCAGCGACCACTACGGTCACAGCAAAAGACAACGCGCGAAGCATGGAGCTCATGTTCGACCGGTGACGGTGTTGACGCCAGGGACTTTCTGCCCTGACGGCTGCGCCTTTATGCCCTACGCGAGGCGAGAGCACCGGCTTACTTTTGAGCCTCTGACCCTCTTCCTTCAGGAGCAGCTGATGTTTCCCATAGGTGTAGCCCGGTTGGTGCTCGCAACAGTCCTGCTCTGCCCGATCGTCGGCGTAGTAGCCGGCCCCGCGGCGGCCGAACCGCAGACGGCACCCTGCGTCAGCACAGGGGAAGACCCGACCGACGTCATTGGGCCGCCGGGGGCGCCGACAATCAGTTGCGACAGCCAAAAGCAGGCCTGCATGTCGGCCAGTGTGCAGGTAGGCATCTACGGCCAGAGGTATGTGCCGCCCGACGCGGTCGCGCAGTGCATGGAGGCCTATCGGTCCTGTATCGCCGATCAATCAGCGGGATAGGGACACCGAAGCGGACCGTCAGTGGCGGATGGCTCGACGGCGAACCAGTCCGAAGTTGGACCAACAGCACAAGCACCCGGCCAGGACGTGCTCCGTCAGGTTCACCCCGAGCTGTACCACGGACTTGCTTGGCGACCTGCCAGTCACTCACGGCGGGGGCGACCACGCGAACCCGGCGGCCGGGCACGCGCCGATCGAGAGCCGGCAAATCCGGGCTATTCGGCTAGCACCGCCTCTATGGCGCTGATCACCTCGGGCGAGTCCGGCTCGGTCCGCGGCCTGAACCGATTGACTACTTCGCCGCCGGGGGACACCAGGAATTTCTCGAAGTTCCACTGGATGTCGCCCGCCTTTCCATCGGCGTCGGCGGCCTTGGTCAATTCGGCGTAGAGCGGATGACGGTCGTCGCCGTTGACGTCGGTCTTCTCCAGCAACGGGAACGTGATCCCGTAGTTCGTCGAGCAGAACGTCTGAATCTCCGCGGCCGTGCCAGGTTCCTGGCCCATGAACTGATTGCACGGGACGCCGACCACCGTCAGACCCCGGTCGCCATAATCCTCGGCCAGCTTCTCCAGCGCCGCGTACTGCGGAGTGAGACCACACTTGGAGGCGACGTTCACGATCAGCGTTGCCCCGGCGGACAATTCGGCCAGCGTAGCCGGTCTGCCGTCGAGGGTGGTCAGGGCGATGTCTTTGAGGGTCACGCCCACGACGCTAACACTGCTTCCCGTCGTCGAGGCTTCGCACAGCCTTGCCGCATCCGCAGAATTCGCCGCAGCGCGGCCGGCCCATAACCATCCACCGATGCACATTGGTGTTGCAGATTCATTGCCGCGCAGCCGTTTTCCTCTGCTATCGACTTCGGGTCAATGATGCCCCGGTCGATGGCGCGGGCTGGTCCGAAGATGGACCCAGAGCACGAGCACGCCGGCCAGTACGATCCCCACCAAATTGATCCCCAGTTGCGCCGCGGACTGTTCGGCCACCTGCCAGTCGCCCACCGTGGCGGCGACCACCGCAAACCCGGCGGCCGGGACGGTGGTCACCGAGATGAACACACCCACCAGTGCAGCCGATTTCGCCGAGACCAACGACAACATGCCGGCCGCGCCGGCGAACAGCGCGACCACGAACGACAGCGGGCCCACTTGGAAGATGAAGTCCACCTGTTCGAGTTGGCGGATGGTCCCCAGCTTGATCCAGCCCACGGACTCACCGGCCAACACGGCTATCGCCGTGACGACCATGGCCAAAGGGAAACCGACCACCAAGGCCAGGGCCCCCCGCCGCGCGAGGTAGGCGCGGCGCCGCACAATCGCCACCGCGAGGCCGGCAAGTGGCCCGAACTCGGGGCCGACGACCATCGCGCCGACAACCGTGACCGGCGAATCGGTCACCACGCCGACCGCCGCGATCAGGCAGGCCAACGTCAGGAACGTCAGATAGGTGGCGTTGAGCGCGGACTCTTCTCGGGATCTCTCGGCAAGTTCGTCCCAGATGACCGCGTCGGCGGGATCGCCCTCGGCCTCGTTCTCGGCGCGATATGCCGCGATGGACACCACCGTGTCGATCAGGTCGAGCGTGATCGCTCCATCCCGTTTGAGCCCGAGCGCTTTGAGCTCGTCGATGACGACGTTAGCGCTTTCTCGCGCGATGTCGGCGGTGATCTCGTCGCCGCGCGGATCGAGCGCGGCATCGCGGTGCACGACGATATGGGTCACCCCCACCTCGCGGCGAAGAACATCCAGTACCGCATCGCTCGACTTGGCCGGCGCGATAACCCGCAGATGGAGCATTACCGCACATTAGCGGGACCCGTAAGCCCCTGTTCTGGGCCGCGCCGGGAGCGGGTCGGTTCGGCGGGTACGCCGACGGGCTCCGGGGCGTGTGTCGTGCCGGATCCGCCGAGTCTGCCTGGCGCGTCGCACGGGATGCCGCGGGGCCCGGTGAGTGCCACTGATCGTCGCCGAGTTCGCCCACCCGGAGCAGGATCAGCTTGAACCACCGCGGTGATCGCGGGGCTAAATTACCCGCATGCGCATTGCTCGCCTGTTCGGCGTCGTTCTGACCATCCTCACCGCGGTGTTGCTGCTGGCATCTCCCGTCGCGGCTCAACCACCCGCCAAGCTCACCGATCACGTCACCGACAACACCGGGGTGCTGACCGATTCCGCTCGGGCGGCGGTCAACTCGGCAATCGACCGGCTCTACCACGACAGGCACCTGCAACTGTGGGTGGTGTATGTCGACAACTTCTCCAGGTTCAAGCCGGAGAACTGGGCCGAACGAACGCGGGGCGCGACCGGGATGGGCGAGGGTGACGCGCTGCTGGCCGTGGCCACGAATACCAAGCTTTACGCATTCGCCGTGCCGCCGAACGCGGCGGGAATCACGGCAGAGGAGTTGAATACTCTGCAGCGCAAGCAAATCGAACCGGCGGTCGGTGCCAGAGATTGGAGCGGTGCTGCGGTCGCTGCGGCCGAAGGGCTGAACAAACCGGCAACCTCGTCCAAGCGGAACTGGGCGCCGGTCGCGATCGGCGTAGCGGTCGCGCTGGGGGTACTTGTGCTCGTCGTGGTGCTATACCGTCGCCGGCGCCGTCGGCGCGTCGGTAGTCAGAGCCGGGATAACATCGGCGGGGGCGGTCCGTCATTGCCCGGGGCGTTGTCCGCCGCTGAGGCACGGGTGCGCCAGATCTCCGACTACGCCGGCAAGCATCGTCAGCACGTCGGCGCCCAGGCTCAGGCGCTACTGGAAGACGCGAAGCGACATCTGGCGGCGGCGCACGGCAGGCAGACAACCAACGAGCGGGAAGCGATCGCCTATGCCAACAGGGCGTCGACGCTGGCCGCTCAGGCGCAGGAGACGGCGAACGCCGACGTGCGGGCAGCGCACACACCAGGGCCGCGTCGCTCCGCATCCACGCGCTGACCGGCCGGTTGACCCCTGGCTCGCGAGCCGTCAAATCCACTGTTGCAAAAGCATTTTGCAGGATGGTCCGGTTGGTCGAGGGGAGAACGACGCGGCCACTCGGCGCCGCTTTGGCCGACGCCCGGGTCGGTCTGCGATCGCTTCCCGTAGCCTCGACCGAGATGGTTACACGTCAACGAGTTGACCGTTCGCGGCATCATGGCACGTCGATCCGGGCCGCGGCCTGCGGATCGTCACCCCCAAACCGGAGCTCGCTACCGGTCACGGCAAGACGCCGACAGGCCCGGCCGAATACCAATCGTGCCGTGTCAAGCGCGGAACGAAGCTGAGGACCTGACTCATGGCCGCCGCAACAGCCGTGCATTTCTTCCTCGAACTGGCCGTCATTCTCGGAGCGTGCCGTCTGGTGGGCTTTCTGGCCAAGCGCGTGGGACAACCCCAGGTCGTCGGTGAAATGATCGCCGGAGTTCTGCTCGGTCCTTCCCTGCTGGGCCGGTTCGCACCGGAAATTCAGCACCAGTTATTCCCCCCGGGGCAGGCGAACACGGTGCTGTACACCGCGGCACAGATCGGCTTGGTGCTGTACATGTTTCTCATCGGCCTGAATTTCGACGTCAACCTGATCAAACATCGCGCCGGCACCGCCGTCGCGGTCTCGGCGGCAGGAATCATCACGCCGCTCGCACTCGGTGCCCTCATCGCCATGCCTCTGCTGTCGGCAGGGGTGTATTTCGACAAGAGCGTCACACTGGTGATGGCCATGATGTTCCTGGGCGCATCGATCGCAACGACCGCATTTCCGATGCTGGCCCGCATCATTTTCGAGCAGCGGCTCTCCGGAACGCCGTTGGGTACCCTCGCCCTGGCATGCGGCGCGGCCGACGATGCGCTCTCCTGGTGCATTCTCGCAATTGTGCTCGCCATCCACCGCGGTAATCCCGCCGTGGCGGCCACGGCGATAATCGGCGGGATTCTGTACAGCGTGCTGCTACTCACCATCGGTCGAAGGACCCTCAATGCGCTCGGCACGGTCGCCGAGCGGCGGAACACGATCACCGCCCCGGTGCTGAGCACCGTTCTCATTCTGCTCATGGCGTGTGCGTGGTTCACGGATACTATCGGCATTTACGCGATATTCGGTGCCTTCATCCTCGGTGTAGCTATGCCATCCGGCTTTTTTGCCGAGCAACTCACCGACAAACTAGAGCCACTCGTCACCACATTCTTGCTGCCGCTGTTCTTCGTCTATTCGGGGCTCAACACCCAAATCGGCCTGTTGAACACGCCGTCACTCTGGGCGGTCACACTGGGAATTCTCATCGTGTCGATCGCGGGTAAAGGGGTCGCGTGCACGCTGGCTGCGCGGCTCAACAAGGTTCCCATGCGCGAATCCGTGGCGCTTGGATCACTGATGAATGCCCGCGGCCTGATTGAGCTCATTCTGCTCAACATCGGGCTCGAAGCCGGAATCATCACCCCGACACTGTTCACGATCTTGGTCCTGGTCGCCGTCATCACCACCCTGATGGCCACGCCGATTTTTGAATTCGTCTACGGGCGGCACCGGACCGACGAGCCTGCCGCCGGTCCCGAGCAGTCGCCCACCCGTTCGCCAGGCCCTTCCGAACTGACCGCCTGAGCGCGTTTGCGTGGGCACAAGCCGGCCGGCCGCCACCCCGATTGTGCGTCGTCAGCACAGCTCGCACCCATGCCGGAGCCCGATTTCGTGTAACCTGCTTAACTATTGACCATATTCGTCGAACGCACTTGCGGAGGGGGACGAGTGGACGTGCGAGACCAGCTGTCGCAGCTCAGCCCGGAGGCGCGAGTAGCGCTGGCGCAGAAAATAAAGACGCAGCTGGCCGGAGCACACTCCACCGAGGCTGACCACGACGTCGCGATCATCGGGGGCGGTGCAGCGGCCCTCACTTTGGCCTTGGAGATCCGATCGACGCGGCCGCAGACGAGGGTCCTGGTCATCGAACCGAACCCGCACCCGGTCCCGGAGATCACCCACACGGTCGGCGAGTCGACAGTGGAGATCTCGGCGCAGTACCTGCGAGACCGCCTTGGACTGTCCGACCATCTCAATGACGCACAGATCCGCAAGATGGGCCTGCGGATGTTCTTCTCGCGCGAGGGAAATACCGACATCGCGCAACGCCTGGAACTGGGCAGCTCCTCATTCACCGCTCAGGTGACCTACCAAATCGACCGCGGCAGGCTGGAAAACGAACTGTACCGTCGTTGTCTGTCAGCCGGTGCCGAGATTGTCTCCGGCCGTGTCCGATCTGTTCAATTGGGTCGCGATAATCACGCGCACACCATTTCCATTCAAAAAGACAATAACACCATTCACCAGACCGCTCGTTGGGTTGTCGATGCGTCGGGGCGAAATCGGGCGTTGCCTCGGCAATTAGAGCTGAGGCAGCCCAACGAGCACAATTGTAATGCCGTGTGGCTCCGGGTCGCGGCAGAAATCGACATCGGTCAATGGAGCGATGACCCGAGTTGGCAGGCGCGCCTGGTCGAAGGCGATCGGGCGCTGTCGACGAACCATTTGATGGGCGAAGGATATTGGGTCTGGCTTATTCGACTCGCCTCCGGTGCCACCAGCGTCGGTATTGTCGCCGATCCCGCATTCCACAAATTCGACGACTTCAACACTCTCGACAAAGCCAAATCCTGGCTACGCAAGTACGAGCCGCAATGCGCCGCGGTCCTGGCCGAGCTCGACCATCTGATCAAAGACTTCAGAGTGATGAAGAACTACAGCCACGGTGCCAGCAAGGTTTATGACGGCCGCGACCGCTGGTGTATCACCGGGGACGCCGGAATCTTTTTGGATCCGCTGTATTCGTCCGGCCTGGACCTGGTCGCCATCGGTAATGGCCTGATCACCGACATGATCGCCCGCGAACTCGAGGGCGAGAACGTCGTCGCGCGGGCCGGCATCAGTGATTCGCTATTCCGGTCGCTCACCGATATGTGGCTCGCGATTTACTGCAACCAGTACGTGCTGATGGGCTCGCCGGCTGTCATGTCAGCCAAAGTCATCTGGGATATCGCGTTCTACTGGGGTTTTCTGGGACTGCTCTACAGCAATGACCGATTCGTCTCCGTGGCTGACGATCCCGGCGTGGTCCCCCATCTGGAGGGGCTCATCGCGCTCAGCAACCGCATGCAATTGTTCTTCCGGGAATGGGCCGCTGTCGAGGGCGCTCATCCGGCGGCGGGATTTGTGGATTTGTACGCGCCGCTGAACTTCATGGTGACGCTGCACAAGGCGATGATGGGACAAGCCCCCGATTTCGCCGCTCAGTTCGATGCGAACACCCGGCTGCTTCGTCAGGTAGCAGGCCAGTTGGTCGAGGCGGTCATTGCGGCCAAGTGTGAGCGGTTCGCCGAGGACGACGTGATGCGGCAGGTGCAAGCCTGGCAACGGGACGGCTTGCTGCAAGAACTCCGGTCCATCTACCGCCACGAGCAGACGACCAACCCGATCAGCTCAGAGTGGATCGTCAGCCCCGCGCCCGCACTCGAATTCATCTGAGCTGAAGAAGGATTCACCGAAGATGGGGTACGGCCCTACCCTGCGGCGTTGCGGCGGTTACGCCTTCACCGCCGAAATGTGCAATGGTAGGTCACCAACAGCGCTCCTACCGGCGATTCGGCGGCACTCACAACGGGTCGTCAACCGGAAAGGATGAGGATGAGCGCCGAGCAAGGCACTCGAACGCCCTTGGCCATCGTGGGAATCGGCTGCCGATTCCCCGGCGACGCCAACAGTCCGCAAGACTTTTGGAAGTTGCTGTGCAGTGGAACCGACGCCACCCGGGTAGTTCCCGATACGCGCTGGAACGCGGCGAAATACTACGATCCGAATCCGGCCAAGGTCGGCAAGATGGTCACTCGCCGCGGCGGGTTTCTCAGCGAGATCGACAAGTTCGACCCACAGTTCTTCGGCATCTCGCCTCGCGAGGCGAACCTGCTCGACCCGCAGCAACGACTGATGTTGCAGACGACGTGGGAGGCGCTGGAGGATGGCGGGATACCCGCGGACGAGTTGGCCGGTACCGATACCGGCGTATTCATCGGCGGCTTCACTCTCGACTACCAGCTGCTCCAAAATCAGGGCCGCACCAGTCGTTACCGGTTCAAGACGCATTCCGCCACCGGGATGATGATGACGATGCTGGCCAACCGGATCTCGTTCACCTTCGACTTCCGCGGGCCGAGCATGACAGTGGACACCGCATGTTCCAGCTCTCTCGTCGCGGTACACCTTGCAGCGCAGAGCATTTGGAACGGTGAATGCGGTCTCGCGCTGGCCGGCGGGGTCAACATCATGGTGGGGCCCAACACCGCCATCGCGGAATCAAAGAGCGGATTTCTCAGTCCCGACGGCCGGTGCAAGGCCTTCGACGAGTCCGCCGACGGCTACGCGCGTGGAGAGGGCGGCGCTGTCGTCGTCATCAAGCCTCTCGAGAAGGCGCTGTGCGACGGCGACGAAATCTATGCCCAGATCCTCGGCACTGCCGTATCCCAGGACGGCCACACCGACAGCATCACCGTGCCCCGCGAAGAAGCCCAACAGGTGGCGATCACGACAGCCCTGCAGCGGGCGGGCGTCCATCCGCACGAGATCGGTTACGTCGAGGCGCACGGCACCGGAACCCCGGTGGGTGACCCGGTCGAAATGCGGGCGCTCGCCAATGCGCTCGCTGCGGACCGGCCGACGGCAAACCCGCTTTTGATCGGATCGGTCAAGACCAACATCGGTCACCTCGAGGCCGGCGCCGGAGTTGCCGGGCTCATCAAGGCGGCATTGGTGCTCAAGAACGGGCATATCCCGGCGAACCTGCATCTTACGAACCCCAGTGGCCGAATCTCGTTGGCAGAGATGAACATCGACATTCCGCGGGCTGGCCGCGAGTTCCCCGCAAGCGAACGACGACTGGCAGGGGTCAACTCGTTCGGCTTCGGCGGCACCAACGCCCACGTCGTCCTCGCCGAGCCTCCCGCTCCCGTCGCCGCGCCCGGCCGCCAGCATGCTCCGCCCGTGCCGTTGGCCGTCCTACCGATCTCGGCGCGCAACGAAGATGCCTTGTTGGACAGTGCATCCAACCTCGCGCGACACCTCAGCGCCCATCCAGATCTCACGCTGGCGGATCTCGGTTACACGCTGGGCCGCCGGCGCTCGCATCTCAACTATCGCCGTGCCCTGATCGCGAGCAGCGTCGCCGACGCACGCGACCAACTGCAGGCCCTTGCCGATGGCGGGCAGATTGCGGCCAGTCGCACCCACTCCACCGCGCCGAAGCTGGCCTTCGTCTGCACCGGCATGGGTCCCCAGTGGTGGAAGATGTGCCGGGGGCTGCTCGACGTCTACCCGGCTTTCACCGACAGCATCCGGCGAACCGATCGCGAGCTATCCCACTACACCGACTGGTCTTTGCTCGAGGAACTTCGAGCCGACGAGACCCGCTCCCGGATGGCCGAGACTGCAATTGCGCAACCCGCCAACTTCGCCATCCAGATAGCACTGGCGGAGCAGTTCGAGCAATGGGGCATCAGACCGGACGCGGTGATCGGGCACAGCGCCGGTGAGGTGGCCGCGCATTACCTCGCCGGTCTGCTGACTTTCGAACAAGCCGTTCAGGTGATCTACCACCGGAGTCGGCTGCAACAACGCACCAGCGGAATGGGCCGAATGCTCGCGGTCGGGCTTGGCGCCGACTCGCTGATGCAGAACCTCGACGACAAAGCACGCGATGAAATCGGCCGGCGGGTTTCCATCGCGGCGATCAACAGTCCCTCAGCGGTGACGATCGCCGGCGACACCGACGTCCTGGAAGACATTGCGGGCCAGCTGGACGAAGCCCAGATCTTCAACCGGTTCCTCAGTGTGCAGGTTCCGTACCACACCCATTACATGGACGCGGTGAAAGAAGACCTCGGCGACGCCCTGCAGGGACTGTCGTCGAGCGCGGCGAGCATCCAGCTGTACTCCACGGTCACCGGTGAGCGCTTGCAGGGATACACGGCCGGGGCTGCCTACTGGTGGCAAAACACCCGCGCTACAGTCCTTTTCGAACCCGCCGCGCGACGCATGCTCGAAGACGGATACACCCACTTCGTCGAGCTGGGCCCGCACCCTGTGCTCGCGTCCGCGATCGCCGAGATCGCCGCAACCCAGCCGGCGGACCACAAGGCCGAGGCCGTAGTCCTGGCGGCCCAACGACGCGATGACGACGATAGTCGTACGCTGATGAATTGCGTTGGCGCACTGTACTGTCACGGTTACGGCATCGCGTGGGAGGCGTTCTACCCCCGCGGGCAGGCGCGGATGGTGCAGCTTCCCACCTACCCATGGCAGTCCAAGCGCTTCTGGAACGAAACCCAGGAAGCGGTCGAGGACTTGCATTACAACCCGGTGCATCCGTTGTTGGGACAACCGGTAACAGCGGTGCACCCCACGTGGGAAGTCGAGTTGAGCACCGTCGTCGCGCCTTTTCTCGCCGATCACCGGGTGCAGGGCAGCACAATCGTGCCCGGTGCGGTTTTCATCGAGGTGGCCCTGGCGGCAGCGAGGGAAACCTACGGATCAGCCGACCACTGCGTTGACAACCTGATATTGAAACGGGCCGTCATCCTCGACGAAACCTGTGATCCCGTCCTGCGGACCACGCTTAACCAGGACACGGGCACCCTGGAGTTCTCCACCTTTACGGCAACGGCCGACGGCGACCTCAAGTGGACCATCACCGCCACCGCGGAACTCAACACGCGGCCACGGTCGCCCGAAACCGACTGCCGCGAGACCCACCAAGATGCCGAGCTGGTCACCACCCTCAGCGGGGACGATTTCTATGCCCGCACCCAAGCCATCGGGTTCGCTTACGGCGAGGCGTTCCAGTCCGTCGGCAAGCTGACATCGGGGGACGGTTGGGCGGTGGGTCAACTGACCGTTCCGGCCCCGATCGCCGCCGAGTTGGACCTATACCGATTTCATCCGGCGCTGATAGACGGCGCATTCCAGACATTGTTCGGCGCAAGCGTCGCCGGGCAGGACGCAGACGACAGCCCGTATCTTCCGACCAGGATCGGCCGCAGCTCCATCTACGGTGCGCCCCAGGCGAATATGACGGCGCAGGTGCGGGTCGTGTCGGCCACCAGGGAACAGATCGAGTGCGACATCACCATCACCGACGGTGTTGGCGAGCCACTGGCCGTATTCAACGGCTTCACGGTGCAATCCCTCAGCGCATCATCTCGCCTGTCGCCCGAGCGGATCGACAAGGGGCTCTACGAGATTCAATGGGTGGCAAGTGAAGACGTCGAGCCGGATCAGCATGTGGACTCGCCGTCAACCGAGCACCGGTCCTGGCTCGTCCTGGTCGACGGCTCCGGTGTCGGCACCGCTGTCGCCGAACGGCTCCGCGAGCGCGGGCAGCGTGTCAAGACGGTGACCCACCAATCCGTGTCTGCAGTAACCGAAGTCGACGATGGGTACGCAGTCGACCCAGGGCAGCCAGAGCAGCTCCGCCGACTGTTCGCTGCACACGTGGAACAGGAAGGTGACCTCACCGGCGTCATCGACTGCTGGCCGCTGGACGTCACAGGCGCCCGCGCCACCGATTACCGAGTTGGCGTTTTCGCGATCCTCCAGCTGGCCAAGGCCCTGGCGGATCAAGACGGTGCCCCATCACGCCTCTACTTGGTAACGGGCAACGCGCAACCGGCACCGGGCACCGGAACGCTCGCTGTCGACCAGGCCGCAGTCTGGGGTCTCGGCCGGGTGATCGGGCACCAGGAGTTCGCCAACCAATGGGGCGGTCTTGTCGACATCGACCCCGCGGACGATCGGGAACAGACGGTAGCGCGAATCTGCGAGTACATCCTCGACGAGCAGACCGAGGACCAGATCGCCATCCGCGGCCGTACCACCTATGTCCCGCGTCTTCGCTTGTGTAGCAGACTGACCAGGCCCTTTCCCACCAAGCTCACCCCTGGCGCAACCTATGTCGTCACCGGGGGAGCGGGTGCGCTCGGCCGCACTGTGGCCGGTTACCTTGCACAACGAGGGGCGCGACACATCGCGCTGTGGAGCCGAACCGAGGTTCCGCCGAGAAGCCGTTGGTCGTCGGTCACCAAGGACAGCGCGCACTATGCCACCGTGAAGACGATACGAGAGATCGAACGACTCGGCGCTGAAGTCATCACCGCCAGCGTCGATGTCACCGACGTCGAGCAGGTGAAGTCGTGGCTGGACAATCACGTGAGCGAAACCGGCCGGCCGGTCCGCGGCATCGTCCATGCCGCGGGCTGCGTCGACGACCAGCTCTTGGTGAACATGAGCGAGGCCGATTTCGCAAAGGTGATGGCGCCCAAGGTCATCGGTACTCGCGCGCTGCACGAGGCATTCGATGGTAGCGATCTGGAGTTCTTCGTCCTGTTCGGGTCCGCCGGTTCGGTCATCGCCTCCCCGGGTCAGGGCAACTATGCCGCCGCCAACGCGTTTCTCGACGCGTTCGCCCACCACCGGCAAGCCCACGGACTGCCCGCTCTTGCCATCGGTTGGGGGCCATGGTCGGTGGGCATGGTCGAAGAACTCAAGCTGGAAAAGCTCTACGCGCAGCGGGGAATCGAGCTGATCACGCCCGCGGCGGGGGCCCGCATTCTGGACCGGCTGATCAACCAGAAGGCGGCCAATGTCATTGCTATCAGCGCCGATTGGCGGCGAGCCCGCAGTGTGGGGCTCGGTGGAAAGCTGCCGCCGATGTTCTCGGAACTGGGGACCGCCGAAACGTCGCTGGAGGGCGCCGATTCCGAAACGTCTATCCGTGAACTGCTCTCGGGTATCGCGGAAGCCGGCAGGTTCGACGTGGTCGTGCAGCATGTTCGCCAGATCGCTTCCGCCGTCTTCGATCTCGCCGCCAGCGATATCGGCGTGGACGACACCCTGAATGACATCGGCCTGGACTCCATGATGGCGATGGATTTCAGAGTGCGGCTCAACACGATGTTCGTGATCGATCTTCCGGTGCTCGAACTGCTCAGAGGGGTCAGCGTCAACTCACTCGCCGCGCGCATCCTCGGTGAGCTCCGGCTACCGGGTACCGAAGCGGCCGCGGCCACCGATCCGCCCGCTGGACCCGACGTAGTCGACAACGACGTCGAGCGGCTACTCGAACAGCTGTCCGAGGCCGAACTGCTGGAGATGTTGGCCGAACTCGAAACTGGGCCCACCGAAGAAACCCCAGGCGCGTCCTCATGACCTCGGTGGACCAGGCGTCGGTGGTCCACGTCCGCGGTCTGTCCAAGGCCTACGGCCAGATTCAGGCGGTGCAAGATCTGGATCTCGACGTCGGCTACGGCGAGATCTTCGCGATCCTCGGGCCGAACGGCGCCGGCAAGTCGACGACCATCGAAGTCCTCGAGGGTCACCGCCGGCGCGATGCCGGAGACGTACGCGTGCTCGGCGAAGATCCCGGCAAGGCGGGCAGATCCTGGCGCGCAAAGATCGGCATCGTGCTGCAGGAGGCCAGCGACTTCGGCATGCTGACCGTTTCGGAGACCATGCACATGTTCGCGAAGTGCTATGCGAAGGCACGAATTCCGCAGGAAGTGCTCGAACTCGTCGGGCTCGGCGCGGTTTCCGGTTCGAAAGTTCGAACGTTGTCCGGTGGGCAACGACGTCGACTCGATGTCGCCCTGGGGATCATCGCCATGCCGCAAGTGCTGTTCTTGGACGAGCCGACCACCGGATTCGATCCAGAAGCCCGGCGACAGTTCTGGGATCTGATCAGACTCCTGGCAATCGACGGCACGACCATTCTGCTCACCACTCACTACCTGGAAGAAGCCGCCACGCTGGCCGACCGGGTGGCAGTCATCGCCGAGGGCAGGGTAGTCGCCATCGACTCACCGGCGCGGTTGACCGAGCATGTGAACTCAGCGGCTACGGTCCGGTGGATGGAGGGAGACGAGGTCCACGTCGAGCAGACGGATCACCCGACCGACTTGATCAGGAAGCGGTCGCAGGACGGGGGGGAACTGAGTCAGCTGACGGTTACCCGACCGTCGCTGGAAGACGCCTATTTGCAGTTGATCGGCCGTGCGTGATGTCTGTTGACCACAGTGCGGCTCCGACGCGACACCGGGCGAGTGAGCCGCCGTCGGGGCTGCCGTCCCCAGTACGCATCGGGTTTTCCCGAGTAGTCCCCGAGTTGAAGATGTTCTACCGCCGGCCCGAGCAGGTGGCTCTGACGTTCTCGATGCCGGCCGTCATCTGCATTTTGCTGGGCTCGATCTTCTCCGCGAAACTGCCCGACAGCGAGACCAGCACCGGCGCGGTGATCGCGGCGAGCATGCTGGCCTACGGGATCCTCTCCACCTCGTTCATCAACCTGGGTATCAGCATCGCCTCCGACCGCGACACCGGTGCGCTGAGACGACTCCGGGGCACACCAACGACCGCATCGTCGTACTTCATCGGCAAAATCCTGCTCGTTGCCCTCGCCAGTCTCGCCGAGGCCGTGGTTCTGCTGTCGGTAGGGGTGTTGATCTTCAAGCTGCGCCTGCCGACGACCGTCTTCGGCTGGTTCACCCTGACGTGGGTGTTCCTGCTGGGCATTATCAGTTGTTCGCTGCTGGGCATCTTCATCAGCAACTTCGCCAGCAACGCGGTCTCGGCGGCCGTCCTCACCAATGGTCCGGCGGTGGGCTTGCAGTTCCTCTCCGGAACCTACGTGCCGCTGATGGCGTTGCCGCCCTGGATGTTGACGGTTGGCTCGATCTTTCCCGTCAAATGGATGGCTCAGGGATTCCGGTCGGTGCTGCTGCCGTCGAACATGGTCGTCTTCGAGCCGGCGGGCAGCTGGGAGCACTGGCATATATTCTTCGTGCTGATGGCGTGGAGTGCCGGCGGTTTGATCGCGTGTCTTGCGGTATTCCGTTGGTCGGACCAGAACTAGCGCTACCATCCACCGCTGGGCAGCGCACCTGAGGCGCACACGGGATGGTAGGAGTGCCGGCAATGACGGTTGTGGTCGCGGAGCTGGACGCGATCGCCACGGCGGCTTCGGATCTGGGCCGTATCGGGGCAACGATCAGTTCGGCCAATCAAGCGGCCCTGCTGCCGACGACGCGGATAGCCAGCGCGGCGGCTGACGAGGTTTCGCAGGGCATCGCCGCTCTGTTCGAGGCATTCGGCCAGGACTATCGGGCGCTCAGCGCGCAGCTGGCGGCCTTTCATGGCCAGATCGTGCGGGTCCTCGGTTCGGGGGCGCACGCGTACGCGGATACCGAGGCCGCCGGTGCGGCACTGCTGCAGGCCGGCGGCAGCTCAGCCGCGGCGGCCGACGCGGCGATGAAGCCGGCCCTGACGCTCTACGGGCCAACGGCACTGATCATGGGTCCCACCGGAAACCCACGTCCTTCGGGGCAGTACCTTCGCCAGGTTTTCAACCTCTACATCCGCCCCTTCTTCCCGGGCGCGGTAGCGTCCGGCTTGACCACGCCCGAGCAATTTCAACCGTTCAGCGGCATCCCCAGCCTGACCTTCGACGAATCGGTGGCCCGGGGGGCAACCATCCTTCATGAGGCGATCATGGCCGAATACACGGCGGGACGAGACGCCGTTGTGCTCGGCTTTTCCCAGAGCGCCTCGGTGGCCACCATGGAAATGCGCCACCTGGCCGGCCTGCCGCCCGGCCTGCGACCAGATCCGGACCAGCTGTCGTTCGTGCTGTTGGGTAATCCCAATAACCCCAACGGCGGCATACTCGCTCGATTTCCCGATGTGTACCTGCAGCCTCTGGGCTTAACGTTCTCGGGCGCCACTCCCGACAGCATTTATCCGACCACCGTCTATACCCGGCAATATGACGGGTGGGCGGACTTCCCGCAATACCCGCTCAATGTCGTGGCCGATCTCAATGCGATGCTGGGCATTTTCTATTCGCATGGCACCTACCAGGAGCTGACACCCGCGCAACTCGACACCGGCATAGTCCAGCCGGTGTCCCCGACGGCTACCGACCTCACCTACATCATGATTCCGACCGAAAACCTGCCGTTGCTGCAACCACTGCGCGGTGTGGTGCCCGAGCCGCTTCTTGACCTCGTTGAGCCGAACTTGCGCGTGATCGTTGAATTGGGTTACGACCGTACCGGATACGCCGATGTGCACACCCCGGCCGGCATATTCCCCACCCATATCGATCCGGTGACGGTGCTGAACGATCTCGGACTGGGTACCGAGCGGGGGATCAATGACGCGCTGACCGGTTTCGGACTGCCGCAACGTGTCGATCTGCCGTTCCCGGCACACGCCTCTTTGCCGCCGGTACCGATTCCACCGCAAACCATGCCCAGCATTGCGGTTCCGCCGCAGATCGGCGCTGCCCTCGACCCGCTGGACCACCTCGACCGGCTGGTCAGCACTGTCATCAACGACAGAATCGACCCCGTCATCACCTCGACCAGCTACGAATTGGGCGACTCGCTCTTGGCTGCGGCAGTCGCAAACAATGCTCCGGCCGGGGTGATCAATGCCGTCGTGGTCGGCCAGCGGATACTACCGATCCTGGTCGCGGGACCCGGCTATTTCGTGACGACCGATCTTCATTACTTCGCCGTCGCGGTCGACAACCTGGCGGCGGGGGACCTCGCCGGCTTCAGCCAATACCTGCAACTTATCCCGGCGACCAACGCCATGTTCGGCGTCTTCGGGGTTGGTATCGGCGTGCTGGCCGCCGGGTCCGTGCTGACGGGCCGGCCGTTCCCGTTCACCGCGTGATCGGACCGCACACGGCGGTCGACAGCGCCTCCGACCGGGGCGAACGAAGTTGACATCGCCAATCCGAAGCGTCGTAAACTAGCGACAAGCGCGTTATGACGATTTGAAAAGACGACCGTGCTGATTCACCGCTTCAAGGGAGTCGAAATGAAATTCACGCTCGCTCGTCGTGGTGCCGCGATATTGGGCTGTGCTGCGGCGGTGGCATTTCCTACGGCGGTTGCCAGCGCTGATCCGCCTGACCCGCACCAACCGGACATGACGAAAGGCTTCTGTCCGGGCGGTCGATGGGGGTGGGGAAATTTGGCCGTGTGCGATGGAGAGAAGTATCCCGACGGCTCGTATTGGCATCAGTGGATGAAAACGTGGATGGTCGGACCGCAGTTCTACTACGACTGCGTCAGCGGCGACGAACCCATGCCGGGCCCGCCGCCCCCCGGCGGCTGCGGCGGAGCGATCCCGCCCGACCAGGGGGCCGCTCCCCCCAACTGACCGCGGCACCGGGGCCCGCGGTGCCGTCAGTTTCCGTCGGTTGCGGCCTAATCGGTGAAGTCGATCCGCACCGACACCGGCGTCGTTTCCAGCGCCTTCACAACCCGGGCCCCGAACCGGCCGAACTGACGCCCCCGGGCCACCACGTCGTCATCAGGCCGCAGTGTCGCGATACCGGCACGCCACCGATTGCCTTGCCGTACCCGAACATTCGGATTGTCGAGAATGTTGCGGCCCCACCCCGAGCGGGTGCCGTGTTGACAGATGAGCCACGCGCCCGTGGTGTCGAACTGCACGGAAACCGGAACGCGGCGCACCTGGCCGGTCTTGCGCCCGATGGTCTCGAGCTCGGTGGCCAGTGCGGTTCGCAGCCCCAGCCTGCTCAATCCCTTTACCGTGGGGTTGAGCAGGTAGCGGCCGAGAGCACGTTCCCGGCGGAACTTCTGCAGGGTCTTGTCGTGCGTCTTCGTCATGGTGATCTCCGCTACTGTCGAATCGTGAAGGTGTTATACCGATCGGTCTACCCCGAGGATATTAGACCAATCGGTATACTGCAAGGTGGAACGCCGAGCAAGGGAGTAGCCGATGACCGCGCGCGAGCGCTTGATCGAAAGCGCCATCGAACTGGTGCGTCGTCACGGTGTGGCCGGTACCGGTCTGGCCGAACTGCTCGAGCACAGCGGCACGGCGCGCCGGTCGGTATACCTGAATTTCCCGGGGGGGAAGTCGGAACTCATCACCGAAGCGACCCGAACCGCGGGCCGGCTCCTCGACCCGGCGCCCCAAGGCGACGTGCGCGAGTCATTGGTGGCGTTCGTCGAAACCTGGAAGGAGACGTTGCGCTCCACCGACTACACCGCCGGATGCCCGGTGGTAGCCGCCGCGCTCGGACGTAGCGAAGCGCCCGCGGCCGCAGATGCCGCCGGTGAGGTGTTCACGGTGTGGCAGACGGCGATTGCCGAACGGCTGAGGGCGGTGGGTATCGGCGAGCCGGAGTCGCTGGCCACCACGATCGTGGCCGCAGTCGAGGGTGCAGTCGTCCTCTGCCTCGCCGCTCGATCCACCGACCCGCTGGACCGAACCGCTCGGATGCTCGACGAGCTGTTGAGTCGCGGTTGACCGCCCCCGCCGCGACGGTGTTCGGCTCTACCTGCGATGGCGTCCGCTACGCAGGGCCGGCTGGGGATTGTCCGGGCGTCGCAGGTGTCAGGATCACCACCGGGATTTCGCGGGTCGTGCGCTGCTGGTATTCCGTGAAGTAGGGATACATTTCGACCAGCCTCCGCCACAACTCCGGACGCTGATGCGGCGGTGCGAGTTCCGCGGTGACGTCGAACCTCGCGTTGTCCACCTGCGCCACGGCGTGGGGATTCGACCGCAGATTGCGCCACCAGGCCGGGTCGGTATCGCTACCGGCATAGGCGGCCGCGATCACGAGCCGCTCCCCGTCCTCGATGTAGATCAGTGGGACGGTGTGCGGCTTGCCGCTCTTGCGGCCGGTGACCGTGAGCAACATGGTGGGGTATTTGCGGTTCTGGGCCAGTCCGCGGGTCCATCGATACATTGCCGCGTGCAGGTTGCTGAAAGTGCGAGTCACCGGCCGCATCGCCGGCCGGCTGAGGATGCGGCCGGCGACGGCGAAAGCTGCAGACGTGCGTGGCTGGCGAGTCATCGTCGTACCTCCGTTCGAGTCAACATAGTCTGCACCTACTTCAGCAGCCGTCGACGGCGGAATAATCGGCCGGTGCGGGTTGTCACGTGTTGCGAAGCCGACCGACAGGGATGACGAGATGAAATTCGGGATCTCCACGTTCGTCAACGACGACGGTATCGACACGGTCTCGCTGGCGCGGGCGATCGAAGAGCGCGGGTTCGAGTCGTTGGTGGTCGCCGAGCACACGCACATTCCCGCCAGCCGCGAATCGCCCTATCCGCTCGGTGGCGAACTGCCCAAGATCTACTACCGGACTCTGGACCCGTTCGTCACGCTGGCCGCCGCCGCAGCCGTGACGTCCACGATCGAACTCTTCACCGGCATCGCATTGCTGATTCAGCGCGACCCCATCATCACGGCCAAGGAAGCGGCCAGCGTCGATCTGATTTCGGCGGGCCGGTTCGTGTTCGGTGTGGGCGCCGGCTGGAATCTCGAGGAGATGCGCGATCACGGTACGGACCCGAAGACACGCGGCCCGCTGCTGGATGAGCGGATCGAGGCGATCAAGGCGCTGTGGACCGACGAACCCGCCGAATACCACGGCAAGTATGTGGACTTCCCTCCGTCGTACATCCGACCGAAGCCGGTACGGCTGCCCCATCCGCCGATTTTCATCGGCGGCAACTCAGATGCCACGGTGAAGCGGATAGTGCGCCACGAGGCCGGCTGGATTTCCAACCCGCTGCCGATCCAGGACATCACGCGACGCGTTGACCAGTTGCGTAGCGCCGCGGGCCGGGATGTTCCGCTGGCGATGTTCGGCACCCCGAACAATCCCGACTACTGGCAAGCCACCGAAGAGCTGGGTTTCGGCCAGGTCGCACTGCTCCTGCCCACCAAACCGCGGGACGAGTCGCTGCGGCTCCTCGACGACTACGCGGCGCGAGTGGCGCAATATCGCGGCTAGGCACCACTTCCACGGCGCGAGCAGACGCAAAATCGCGCAGCCGCCCCGGGCGGCCGTGCGATTTTGCGTCTGCTGGCGGGTGAAGGTGGTCGGTTTGCGGACCGGTGTTCGGGGGAACGGACACAGGTGCTGTTATTGACCGTGCGACAAGTCACAGAATGAGAATCCGACCTCTAGGCACGGAAACCATGAACAACGACCGGGGCGAACGCCAGTCACCTGATTGGGCAGGTGCGAAGTGGTGAGCGGGATCCACGAACAGCTCGAGGAGTTGGTGGCCGCTCGCGACCAACTGCAGCAACTCGTGCGGGTCATTGTCGAAATCGGATCCGATCTCGATCTGGACATGACGCTGCAGCGAATAGTCAACGGGGCAATGGACCTGACCGGCGCCCGGTACGGGTCGCTGGGACTCCGGGCGGACGACGGTTCATTGACTTCCTTCATTTACGAGGGGCTGAACGACATCACCTCGCAGCGCCTCGGTGACCTGCAGGTGGGCGAAGGTCTGCGCGTCGATGATCTGGGCGCATATTCCCAGTCCACCGGCCTTGAGCCAGACGGCCCGCCGATCCGGGCGCTGTTGGCGATACCGATCACCGTTCGCGCCGCCGACTTCGGCAATCTGTATCTGGCCGATGACCGGCCCGGCCGAGTGTTCTCCGACTCCCAGGAGGGCGCCGTGCGGGCGCTGGCGACGGCCGCGGCCGCCGCTATCGACAACGCCCGACTTTTCAAGCGCGAGCGTGAATCCGCGAGATGGACCAACGCCAGCCGCGAGATCACGACCGCGCTGCTGTCCGGTGACCCGCAGATGGGGCCGCTGCAGCTGATCGTCAACCGGGCGCTCGAGCTGGCCGATGCCGAGCAGGCCATTCTGCTGGTGCCGGGCGAGCCCGACGTTCCCGGCATCGAAGTCAACACGCTGGTCGTCGCGGCCACCGCGGGCCGATACGCCGCGCAGGTGGTGGGTCAGCAGGTGCCGATGGACGCCTCCACCACGGGTGGTGTCGCGCGCCGCGGATCGCCGCTCATCACCGATTCCTTCCAGTATCCGATCGAGGGGTTCACCGATGTGGGGGAACGCTCGGCGATCGTCATCCCGCTGATCGCCGACGAGGCGGTGCTGGGGGTCATCGCGGTGGCGCGCCATCCCCAGCAAGCGCCGTTCGGCAACGATTACCTGGAACTGGTCAGCGACTTCGCCCGGCATGCGGCCATCGCCCTGGCACTGGCGGCCGGGCGCGAACATGCGCTGAACCAGGAACTGGCGAAAGCGGACACGGTCGACGAGGCGGTGCACGCCGCGGCCGAGGAGTTGCGCCGGTTGTGGCGGGCCCGTCGCGTACTGGCGGTCACGTTCCCGGCCCGCAGTGACGCCACGAAGTCGGTGGCCTACGGTGCCCCGCTGGTGGTGTCGGTCGGAGAGCCGGCGCAATGGGCGGGCCTGGCGCCGGATGTGCGCCAGCTGCTCAGGTCGTTGCGCGACGGTGAACTGCTCACTCCCAATATCACCAAGCCGGGGACAGCGGGAATAGCCTTGCGGCATCCCGAGGGTGTGCTCGTCGTCTCGATCGATCTGTCGGAGCAACGGCCGTTCACCCTCGAGGACCAGACCTTGCTCACCGTGCTCGCCGGCCGCCTCGGTCAGGGTTTGCAGCGGGTGCACCAGGTAGACCAGCAGCGTGAGACAGCGCTTGCGCTGCAACACGCGATTCTGGGACCGGCCGAGTTGCCGCACGGTTTTGCGGTCCGGTATCAGGCCGCCAGCCCGCCCCTGCAGGTGGGTGGCGACTGGTATGACATCGTCAACCTGGACGACGGCCGGATCGCGTTGATAGTCGGGGACTGCGTCGGCCACGGCCTGGCCGCCGCGACGGTGATGGGGCAGGTGCGCAGCGCGTGCCGGGCGCTGCTGCTGGACAACTCCAGTCCGAGCGCGGTACTTGCCGGGATGGACCGCTTCGCCGCGCGTCTGCCCGGAGCTCCCTGCACCACCGCCGTCTGCGTGGTGCTCGATCCCGATTCCGGCGAATTGGTGTATTCCAGCGCCGGGCACCCGCCACCCGTTCTGGTCGACTCCGACGGCACGATCCAGCGGCTCGACGCGGGCCGCACCATCGCCCTGGGGATGCGTCCCGGCTGGCCCCGCCCCGAGGCCCGCGCGACGATGCCGGCGCGGGCGACCCTTGCGCTCTATACCGACGGCCTGGTCGAGCGCCGTCGCGAACCCATCGAGCGGGGGATCTCCCGCGCCGCTTCCTTCATCAGCGACGGCCGGGCCAGCGAACTCGACGGCTTGGCGAACCAGATGATGTCGCTGCTCGCGCCGAGCGGTGGATACCAGGACGACGTCGTCCTGATGCTCTACCGCCACCCTGCGCCACTGGAACTGTCCTTCCCCGCCGACCCGGCCAACCTCGCGTCGTCACGCAATGCCTTGCGCAATTGGTTGTCCCGCGCCCGCCTGGGCCAGGATCAAGCGGCGAAGGTGCTGCTCGCCGCCGGGGAAGCAGTGGCCAACGCCATCGAGCACGGCCACCGGCACAGCCCTGGGGGCACCGTCACCCTCGGTGCCACCGCAGTCGATGACAGGGTCCAGCTGACTATTACCGACACCGGCTCCTGGAAGACACCGCAACCCGACTCCTACCCCCGGCGGGGGCGAGGTATCACCCTCATGCGAGCGCTCATGCACGACGTCACCATCGAGTCCCACACGGACGGCACCACCGTCCAACTATCCGCGAGGATCAGCTGATGCCCACGTCGCTCACCCTGGACACCGCTCGTGACAACGATGGAAAACTGGCGCTGTTGGCGGTGGGGGAGATCGACCTGAGCAACATCGACCTATTCGAACGGGCGCTGGCCGTCAACGCCGACGAAGCGGCGAGCGGCGACAGCAAACTGACTGTGGATCTCAGTAGGGTGGAGTACCTGGACAGCGCCGCCATCAACGCCCTGTTCAACCACGCCGACCACATCCACCTCATCGCGCATCCGCTGCTGATGTCCATCCTTTCCATGTGTGGCCTCACCGAACTGATCACCACCGAACCGGCGCCGGCTGGCCACTGAAACCACCCGCGAGCAACCCGCGTCGAGGCGCTGCACACGACCTGTCATGTGGATCCCCATCCTGGTGATGGCTCTCGCTGTGAGCCTCGAGCCGTTCCGGATCGGTCTGACGGTGCTCATGCTCACCAGGCCCAAGCCGATCCTTCAGCTGTTCGCTTTCCTGGGTGGAGCGTTCACCATGGGCATCACGGTAGGCCTGGTGGTGATCTTCGTCTTGCGGCGCAGGCTGTCCGCTTCGGCCCATCTGACCTTGCCCACTGTCCAGATGCTGATCGGCGGGCTGGCGGTGCTGGTCGCTGCGTTGCTGGCGGCACGGGTGGCCGTGAGCCGCTGTCGCCGCCGACGGCCGAACCCGGTTGACGTCGTCGAGCGCGAAACCCGGGCGCAGCGGCTGCAGGCGCGGCTTCGGGAGCTGCTGGCAGGACGACAACTGTGGGTGGCGGCGGTGGCGGGCCTGGGGGTCGCGCTGCCGTCGGTGGACTACCTGGCCGCGCTGGCCGTCATTCTGGCTTCCGGCGCGGCAGCGACCAAGCAAATCGGGGCACTGTTGTTATACAACGTCGTTGCCCTTGCGCTGGTGGAGATTTCGCTCCTTGCCTACGTGCTGGCTCCCGATACGACGCGCCGATCCCTGGCCGCACTGAACACCTGGGTGGCGGCCCGTCGCCGCGTCGAACTCATCGGTTTGCTGCTCGTCGTCGGCGGGGTGCTGCTCGCCGTCGGCATCGCGGGCAGCTGAGCGGATCTGGGCCTCGTCCAATTCCGCTGTGGCACATTTCTACTCGAGAGTGCGCAGGGTGCGCGGCGTCACTCCACCGGCAGGCTGGGTGCGACCGGCTCACCGACAGAGGCGTTGTACTGCGGGCAGTACGCCAGAGTCGCGGCGTTGACGATGTCCAACGCAGTCTTCTCGTCTCCGACCTCTGAGCCGCTGGCCAAACCCAACGTGGCGAGGCCGTTACCGGTCAAGACGATGTTGGCGGCCTGCAGATCCGTTTGACCCTGCGTTCTCGCTTGGCAAACCTGTTGAGCCAACGGGATTACCGCCCGGGCCGCGGCTTCGGAGGTCGGGGGCGTGAACACCCGCGTCATGTAGTCGACGAAGAAGGTCTCGCCACTTCCGGGCCCTGGCTCTGCGGCGGCGGTCGGGGCCATCGCTACGGCCGACATCGCCAGACCCGCCAGCATTGTGCTCACTTTGACCGACACGTTTCCTCCAGGCCGACTCTGCGGTTATCGCCAGCAGAAACTAGCACCGCAGGGCTCTGAGCACGCGAATTAGCGCCCTATTAGGGCCGCGCGCGTCGGTGGGATAGACTGTCGACAACGTTGGCCTTCCATCACCACCGCCAACACGTCGTGGAACGTTCCTCATCCCACCGGCGCCGGCCCCGCAATTCGCGGCTCAGCGTCGCGTTCAGATGACCCGTGCAGCAAGCACTACGGTCTCGCGGCGATCGATTTTGCCCACCGGCAATCTCGCCAGCTTTGTGCCAGTCCGGAGCGCACCGTCGCGACCATCTGGCACATACGATGCCCCCGAAAGGCACCGAAAAGTGACTACTCCCAACACATTTGCCGACCTCGGCGTTAGCGCACCGCTGACCCGGGTACTCGCCGACGCCGGCATTACCACCCCATTTCCGATCCAGGCCCAGACCCTGCCGGATACCCTCGCCGGCCGAGATGTACTCGGCCGCGGCAAGACCGGTAGCGGAAAGACGCTCGCCTTCTCGATTCCGTTGGTCAGCCGGCTCTCGTCGAGCAGGCGGCGTCCGTCCCGACCGTCGGGCTTGGTGCTGGCTCCCACGCGTGAGCTGGCGACCCAGATCAGTGCGGCGCTGCAGCCGTTGGCCGCGGCCTGCAATCTGCGAGTCACCACCATCTTCGGCGGTGTGTCGCAGAACCGTCAGGTGGCAGCGCTGCAATCCGGCGTCGACATCGTGGTGGCCTGCCCGGGTCGGCTCGAAGACCTCATGAAACAACGATTGGTCAGCCTCGACGCCGTGGAGATCACGGTGATCGACGAAGCCGATCACATGGCCGATCTCGGGTTTCTGCCCGGCGTCACCCGCATCCTGGCAAGCACCCCGGCCGGGGGCCAGCGACTGCTTTTCTCGGCGACCCTGGACAACGGCGTCGACAAACTCGTCAATCGGTTCCTGCGCAATCAGGTGCTGCACTCGGTCGATGAGTTGAATGCACCGGTGGCGGCGATGACCCACCACGTGTTCCATGTGGCCGGGGCGGAAGCCAAGAAGGAACTGGTGCACCGGCTGGCCTCAGGCAGTGGCCGCCGAATCCTGTTCATGCGCACCAAACATCACGCCCGCAAGCTTGCCAAGCAACTCACCGATGCCGGTATCCCGTCAGTCGACCTGCACGGCAACCTTTCTCAGCCGGCGCGTGACCGCAATCTCGCCGCGTTCACGACGGGGGCAGCCAGGGTGATGGTGGCAACCGACATCGCCGCGCGTGGCGTACACGTGGACGAGGTCGAGTTGGTGGTGCACATCGACCCGCCCAGCGAGCACAAGGCTTACCTGCATCGGTCCGGCCGCACCGCGCGGGCCGGAAACGCGGGCGACGTGGTGACGGTGGTGCTGCCAGAGCAGCGCACGGACACCCGGGCGTTGCTACGCAAGGCAGGTATCCGCGTCGAGCCGCAGCAGGTGACCGCCGACTCTGCCGCGGTGCAGGCGTTGGTGGGCGAGGTCGCGCCACACCGCGCCCCAGTCGCCAAAGTCACTGCGCCCCAACCTGGCCAAGCTGCCGGACGGTCGGGCGGGCAGCGGCGTCGCAGGCGGCCCGGCGGGAACCAGCGCAGTGCCCGCTAGGCGCTGACGAATCCGGGGATCAGGCCGGCGGCTCGCATTCGGGGATCGTGATGTTCTTCAGCTTCAGCTCGTCGCAGTACGCCTGAAAGTTCCGGCCTGCCGCCTCGTCTTCAGCGATCTGGTTCTCCAGCCCGCAGGTGTTGTTCAGCAGGCAGGGGTCTATGGGCGTCGCCGTGACAGAAGTCGGTCCGTGGTCGCCGAGCGTCTGGGCCTCCGCTGCGCCGAAACTGATTGCCACGCCCCCGATTACCGCGGCAACCCCGATCAACCGGATCGGCCGGCGCGCGCGGCGAGGCTGTGACTGCGCAGGTGCTGACTTTTCCTCGAACATCTACCACTCCTTGATAGTTGACGGGCCATCTGGCGTTTCAGACGAGTTAGCGTCGCCGCCACGGCGCCAACGTTCGGCATCGTAGCTGCTCAGGCTTGAAACCGCCTGTCGTAATCGATCCTCATGAAACTATTGCATATGGCATGAGTTGCGGTCAAGCAGGACTTGCGCTATCGGAGTGTCGGTCAGAAGCGGATCAGTCCGCGCAGATTCAGCCCGGCGTGCATGTCGGCGTAGCCGTCGTTGATCTCCTCGAGCGTGTACTCGCGGGTGACCAGTTCGTCGAGCTTCAGCCGCCCGGCCCGGTATAGATCGAGCATCCGCGGAATGTCGCGGCGCGGATTGGACGACCCGAAAAGTGATCCCCGAACCTGCTTTTCGTACAGCGTCAGATCGAACAGCGACATTGCGACACTGGTATCGGCAGGGTGGGGGATTGCGGTCATCACCACTCGGCCGCGCTTGCCGACCAGGCTCAACGCCTGCGCCACATACTCTCCCTCGGCCGAGTCGGTGCTGACAACGCAGACGTCGGCCAGCTGACCCCGGGTGAGGTCGGTAACGAGGGACAATGCTTCGTCGACGGTCGCCGCGGTGTGGGTGGCGCCGAATTCGAGGGAACGGCTGCGCTTGTACTCGACGGGATCGAGCGCGACGATGACGCGGGCACCGGCGATGCGTGCGCCCTGGATCGCGTTCATGCCGATACCGCCGACACCCATGACCACCACCGTGTCGCCGTCACGCGCTTCGCCGGTGCGCACCATGCTGCCGTAACCGGTGGTGACCCCACAGCCGACGAGTGCCGCGGTGTCCAGCGCCGTGCCCGGATCGACCTTGATGACCGAGGCCATCGGGACCACCGTGTACTCGGAAAACGTTCCCAGCACGCACATTTGGCCCAGCCCTTGACCTTTGGCGTGGAACCGGAAGGTGCCGTCGAGTTGCGGCCCGGCGATGATCGCCGCGCCGAGCACGCAGAGGTTGCTCATGCCGCGCGCGCACGGTTCACAGCAGCCACAGGCCGGGATGAAACTCAACACCACCGAATCGCCTTCGGCGACCTCGGTGACTCCTGGGCCGGTCTCGACCACCACCCCCGCGCCTTCGTGCCCGCCGACCACCGGCAGCTGCATGGGCATGTCGCCGGTGATCAGATGATCGTCGGAATGGCACAAGCCGCTGGCGGTCAGCTTGACCAGGACCTCGTTCTCCTTGGGGCCGTCGAGGTCGACCTCTTCGACCTCCCACTTCTGGTGCAGGCCCCACAACACCGCGGCCTTGGTCTTCATCGTTCCGGCGTCCAGGTGGCGGGCAGGCTGTTGATGCCGTTGATGAAATTGGCCAGCGCGTATTGGGGTTCGGGTGCCGAGATGTCCGGGATGCGGGTGTATACGTCGGTCAGCAGCGCCTTGAGCATGGTGCGGGCCAGCGCGGCGCCGAGGCAGAAGTGCGGGCCACCGCCTCCGAAAGCAATGTGCGGGTTCGGGTTTCGCAGAATGTTGAAGGTGTGCGGATCGTCGAAGACGTCCTCGTCGCGGTTGCCGGAGTAGTACCACAGCACCACCTTGTCCCCGGCCTTGATCTGCGCGTCTCGCACGGTGACGTCCCGGGTGGCGGTGCGGCGCATGTGGAGCAACGGTGATCCCCAGCGCAGCACCTCCTCCACCGCAGTGCCGACCCGGCCCTCGACGTCCTGCACCAACAGCGCGCGCTGGTCGGGAAACTTCGACAGGGCCGCGATGGCGTGCGCCGAGGCATGTCGGGTGGTGTCGTTGGCCGCCACACCCATCAGGACGAAGAAGGCCCTCAGTTCGTCGTCGGTCATCTTCTTGCCGTCGAATTCGGCCTGCACCATCCAGGTCATCAGATCGTCACCGGGGTTGGCCCGCCGCTGCGGGATCAGTTCCGATGCCACCGCGTGCAGGTCGAGCACGGCGCCCATGAACAGCTCCAGCTCACTTTGTTCGCCGCGGATGTTCGGGTCGGTCCAGCCCACCAGCCGCTGGGCGGCGGTGACGGCCTTGTCGCGCAGCTCGCCTTCGGGCAGGCCGAAGAAGCTGCCGAAGATCCGGCCGGGCAGTTTCACCGACACCAGCTGAACGAAATCTCCCTCGCCGAGGTGCGCCATCTCGCTGACCAGGTCGTGGGCGTGGCCGCGGATCCACCCTTCCAGCCGTCGCACGTTCTTGGGTTTGAACGCCTCGGTCGTGATACCGCGCAATTGGGTGTGCCGCGGGGCATCCATCGCGATGAAGGACTGCGCGATCTCGACCGCTTCCGGAGCGAAGTCTTCCATGGTGATGCCTTGGGCCGACGAGAAGATCTCGGGGTGGCGGCTGGCCATCCGGATGTCGTCTTGCTTGGTCAGCGACCAGAAGCCCCGGTTGTTGAGTTCGGGCGGCAGCAGGTCCGATTCTGCCGGCCGGCTCCACGGCACCGGGTTCTCGGCACGCAGTACCGCGAAGGCCGCGTCACGCTCTTCGGGCGGTTTGGCCCAGAAGGCGCGCGCGCTCAGGTCGATGTCTTTGTACGTGGCAGCGGTGGTGGGTGCGGTCATAGCGGGGTGCCCTTTCTCGCCTGGCGGATCCGTGCTGAAGTGCACGTCGCCGTGGCATGGCACTCATGGTGGCCAGCGCCACGGCATTGCGGCACCGGCACGCGTGCCAATCACTGGCCTTTGCGGGCCAAACGAGTCAGCTCACCGGGGCGCGGAAGGTGGCGAGGAGCCCGCCGCCGTCGCGCGCAGCGAAGTCGACCCGGCCACCCATCGCCTCGACGATCTGCTGGACGATCCACAGCCCCAACCCGGCGGTGCCGCGCTGGCCGCCGAGGCTGACGTATTTGGTGGTCAGCTCGCCCAGGCTGTCGGCCGGGATCCCCGGACCGCGGTCAGCGACCGACACCACCAAGTCCCCGCCGTCGCGCACGCACGTCACGTCGACCGGTTCACCCCGGCCGTGCCGGGCGGCGTTCTCGAGCAGATTGGTCAGCACCCGCCGCAGCGCCTGCTCGTCCACCGCCACGGTCCCGACGTCGACGCTCAACTGCAACCGCGGCGGTGCCAGCCCCACCGCGTCGGCGGCGGCCAGAACCAGATCGACGACGTCGACGCGGCGCACCCGGCCCGTCGAGAAGGTCGGGCGGCGGCTCAGTGCGACGTCGGACAGGGCGTCGAGCATGTCGCCGATGTGACGCGCGTGCCGGGCGACCAGCTGCAGGCTGGTGTGCTGATCGGCCTGTGACATCGGCTGCGCTGACGTCATGGCCTCGGTCAGCGCCTCCAGTGAGGCGACCGGCGTGCGGAATTCGTGTACCAGCACCTGCAGTCCGTCTTGTTGCGACTGATAGGAACGCAGCAGGCGCGCACGCAGGTCGCGTTCCTCTTCGGCGGCGGCGTGTTCGGCTTCGGCTTCCACCAGCGCCGTCACCCGGGAGCGGTGTTCCCGTTCGGCGAGTGCTGACAGCGCCGCGGTGATGATCGCGACGAACACCAGGTACAGCGCCGACCAGGCGGCCAGCAGCGCCGGCGCCGCGGTGACGGGTTGCGGCGGCGACGCACTCAGTGCCACCGAAATGTAGGCTATCCCCAAAAGCACTGCAACTGACAAGGTTTCGGCCAGCGATAGCCGGGCCGCGGAGGCGATGACGGCCAACGCCAGCACCGACACCACGGGGCTGTACACGCCTCCGCTCAGCGCGATGAGCGCGAGGGTGAATGCCGAGTCGAACGCGGTGATCAGCCCCGCATACCGGGTGCGGCGCACCTCCAGTTGCGGATAGGCCATCAGGGCGGCCGCATAGGCCATCGCTCCGGCGAGCACCACCACCGTGGCCGCGGTGTGTTCGCGGACCCACTGCGGTCCGATCGCCAGCAGCACAGCGATCGAGCTCACCACGGCGACCCGTACCGCCACCACCGTGCGGGCCAGTCCGTAGTCCGCACCGTCGAAGTCCATCTCGGTTCGGAGTTGATCGAGCGGTGTCACCCGGCTGACCATAGGGTTTGGTCTAGCATCACGGCAATGACCCGCTCGCCGTACGTCGTGGTCATCGTCGATGACCACGAACTGTTCGCCCAGGGCCTGGCTCTGTTGCTCACCCGCGAATGGGGCGAACTGTTCACCGTCGGCGGCCAGACGACGTATGTCGAAGAGGCTGCGGACCTGGTGGCCCGCTGCAAGGCCGACGTCGCGATCGTCGATCTGTCCATGCCGCCACTGGGCGGCGTGGCGGCGATCCGGCATATCAAAGCCCGCCATCCGAGCACAAGGATCCTGGCCCTCTCCGGCACCGACGACCTCGGGCTCGCCGAAGAAGCGTTGCGCGTCGGCGCCGACGGCTTTCTGCCCAAGACCGCCCGGCCCGAGGCGCTGGCCGGGCCGCTGTGGACCGTCGCCGAAGGACTGCGCGTGATCGACGGCGCACTGCTCAATGCCCTGCTGAGCAACACCCGCAAGCCGCCGTCCGCGCTGCTGAACAGCCTCAGCGCCCAGGACCTGCGGCTGTGGGCGCTACTGGCTACAGGTATGGAGACCGGCGATATCGCCCACCGGATGCTGGTGTCGGAGCGCACCGCCAAACGCATGGTCGCCGCGCTGCTGCACAAGTTGGGAGTCGGCAACCGCATCGCGGCCGCCGCGCTGGCCGGACGTTTCGGGATCCTCGATGAAGGTACCGAAGCCGATTGCCTCAGTTGAGGATTCGGATCGCCTGCGCCGGACACATCGCGGCCGCTTGAATCACCAACTGCCGCTGGGTTTCCGGTGGGTCAGGCTGGAGCACCAGCACCCGATCGGCACCCTCCGGTAGGTCGAAGACCTCCGGTGCCGCCAGCAGGCACTGGCCATGGCCCTCGCACAGGTCATAGTCGACAGTGACGTGCATAGGTACCTCCCGGCTCCGCTGGTGCGATCCAGTATCGCCGTCGCGGCAGCCCTGCGGGCGGCCCGAGCGCGCCAGCAGTGGCCTGCGCGGGCCAGGGGTCGGCGGCTCACGACCTGGAGTTCAGCAATTCGTTGATCTTCTTGAGACGCTTGACTACCAGGGCCGCGATATCCACCGAGCGGTCCGGCGAGCAGGTGACGATCTCGGAAACCACATTGGCCTTGGCGAGTACGGCGAATTCGCAAATCCATTTCTGCCCGGCCAGATTCGTCGACCACCGGACAGCCTCGGGCGGGCTCTCGGCCAGTGGTGCCGGGTTCACCGTCATCTTGCGCCCGTCGTCGCCCCAGGCGGTGACCGGACGCTGGCATCCCGGCACCGTCTTGCGAATCGAATCGAGAAAGCCGGCGGCGTCGAAGCTGGCGGGATAAGTGGCCGAGACCTCCAGCAGCTGATGCTGGTCTATTCGATGGTCCTGTTGGGTGCGGGCCTCGCGGCCGGTGTAGTTCGTCGGGAACAGAGGATAGCGGCCGAACGCGACGACGCCATGGCACTCGGCCGGGTCGGCGCCGATGAACAGCGCCGCCTGCATGTCGTCCTCGGTGAGTGGGCTGTTGGCTACCACCGAGAGTGCCCCGGACGGCGTCAGCAGATCCTCGAGCTGTGACGGTCGTATGGGCCCGCTGGAGCCCGCTCCTCCCGTCGCCGCCTTGGGGTTGCCGTCGACCACACTGGTACAACCGCAGAGCGCCACGCAGCACACGAGCAGCAGCCACCGAACCGCGCCCGCAGACCGGCGCGACGGAGCGGAACCACGGCCGGCTTCACGCACGGTTCAAGCATGGCCGAACACCGGGCCGGGCGCGCGGCCAGGGGGCGTGACCGCAATGTTGACAGTGTCATAGTAACAGTGTCAGTATCGTTTCCATGCCGGAACGGGCGTCCTGGACGCTGGACGAGTTGGTGGAGCGGGTTTCCGCTGCCCTGGGTTCCAGCGGCTACCCGGGATCGCCCAACGGGCGTGTCCGCGAGCTGCCCGATCGGCGTGCGGTGCGGTGGTACACGACCACCGGACTCGTCGACCGGCCGCTGATGCAGGGGCGCAGCGCCAGCTACGGCAGCCGGCACCTGCTACAGGTCGTCGCGGTCAAAAGGCTACAAGCGCAGGGCCTTTCGCTCGCTGAGGTGCAGGCCAAACTCTCCGGCGCCACCGACGAGTTACTGCGCCGGCTCGCCGATGTGCCTGAGGAACTGGCTGAACCGGCGGCACAGCCGTCGACCCCGGCGCGCACGGATCGCGGCCGGTTCTGGGCCGAACCGCCTCCGGCCGCACCGGTACCCAACGGCGGCCGCACTGACAGCGTTCAGGCGCTGACGGCGGTGACACTGCCCGGTGGCGCGATGCTGCTGCTGCCCCCCGGAACCGCCACCAGCGACATTCACGGTGACATCAATGCGATTCGCGCCGCTGCCACGCCGTTGCTGGAACTGCTGGCCGATCGCGGCCTGCTAACCCTCGATGATCGGAGCCCCTCATGACCGTCCGCATCACCTCGATGACTGACGCCGGTGCGCAGTCCGTTGCGGAGACCGCCGGCCCGGGCGTTGTGCGCACCGAACGCGGCGGTCTGCCGCTGGAACACATCGACATCCGTGCCGATATCACCGGCCTCACCAGTCAGGTCGAGGTGATGCAACATTTCGTCAATTCCTTCGACGTACCCCTGGAAGCCAGTTACGTGTTCCCGTTGCCGGACCGGGCCGCGGTGATCGGAATGGCGCTGACGGCGAACGGGCGTGCCGTGGCGGCGGAACTGGCTGAACGCGACGATGCCCGGACGACCTATGACCGGGCCCTGATGGCAGGCCGGCGGGCATCCATCGTCGAGGAGGAGCGGCCTGACATGTTCACCATGCGGCTCGGCAACCTCGCGCCCGGCGAAAGAATAAGCGTCGCAATAACACTCGTCAGCCCACTGTCGTATGCGGACGGCGAGGCGACATTCCGCCTGCCCCTTGTTGTTGCGCCGCGCTACATTCCGGGCGAGCCACTGGCCGATGCCGCGGTCGGCGACGGTTACGCCGACGACACCGATGCGGTCCCGGACGCTTCGCGGATCACCCCGCCCGTGCTGCTGCGCGGGTTCCCCCGCCCGATTCCCCTGACCATCGACGTCGGCGTCGACCCAGCCGGTATGACTCTCTCGGAGATCCAGTCCAGCCTGCCCACCGAAATCACCGACAACGGCCGCATCCGAGTTCTGCCGGGGGGGCGGGCCGACCGGGATTTCGTGTTGCGCTTGCGCTACGCGACCGATGACCTCACCGACTCGCTGGTGTTGGTTCCCGACGCCGTCGGCGACGAGGGGACCTATCAGCTCACGGTCCTGCCACCGAAGTCCAGTGCGCCTGCGCGCCCCCGCGATCTCGCACTGCTGCTGGACTGCTCGGCGAGCATGGGTGGCTGGAAGATCGCGGCCGCGCGCCGGGTCGCGGCGCGCATCATCGACACGCTCACCGAGGCCGACCGCTTCGCGGTGTTGACTTTCAACGACGGGGTGCAGCGCCCTGCGGGTTTGCCCGATGCGTTGGTGGAAGCTACCGACCGCAACCGGTTCCGCGCGATCGAACACCTTGCCGCCCTCGATGCCGGCGGCGGCTCTGAGCTTTTCGCGCCCATGCGGAAAGCCTTGGCCTTGCTGCCTGCGGACGACCGTCGCGACGGGCGGGACGCGATCCTCGTCTTGGTCACCGACGGTCAAGTGGGAAACGAGGACCAGCTGCTGCACGGACTGGCCGGCGACCTGCGCCGGGTACGGATGTATGCGGTCGGCATCGACCAGGCGGTGAACACCGGCTTGCTGGGCCGGCTGGCCCGCCTCGGCGGCGGCAGTTGTGAGCTGGTGGAAAGCGAGGATCGTCTGGACCAGGCCATGCAAACCATCCACCGTCAGGTCGGTGCACCCGTCGCCCATTCGTTGACGATGCACCCCGAAGGACTGACCACCATCGAGGGCACCATGAGCCCGGCCCGACTGCCTGATCTGTTGCCAGGGGTCCCGCTGGTGGTGCGCGGACGGTATCGGGGAAGCGCGGCGGGTTCGATCGTGGTGCGCGGGACGGATCGCGCAGGTGCGAAGTGGTCGGTTGCGGTGACCGGACACCACCGAGAGGCACCGGCGGTAACCGCTGCGTGGGCGCGAATGTTCTTGCGCGACCTCGAGGACCGCTACGTCTCGGCACCGCAGCGCACCGACTCGCCGGAATTGGCGAAGCGCATAATCGACACGTCGGTGCGGTTCGGTGTGCTGTGCAGGTTCACCGCATACGTGGTGGTGGACAAGCGAATCGTCGCCACAGGTGAACAGCCACACCGTGTCGTGCAGCCCGTCGAGGTCCCGGCCGGCTGGGAGCGGCAAAGTCCGGTCGAGGCGCCCGCTCCCGGCGCACCTGTCGGACAGGCCGGCGTGAAGTCGGCGGTCGCGCGAATGGTCAAGCTGCGCAATGTAATTGCCTTATCGGTGGTGAGCCTGCTGCTCATCGGCGGGGGCTGGTTCTGGTCGCTGCAACCGGGTGTCCTGCCGCCGTCCACTCGCGATGGTGTGGTGTCCGGCAAGTTGACGGAGACACCGGGACAGGACCGTTCCGAGTCGCGGGGTCAGCTCCCCGCCACCATGGGGGGCGGCATTGCCGACCAGACGACGGTCAGTCCGGCACCCCTGGCGCCGCCGACCGACAACAATTTCAAACGCGACGTCGTCACCAACGGATCACTGCAGTTGGTCGTCGCCGATCCGGGCGCGGTGGCCGACCGGCTCGTCGCCTCGGTGAACGATGCGGGCGGACGGGTGGATTCGCGATCGGAGCGCTCCGGGTCGTCCTCACCGGTGGTCGGGCTCGTGCTGCGCATACCCGCCGACAAGCTCGACGGGGTGCTGGCCGATGCGAAGAAACTCGGGACGGTCGAGTCGATGTCGATCACCCATACCGACGTCACCACACAACGCGTCGACCTCGACGCCCGCATCGACGCGTTGCAGACTTCGGTCAAGCGCCTGCTGGAACTGATGAGCAAGGCGGGTAACACCGCCGACCTGCTCGCCGCCGAATCCTCGCTGACTCAGCGGCAGGCCGAGCTGGACTCGCTCAAGGCGCAGCGCAGCACGCTACATGACGAAATCGATTACGCCACAATCAGTATCAATGTCTCAGCGGTACCCACCGTGGCCCACCCCGGATTTCTCGGGGCACTGCAGCGCGGGTGGCTCTCGCTGACCGTAGCGGCGAATCGAAGCCTGCTGACCGTCGGATTCCTGCTGCCGTGGCTGGCGCTGTTGGCTCTGCCGGTGTTGGGTCTGGTGCTGGTGATGCGGCGGCTGTCCGCTCCTCGGGTGGCCGGTGTCGCACCGGGACCGCGTGCGGACGCACCGGCCGGCGGTGAGCACTGAAGCACACCCTTGGAGATGTTTCAATTGTTTCAATTGCCTGGGCTGGGGATAGAATCGTTCCATGTCTCCCGTCAGTGCGCTGGTCAGTCAGGTCGAAGAACGCCTCCGGCGCGATCCGGATTTCGCCAAGCTGCTCGACGCGCTGCTGGACGCGCCGACCGTGCCTATGGAGGAACTGGAGCGGGTCGCGGCACGCAAGCTCAACAAGGAGCGCCGGGACGGTGTGCTGAGCGACTTCCGGGCCGGCGCCCTGCCGACGCGCGAGGTCCAGTCGAAGCTGGGTTACGAGACGCCTCAGGCGGTCCACGAGCTGCGCCGGCGCGGCAAGGTGCTCGGCGTCACCGTCGGCAACAACACGTGGTTTCCGGCCTGGCAGTTCGAAGACGGCCGGTTGCGGCCGGACCTGGCGGAAATCCTGGTGTTGCTGACGCGGTTCACGTCCGACCCGGTGGTGGCCGATCGGGTCATGCGGATCAAGCGCGACGAGCTGGCGGGCGCGTCCATTTCGGAGGCGCTGCGCCGCAAGAAGACCGCAAGCACCGCGTGGCAGCTGCTCAACGCCGTCGGTGCCTAGTCTGGCCGGCGGGTACCGGCGGTCGTTGCCGTGGCAACGTCCGGTCGGCCTGGCCAGTCGGACGGTGGCCCCCGGTATCGAATTGTGGCGAGTGGAAGCCGCCGAGCCCGCCGACTGGACCTGGAACGGATTCCCGCAGCCCCGTTTCCGCTTCGACCCGGTGTCGGGGGGATTTCGGACCCGCTATGCCGCAACAGCCACGGAGGGCGCCTTTCGTGAGCGCTATCGGGACAGCGGCCGGACGATTCCCGCCGACCACGCGGCGCAATACCTGATCCGGCTCGTCTCGACCCGGCCGCTGCGGATCTTGGACCTCAGGACCCAGCGCAACCTGGATGCCCTCGATGTCGACGACCAGATCAGCACCGGCCAGCGGCCCCGGGTGTGGCAGCAATGCCACCACCTTGCCGAGGCCGCCCGGCGCTGGTGGCCGGATCTCGACGCCATCGTGTACCGGTCGCGAACCACACCCGAAACCTCGGCCAATTACGCCTTCTTCGCGCACAGTGCATTCACCGCGGAGTCCTGGCAGCTCGGCGAGCGCACCGACGTCCTCGTCGACCTGGTGCTGCGGCATGACTTCACGGTCAATTGGGAGATCTGACCCGGCATCACCGTGTTGGCCGGGTACCGTGCACGCACAGCCGTTTTGGTGGGGAGTACATGTCGGAGACCGAGGCGCCGCTGCGCCAATCGCTGCGCAATGCGTTGCGGGCGTTGGCGCGGGCGTCGTCTCCTCGTCCGGCCGCGGCCCGCCGGGCCGCCGAAGACTTCTGGAAACCGCTGCTGCCGGCGGTGTGCGCGGAGATCCGCTGGGCTTTCCACCCGCCGCGTACCTGGTTGTCGGGTGTCATGGCCAACCTCGTGCTGGCGGCCGTCTGGTTGTTGGTCCAGCCGTTGAGCGCTGTGCACGGCAACCACGCCTCCCGCCACTTCCATCACCATCAACTTGACTGGGTGGTGCTGGTCAGCACGTACTTCTCGTCTTTCGTCCTGGCCGACGTGACCACCACCAATCTGCTTGGCGGCGACCACTATCGCGTCGCGGCAGGCTTGTCCGGCGGTGTGCCGCTGTGGCGGGTGCTGCTGATCAAGAACCTGGCGCTGATCGTGATCGTGGGGGTGCCGACCTTTGTGGCGGCAGCGGTGCTGACCGTGTGGAAGGAAGGGGTGCCGCAGCTGGCCATGACGATCCCCAACGTCGCGGTGCCTATCGTGTCCTGGCTCGGCGTCGGGAATGTCATCTCGGTGATGCACCCGGTGGGCGTGGAGCCGCTGCTGCGGCGCTGGCGGCAGCGCCACGATCGGCGCCGCACAGCCGGTTGGCTGCTGGCGATCACCCTGCCCTATGCCGTTTACTACGTTGCCGACCCAATGGGTGGTATCGAGCACCGCGTGATGTGGACCCAGATCCCCGCGGCTATCGGGCCGGTGTTCGGCCGCGACACCAAGAGCTTTCTGCATCTCGGCATGGCGCTGGTGGTGTGGTTCATCGGGACTGTCGTGGCCGTGCTGTGGGTGCGCAAGAGGGGATTGCGGTTCGGTTAGTTCGGCAAACGCCTTACCAAAGGCCTGGCTGCGAGGGGACAATCGAGGGCGACGTCCGGTGATCGCCGGACGAAGACCGAGGGGAGGCGGGCATGGGCAGCTTTCTGCGGCGAAGCGCGATCGGTGCGGTCATCCTGGCGTTCTCGGCGGCACCGGCCTTCGTGGCGCCGGCGGTCGGTAGAGCCGACGACTGTGCACCCGGCTGGGCGTGGAGTCCGGACCTGAACGAGTGCGTGTTCGTACTTCCCGCCGCCAACGGGCCCGGCGGACCGGGCGGGCCTGGTGGCCCAGGTGGCCCAGGTGGCCCAGGTGGCCCAGGTGGTCCGGGCGGGCCCGGTGGTCCCGGCCGGCCCGGCCGCTAGGTTGCCGCAGAGTGACCCGTTTCTCCGCTCTCCGGCGGAGCGGTTATTAATACTGGCTAAGTGTTAAACTGGCTAAGTATCTTTCGGTCCGGCATTGGAGGACAGGCGTGCCACGCACAGAAAACGACACCTGGGACCTGGCTACCAGCGTGGGCGCGACGGCGACCATGGTGGCCGCCGCCCGCGCGATCGCGACCAACGCTGACAACCCCGTCATCGACGACCAGTTCGCCGAACCGCTGGTTCGGGCCGTGGGCGTCGACTTCTTCACCCGTTGGGTCACCGGTGACCTCGCCGCCGCCGACGTCGACGACGAGGAGTCGAGCTGGCAGCTGGCGCACATGCCGGCCGCGATGGCCGCTCGTACCCGGTTCTTCGATTCGTTCTTTCGCGAGGCGACGCGGGCGGGCATCCGCCAGGCCGTCATCCTGGCCTCTGGCCTCGACGCCCGCGCGTACCGGCTGAGCTGGCCCGCCGGCACGACGGTTTTCGAGATCGACCAGCCTGAGGTCATCGCGTTCAAGACGACCACCCTGACCGAACTGGGCGCGTCCCCGGCGGCTGACCTGCGCACGGTCGCCATCGATCTGCGGCAGGACTGGCCCACCGCGTTGCGTGCGGCGGGCCTGGACCCGAGCCGACCCACCGCCTGGATCGCCGAGGGCCTGCTCGGCTACCTGCCACCCGAAGCGCAGGACCTGCTGATGGACAACATCACCGCGCTCAGCGCCGACGGCAGCCGGCTTGCCGTGGAGGCGATTCCGCCGCGGCCGGAGCGGGACCTCGAACAGGCGCGGGAGATGATGCGTCGGTCGACCGCCAAGTGGCGTGCGCACGGCTTCGAGCTGGACTGGGAAGAGCTGGGTTTCGAGGGTGAGCGCAAGGATGTCGCCACCTACCTGGATGAGCTGGGATGGCGCTCGGTCGGTACACCGATGAGCCAGTTGCTGTCTGACAACGGCCTCGAGGCCGTCCCGCAATCGCACGACTCGGTGTCGATGGCCGACACCGTCTACTACGCCTCAGTCCTGGCCGGGTGACCGCACCGCGCCGCACCTTCAACACCGCGGTGACCGGCCTGTGGAGCGTGCTTTCACAGGCCTACGACCTACCGGTTCTGCAGCACTGGGTCTATCGGCCACCACACGACGAAGTGATCACCCTGCTGCGCGCCCACCGGTGCCGCAAGATCGCCGATGTCGCCTGTGGGACAGGGGTTCTCAGCCAGCGGATCGACCGCGAACTGCACCCCGAGCAGATCTACGGCGTCGACATGTCCGACGGCATGCTCGCTCAGGCGCGCGCCAAATCGGCTCGGGTGCGCTGGTTGCGCAGCCCCGCCGAGCAGCTGCCGTTCCAGGACGGCGCACTCGACGCGGTCGTCACGACCTCGGCGTTTCACTTCTTCGACCAGCCGGCGGCACTGCGGGAGTTTCATCGCGTGCTGACACCGGGTGGGCTGGTGGCCGTCGCGACCCTGAGCGCGCGCCGGCACGTCGTTCAGCTACCCAGTCGCTGGAAACCGCAGCACAATCCATCGCCGAAGGAGATGCGTGCCCTGTTCGAGGATGCTGGATTCACCGTGTGTGACCAGCATCCCGTCAGTCGTCCGATCTGGACCCGGCTCATCTCCGATCTCATCACCGTTGGAACAAAGGACCGGGTGGCGCCGTAGCGCGGCGGTCACGATCCGGCGACGAGACCCCAAAAGCTATGGGGCACGTGTCACATCAGGTGTATCCGTGCTGGCCTTCGGGTAGCCGATGGACCGTGAGTGGTTCCCCATCAAGCGATCCCGTCGGCACAGATGAGGCCGACGAGTTTCGCTACACGCACACTGGCGTTGCCAGCGGGCCCACCGTGGCGGCATTCCGCCACCGTTTCGGCGAGTGGCTGAACCGCCACGTGCGCCTGGACGAAGAGCGGTTCGCCGACATCGTGTTGGCCACCGACGAAGCCATGTCCAACTGTGCGGATCATGCCTACCGGGTCGTCGACCAGGTGGGCAGCATGACGCTGCACATCGCGTATCACCCCGTCAGCACCGAACTCAAGGTGATCGTGATCGACCACGGCCGCTGGCTGGAACCTGACTTCGACGCATCCAGCGCGCGCGGCCGCGGCATCGCGCTGATGTGTGCACTCGCCGACGACTGCACCATCGACGGCGGTGGCGAAGGCACCACCGTGCGTCTGCGGTTCAACCGATGCCCGCCCAAGAATTTCGTCCTCAGCCGGGCCAGTTGATGCCCCGCTCGGGCAACTGCTGACCCAACGGGTTTCAAGCACGGCGAATACGGCTAAACCTCACCAGGTTCCAGCCCAGCCGCTGCACAGCACATTGCCCAGCCAAAGGTTCCCGAGACTGAGGAGGACCCCATGAGTCTTGCCGCCGCCGAGGTGTTTGCCGCTCCGTTGCGACTGAGTCCGCGCCTGATCTCCGAACTGGGAGCTGACACCAGCACGTTGCGAGCGGCGGTCCAGGGCTTCCGTGCGGCGGTGATCGTTTACGTCGGCGGCGAGATCGACGCGCTCAACGACGACGCATGGCGCCTGCTGCTGGCCGAGGCCGCGGCGTTCGCCAGCGCGCCGCAGCTGTTCATGGTCGACGTGAACTCCGTGGACTTCATGTCGTGTTCGTCGTTGCTGACGCTGGCTGACGAGGCCAACCGCTGCCGGGAAGGGGGGGTCGCCGTGTGCCTGGTCGGCCGGCAGCCGTGGGTCGCACGCAGCGTTGCAACGTGCGGCCTCAGCGAAGTCCTGCCCGTCCACGAGACCGCGACCCAGTGCCTGCAACTGGTGGAGCAAGGGCGGGAACAAGCGAGTTAACCGCCGCGCTCAGGGCCGGCGCAAGGCAACCACGGTGACGTCGTCGTCGATGTTGTCCGCGGCCATCTCGGTCCAGATCCACGATGCCGGCACAGTGCTGGCGCGGCCGAGAGTTCGAGCCAACCGGTCCAGGCCGTGGTCGATCGGCTCGCCGCGACGCTCCACCAATCCGTCGGAGTACAGCACCAGTCCGTGCCCCGGCTCGACGGTGAACGTGCTGGGCGCGTAAGTCACGCCTTTGACCCCGATGGGCGGCGACAACCGGATCGGTGCCTGGGTGGCGCTCGGCTGCGAGTTCGTCAGGTACGGCATCAAGTGGCCGGCGCAGGCGGCCTCCACGTGCCCCGAGACAAGGTCGACCCGGGCCGCGACGACGGTGGCGAAGGCGCCGGGCATCAAATGCAGGCAGAAGTCGTTGAGCTGGTGCAGCGCTTCGGCCGGCGTGGCGCCGGCGAACAACTGCGCACGCAGAGCGTTGCGTAGCTGTGCCATGGTGCCGGCCGCGGAGATGCCGTGTCCCGCGACATCGCCGATCAAGACGACCAGTCGGTTGTCGCGCAGCTCGAACGCGTCGTACCAGTCGCCGCCGACGTTGTCGCCCGCAGCCGGCTCGTAATGCGCCGACAGGTGCCAGTCCGCCAGCGTCGGAATGGACTCCGGCAGCAGGCTGCGCTGCACTCGCTCGGCCACCCGCAGTGCACCCCGCGTTCGGCGGTAGAGCGATTCCACCAGGTGGCGCCGCAGCGACTCGGCGGACTCCACCTCGCTGCGGCTCCACGGCTCGCTGCGTTGCCGGACGATCTCGCGCCATCGGTCGAACGACTTGCGCGGGCTGAGCCGGACCCGGTCGCCCTCGCCTACCACGATGGTCTTGTTGTGCGGGTCGCCGCCCCAATCCACCGACCGCAGCACCTCTCGCCGGAACCAGACGGCGCACTGCCCGTCGGGCAGGTTGACCGCCAGCGCGCCGGCCGCCAACTGTTCGTCAACGTCCAGGTCAGGCAACTCATTCGACAGGCAGTCGGTGCTGGCGACATCGTCGCCGGCACCCCGGGCCCACTCCGCGACCGCCGCGACGACCTGTGGCGCTGGAACCGAACCGTGCGTGCGGTAATCGCCCTGGATGTCGACGATCACACCATCGGCGGGCACCAGGTCCAGCAGGTCGGGGGCGCCGAGGAGCGCCGCCGAGAGCGGTTCGCGGTCGTCCAGCGCGGCAGCGGAGAGTTTGGCCAGCACCGCCTGGGCGGCCAGCCGCTGGTGTAGTTGGTCGCCTTCGAAACGGTCCACCAGCCGTAGCGACAACGTCGATCCGAGGAACTCCGCCGCGGCCCGGGTGCCGAACGGCGGCAGATGCGGACCCGCGTAGTGGTGACAGGCGATCAGGCCCCACAGCCGCCCGTGGCGCAGCAGCGAGATCGACATGGACGCGTGAACGCCCATGTTCTGCAGATACTCGATGTGGATGGGCGAAACGCTGCGCAACGTGGCGTGGGTGAGGTCCAGCGGCGAGCCGGTGTCGGGGTTGGTGGCCGGCACCAGCGGTGCGGGCGTGTAGTCGACATCGTCGATGAGCCGGAGCCAGTTCTTCTCGTACAGGGCCCGGGCCTGCGCCGGGATGTCGGTGGACGGGTAGTGCAGGCCGAGGAAGGAATTGAGGCCGTCACGCTTGCACTCGGCGACGACCTCGCCGTTGTAGTCCTGGTCGTAGCGATACACCATCACCCGGTCGAAGCCGGTGAGTTCGCGGACGGCACGAGCGGTGGCGGCGTACAGCTGCGCCAGCGTCTCGGCCCGGTTCAGCTCCTCGACCGAGCTGCGGACCGCCTGGTAGGTGTTCGGGAACGAGAATGGCCGATCACCATAGGCGGCCTCGATCTCTACCAACAGGACGCCACCGAGCGCGCGGTGCAAAATGGCGTCGAAGGCACGCGACTCGCCGGCGACTTCGATCTCGCACTCGAGCGGGTTGCGTTGGCTCAGATCACCGAACCTCGAGGCCGCCTGCTCGACCCGGGCGGCCTGTTCGGCGCCGATCAGCACCGATAAGGGCCGGCCCACGACCTCGTCGACGGAGCGACCGAGCAGCTCGGCGACGTTCGCGCTGACCTGACGCACTTCGAAACCGGGCTCGCGCACCACCGCGAGCACCCCGCGGGGCTGGATGCTTCCCGGGATGTGGATGGGCTCGCGGGCGCAGTTGTCCAGGTCGATGGGGGTGCCGACCGGCAGCAGGTCGGGAATCGGCTGACCGTCCCAAGCGGTCAGCGTCAGGGGCGGTTGGCTGCTGGTCATCCGATCACCGCTTGATCGGCAGGGAGCCGACGTACGAGCACGAAACATTTCTCCCGCGGCCCCAGACGGGGCATCGCATCAATTTGCGGAGGTCAATTCGGACGGATGCCCGCATCCAAGAATTCAATCCGCGCGGTTTCGACGTCAGGCTGGTAACTCAACCTCATAGACAATCTACGCATGTGGGCCGCAATTCGCCACGCCGGCCATCGGCGCAAGCGGCAGCACCCGATGCGTTGCGCGTGCCGGCAGAGCGCGCTGGGTCTGCATCGGTTCTATGAAATAGATTGCAGGACAGCAGCTTTCGCAATGCGGAAGCGGAGCTGCCGGAGTTGAGATTGCAGCTGCGGTGCGGGCTGACGTCGGTAATCTCACACCACAAGCGCGCCCGGTTACCGCCGCCGCGCACCCAGTCCGGCGAACTGCCGCAACCAGTCGAACCACGCCCCCATGCCCTCGCCGGTACGTGCACTCACCGGGAGGATCGTCGCCGTCGAATTCACCTGGCGAACGTGGTCGATATAGGTGTCGACATTCGCGTCCAGGTGCGGGACCAGGTCGATCTTGTTCAGCAGCACCACGTCCACCGACCGGAACATCACCGGGTATTTCAGCGGCTTGTCCTCACCCTCGGTGACCGAGTACACCATGGCCTTGGCGTGTTCGCCGACGTCGAACTCGGCGGGACAGACCAGGTTGCCGACGTTCTCGATGATCACCAGATCCAGCGACGGCAGGTGGAGGCCCTGCAGGGCGCGGTTGACCATCGGCGCGTCCAGGTGGCATTCGCCACCGAAGCCGTTGTTGGTGTTCAGCAGCGACACCTGGGCACCGCGGCCGCCGAGCTTGGCCGCGTCAAGGTCGGTGGCGATGTCGCCCTCGATCACCCCGACGGCCAGGTTGCCGGCGAGCTCATCGAGGGTGGCGGCCAGCACGGTGGTCTTGCCGGAGCCCGGTGAGCTCATCAGGTTCAAGGCCCGAATGCCGTTGCTTTCGAACGCGGCACGATTGATATCGGCGCGGGAGTCGTTTTCGGCGAAGATCGACTCCAACACCTCGATGCGCTGTGGCCCGGTCGCATAACCGCTGTGATCACCGTGGTCGTGGTCATGCTCGTGATCGTGGTCGTGCCCGTCGTGATCGTGGCTGTGCACGGTGCCGTCGTCGTGCCGGTGAAATCTACCCATCTGCCTGACCTTTCATGACACCTGAACTGAGGTGACCAGGAACTCGTTGCCGCGGACCACTTCGACGTCCGCGCTCGCACACTCCGGGCAGCACACCGACCACCGAGACTCGATCTGCGAACGTAGTCCGCAGCCGCGGCACGCCACCTCGGCGGCCACGAGTTCGAGCTCGAGCGCGGTGTTGACCATGGTGTCGTCGAGGTGCTGGCACACCAGAGACCAGCAGAACTCCAGCGACTCGGGCACCACCTGGCGCAGCGCCCCCACCTGCACCCGGACTACGTCGACATGACGTCCCGCCGCGTGGGGCCTCACCACGCCAGCGATGGCATGGCACAGCGACAACTCGTGCACTACACCATGCTGCCCTTTCGGAGTTATCGTTGTCGCGAAGATTGAGCGCGAGAAAGCGCAGACTTTGTGTGCGAAATTGTGATTGTCGGCACACAGGGGCAGGTCTAGCCTGAGCGAGACCGCCCGTGTCGCAGCCCTGTCGCGCGGGGGTCCATTGCTGCTCAGGAGGTTCGCGTGGGCAGTCGGAGTGGCACGGTGACGAGCGTGCGGTTGCGACTCGACATTGCGGGCGTGGTCCAAGGCGTCGGATTTCGCCCCGCTGTCGCGCGCATTGCCGCGCGTCACGGCTTGTCCGGCTGTGTCTACAACGACTCCGGAGCGGTGCATTGCGAGCTGGAGGGTGCACCCGATGCGGTCGACGCCGCGACGGTTGCGATCAGCACCGACCACCCGCCGATGGCCCGCATCGATTCGATCCGGACCACCGCGCTGGTGCCGACCGGCGATTTCGGCTTCCGGATCATTGGTAGCCGCAGCGGCGACGACCGTCGCACCCTGGTGCCGCCCGACATCGCGATCTGCGACGACTGCCTGCGCGAACTGCGCGATCCTGACGACCGTCGTTACGGCCACGCGTTCATCACGTGCACCAACTGCGGCCCGCGCTACTCGGTCATCACAGACCTGCCCTACGACCGTCCCGCGACCACCATGGCCCAATTCCCGATGTGCGCGCGGTGCTCGGCCGAATACCGCGACCCACTCGACCGCCGCTTCCACGCGCAGACCATCGCCTGCCCCGAGTGTGGGCCCGAATTGTCCTGGCACGGTCCCGGCGCCGGCGACGATCCGGTCCAGGCCGCCGCGGTCGCGATCGGTGCCGGCCTGATCGTCGCGGTGAAGGGCATCGGCGGATTTCACCTGGCGTGCCGCGCCGACGACAGCGCCGCAGTGGCGGAGTTGCGCCGGCGTAAAGCCCGGCCGGCCAAGCCTTTTGCGGTGATGGTGCCCGATATTGGCGCAGCACAGGCGATTTGCGTCATCGGCGGAGATGCGGCGAAGCTGTTGCGGGCGCCGGCCGCGCCCATCGTGTTGCTGCCGGCCCGAGACGACGCCGTGTTGTCGGCGGTGGCGCCGGGTCTATCCGAAATCGGAGTCGTGCTGGCTTATTCCCCAGTGCATCACCTGTTGTTCGACCGGTTGGGGCCGGTGCCGCTGGTGATGACGTCGGCCAACAACGGTGGGTCTCCGATCGTCTTCCGTGATGCCGATCTGAGCTGGATCGACGGGCTCGCCGATGCGGTGCTCACGCATGACCGCCCGATCCACGTACCGTGCGAGGACTCGGTCCTGGCGGTCGACTCCGGCGGCGGCGTGGTGCCGATCCGCCGTTCCCGCGGATACGCACCCTTGCCGGTTTCGGTACCACCCACGACGACCCGCGGCGCAATTCTGGCCACCGGCGGGGACCTCAAGACCACGTTCTGCCTGATGTCGCCCGAAGGACACGCGCACCTGTCGTCACACCTGGGTGACATGGCGGACCCGCGCACCCAGACCTGTTTCGAATCCGCTTTGGACCATTTGGCGTTCATGACCGACTGTCGTCCCGGCCTGATCGCCTGCGATCTGCATCCGGACTACGCGACCACCAATTGGGCCCGCCGTGCCGGCCAACCAATGGTGCAGGTGCAACACCACCACGCACACGCGGTGTCGCTGCTGGCCGAGCACGGGCGGATCGGCACGCCGATGCTCGCGGTCGCGTTCGACGGCACCGGCTACGGCACCGACGGATCCATCTGGGGTGGTGAAATGCTGATGGTCACCGATCCGGCGTCGTTCACCCGGATCGGACATCTCAAGCAGTTCGCATTGCCCGGCGGGGACGCAGCGGTGCGCCGGCCCGGCCGCATCGCGCTGGACCTGCTGCATCGGGCCGGGATCGATTGGGCGCCAGACATTCCGGCGGTCGCAGGTCTGAGTGACCGGGAGCGACACGTGCTGGCCCAGCAGATACCGCGGGGAATCGGGTGTGTTCCGACCAGCAGCATGGGACGCCTGTTCGACGCGGTGGCCAGCCTGCTGGGCGTCTGCCAGGAAGTGACATACGAGGGGCAGGCGGCCATCGAACTCGAACACCTGGCCCGCGGCGGCCGGGCGGTGCCGATGGAGCTCAGTGTGACCGGGGCCGTGGTGGACCCGGTGCCGTTGATCGCCGACTTGGTGCACGGGCTGCGGGCCGGCATCCCGGCAGCCGATCTGGCCGCGGGATTCCACGCCGCGGTGATCGCCGCGACGGCGCAGGCGGTTCGCCAAAGTGCTTCAGGCATCGGCACCGTCGGGCTGACCGGCGGCGTCTTCGTCAACCAGGTGTTGCGCGAAGGTCTGCGAACCAAGCTGATGGACAATGGTTTTGAAGTGCTGACGCACGCGGTGCTGCCATGCAACGACGGTGGTCTTGCGCTCGGTCAGGCCGTGATTGCGGCGCACCAACGAGAAAGGGGGACAGGCTTATGTGTCTAGGAATTCCCGGCAAGGTAGTAAAGACCTGGGACGAGGCGGGGACCAGGATGTGCACGGTCGACTTCGGTGGGACCACCAAGACGGTGTGCCTGGCGTACCTGCCCGACATGGAGATCGGCGAGTACACCATCGTGCACGCCGGCTTCGCGATCACGCGACTCGACGAGGCCTCGGCGAACGAAACCCTGCGGATGTTCGACGAACTCGGGGTACTCGACGAGGAACTGTCCGGCTCAGAAGGGCAAGTGGCGGGACACAACAGGAGGGAGCCGGCATGAAATACCTGGACGAGTTTCGCGACCCGGCGGCCGCACGCACCCTGGTCGAGCACATCAAGAAGCGGGCCGGCAGGACCTGGACCATCATGGAAGTGTGCGGCGGGCAGACGCATTCGATAATCCGCAATGGAATCGACCAATTGCTGGACGGTGCAGTCGAATTCATCCACGGACCGGGCTGCCCGGTCTGTGTGACGCCGCTGGAGATGATCGACAGGGCGCTGGAGATCGCGGGGCGCGACGACGTCATCTTCTGTTCCTTCGGTGACATGCTGCGCGTGCCCGGCAGTCACCAAGACCTGTTCAGTGTTCGGGCCCGCGGCGGCGATGTCCGCATCGTCTATTCGCCGCTGGACGCCACCCGGGTGGCAGCGGACAACCCCGACAAGCAGGTGGTGTTCTTCGGCGTCGGTTTCGAGACCACCGCGCCCGCCAACGCGATGGCGGTGGTCCATGCGCAGCGACTCGGACTCACCAACTTCTCGATGCTGGTGTCGCACGTCCTGGTACCGCCGGCCATGAGGGCGATCCTGAGTTCGCCGACGAACCGCGTCGAGGGCTTCTTGGCGGCCGGACACGTCTGCACGGTGATGGGCACCGGCGAGTACGGCCCGCTCGTCGACGAGTTCCAGGTCCCCATCGTGGTCACCGGGTTCGAGCCACTGGACCTGCTGGAAGGCGTTCGGCAGGTGGTCGATCTGCTGGAGGCCGGGACGCCGGGGCTACGCAACGCCTATCCGCGCGCGGTGACCGCCGCCGGCAACACGGTTGCGCAGCAGACCCTTTCGGATGTCTTCGTCGTCACCGATCGGCAATGGCGGGGGATCGGGTTGATTCCCAGATCGGGGTGGACCCTGTCGCCGCGCTACGCCCAGTTCGACGCCGAACTGAAGTTCGGTGTGGGACACCTGCGGGTGTCCGAATCCGCCGAGTGCCGCAGTGGGGAAGTGTTGCAGGGACTACTGAAACCCAACGAGTGCCCGGCTTTCGGCAAATCCTGCACACCCCGCACCCCCCTGGGCGCCACCATGGTGTCCAGCGAGGGCGCCTGTGCGGCCTATTACCAGTTCCGGCGGCTGGAAGCGGGCGCGCATGCCTGAACCGCCCGTGGCAATCGATCCGGCGGACTGGGTGTGCCCGCTGCCACTGCGCGAGACCAAACGCATTTTGTTGGGCCACGGCGGCGGTGGCGTGCTGTCCGAGGAACTGATCGAGAACCTGTTCCTGCCGGCGTTCGGCGGTGCACCCGGCACGTCGCGCGACTCCGCGTTACTCGACGTCGTCGGCGGACGCATCGCACTGACCACCGATTCCTATGTGGTGCAACCGCTCTTCTTTCCGGGTGGCAACATCGGGGACTTGGCGGTCAACGGCACCGTCAACGACTTGGCCTGCAGCGGAGCGCAACCGGTGGCATTGACGGCAGGGTTCATCCTGGAAGAGGGATTGGAGCTCGACGTGCTCGGTGCCGTCGCCGAAACCATGGGCAAGGCCGCGTCGGGCGCCGGTGTCCGCATTGTCACCGGCGACACCAAGGTGGTGGCCAAGGGTGGCGCGGACCAGCTGTTCGTCAACACCGCGGGAGTCGGTGTGGTCCCGCCGGGAGTGCACATCGGGCCGGAGCGGGCACGGCCGGGCGATCACATCATCGTGTCGGGCAACCTCGGTGAGCATGGCGTGGCCATCATGAGCGTGCGCGAAGGCATCGACTTCGGCACGGTGGTGACCACCGACAGCGCTCCACTGCACCGCTTGGTCGCCGCCATGCTCGAGGCCGGCGGTGGCGCCGTGCACGCGTTGCGCGATCCCACCCGGGGCGGACTGGTCGCCTCGGTCGTCGAGATCGCGCGCGCGGCATCGGTGGGCATAGAGCTGGAGCAGGCGAGAATACCCGTCCCCGAAACGGTTTCGTCGGCCTGTTCGTTTCTGGGCCTGGATCCGCTGCAGGTGGCCAACGAGGGCAAGATGGTGGCGTTCGTCGACCCCTCCTGTAGTGAAGCGGTGTTGGAGGCCATGCGGACACGGCCGGAGGGCGTCAATGCGGCAATCATCGGTCGGGTTGTGGCCGAGCATCCGGGCATGGTGGTGGGCAAGACGCCGTTCGGCACCACCCAGGTCATCGAACGCCAACTGGGCGAGCAACTGCCGCGGATCTGCTGACTGGCGCGCCGAGTGTGAGAACTACGACGCGACCCGCCGGGGGGCGTCGTGTGGTTCACGCTCGTTGCCAGCGGTGATGAATATCGCGCGGACAACGGATCTGTGCAGATCGGTGATCAGTTTGGACAGCCCGGGGCGGCCGGCGCGAACCCCCACGTCCGCCGCCTTCAGCGCTACGCGTCACCCGGATGCCCGTGCAATGCTGTGTAGCGCCGCCTCGGCGACTGCGGCCGCGGTCAGGCCCAGGTGCGCGGCCACCTCTGGTCCCGGCCCGCTCGCACCGAACCGTTCGATGCCGATCACCGTGTCACACGGTCGGGCCAGTGCCTGCCAGCCCGTCCGCACCCCGGCCTCGATCCATACCACCGGCAGATCGGGCAGCGCGGCAATGCGCTCCCGCCACATCACCGAGACCACGATCGCGGCAAGCCCGCGCTCGCCCAACAGTTCGGCGGCCTGCAGGGCCAGCGCGACCTCAGAACCGCTGGCCGCCAACATCACCTGCGGCGTCTCGGCCACCGGCCGCACCACCCGCATGCCGTAATGGCGGACGTCATCGAGCCCCGCACCGCCGAGCTGTGGCAGGTCCTGCCGGCTCAACACCAAAGCCGTTGGCCCTCCGGTGTTCTCGGCCGCGATCTGCCATGCCAGTGCGGTCTCGGCGGCATCGGCCGGCCGCAGCACGGTGAGGCCGGGGATGAGCCGCAGCGACTCGAGCTGCTCGACTGGCTGATGGGTGGGGCCGTCCTCACCGACATGCACCGAGTCGTGGGTGAACACATACACCACCGGTAGCCTCATCAGCGCCGAGAGCCGCAGCGCCGGCCGCAGATAGTCGGCGAACACCAGGAAGGTGCTGCCGAACGGCCGCAGCCCACCGTGCAGGGCGATGCCGTTCATCACCGCCGCCATGGCGTGCTCGCGAATGCCGAAGTGGATGGTGCGACCACCGAAGTCGTCCGGCGTGACGTCCCCGCCGGGGATGGCGGTGTTGGTCGAGGCGGCCAGGTCCGCCGACCCGCCGATCAGACCCGGATAGACCGCGGCCAACGCATTCAGCGCCTTGCCGGAGGCCTTGCGGGTGGCCGACTTTCCACCCGCAGCGGCCCCGTCGGCGAGCGGAGTCAGCACCGACAGATCGTCGGCGACCGGAACGCAGTCCAACGGGAAATCCGCGGACAGTTGCGGATGGTCGACCTGCCACGCTGCATGCCGCTGAGCCCACCGGGCGCGCGCAGCGGCGCCACGGGCCGCCACCGCCGCGGCGGCCGCACCCACCGCGAGCGGCACATGGAACTGCTCGTCGGGCCAGTCCAGGCGGGTGCGCATTGCGTTGAGCACATCCGAACCCAACGGGCTGCCATGGGCTTTCGGAGTTCCCTCGACTCCCGGGGCGCCGAAGCCGATCGTGGTGCGCACCCGGATGAAGGTGGGTCGGCCGTCACCGTCGCAGGCTTCGGTGAATGCCCGGTCGAGGGCAGGCACGTCGTTGCCGTCGGCCACCCGCAGCACCCGCCAGCCGTAGGCGGCGAACCGGCCCTCGACGTCGTCGGTGCAACTCTGCGAGGCCGGTCCGTCGATGGTGATGTCGTTGTCGTCGAAGATGACGATCAGCCTGCCCAGCCGCAGCTTTCCGGCCAGTGAGGCGGCCTCGTGGCTGATCCCCTCCATCAAGTCGCCGTCACCGGCGAGCACCCAGGTGCGGTGGTCGACGACGGTGTGTTGCCCGGTGTTGCACCGGGCGGCCAGCATCCGCTCGGCCAGCGCCATGCCGACCGCGTTCGCAATGCCCTGCCCCAGTGGACCTGTCGTGGTCTCGACGCCGGGTGTATGGCCGTACTCGGGGTGGCCGGGTGTTGCCGAGCCGAGGCGGCGGAATCCGCGGAGCTGGCTCACTGACAGGTCGTAGCCGAAGACGTGCAGCAGGGCATAGAGCAGCATCGAGCCGTGGCCGGCCGACAGCACGAACCGGTCCCGGTCCGGCCAGCGCGGGTCGGCGGGGTCATGTCGCAGGTGCCGAGACCACAACGTCCAGGCAATGCCGCTGGCGCCCAACGGAAGTCCCGGGTGCCCGCTGTTCGCGGCCTGCACCCCGTCGGCGGCCAGGAGCCGCAGCGTATTGATGGCCAGTTGATCCAATTCGTCGGTGCGGGTTGGTGTTTCGTGGGCAAGAGGCGCGATGGTCATCTGGTCACCAGTCTTCCGTTGGTTTCGCGGGCGGCGGCACGGAGCGCCTCGGCGCGCTCCCTCATGGGACCGGCGAACAGCGCGGACCCGGCGCAGAACACGTCGGCTCCGGCAGCGGCGGCGCGGGCGATGGTGGACGGTCCGATGCCGCCGTCCACCTCGAGTTCGATATCCATTCCGCGGCTGCCGATTTCGGCTCTCGCGGCCGCGATCTTGGGTTCCATGCCGGCCAGGTACCGCTGCCCGCCGAATCCCGGGTTCACCGTCATGATCAGCAGCAGGTCGGTGATGTCGAGGACATCGACGACCGCGGCCAGCGGAGTGGCCGGGTTGAGCGCCACGCCGGCGCGGGCGCCGAGCTCGCGGATCCTGGACAGGGTGCGGTGCAGGTGCCGACACGCCTCGGCATGCACGATGACGATCCCGCAGCCCGCCTCGACCCATCTCGGCAACATCGGGTCCGGGTCCTCGACCATCAGGTGCGCCTCGAACCCCATCGTCACCAGATCGCGGCAGGCGGCGATGACGTCGGGCCCGAACGTCAGATTGGGCACGAACCGGCCGTCCATGACATCCCACTGGATGCGGTCGACGCCGGCGTGCTCGATCTCGGCGACGTCGCGTCCGAGTTCGGCGAAGTCGGCCGGCAGCACCGACGCCACCAACACTGGGTCCACCACCTCAACCACCTCCCTTCCAGTGGTCAACCTAGGGTGGCCGGGTGCGCAAAAACTCCCCCGAATCGGGGGTAATTCGGGGTACTGAAGCGGCGAATGTGAAATGCACGACGGTGCACCGGCGTGTCGCGTCGTGCAATTCACGCTCGACCCGATAAAAGGTTGCGCTCGCCTTTATCGTTAATGCATGACGGTGGTAACCGCGACACCCGTTCGCGTCGTATTGGTCGATGACCATGAAATGGTCATCGAGGGTCTCAAAGCCATGCTCGCGTCGTTCAAGAATCGGGTGCGGGTCGTCGGGCAGGCGGTCGGCGCCGAGAACGCGATTCAGGTCATCGAGGGCCTGCAACCCGACATCGTGCTGTGCGACGTGCGCATGCAGGGTGCCAGCGGGCTCGATCTGTGCCGCGCCATCCGCGAGCGCAACCCGGCCGCCAAGGTGATCCTGTTGTCGGTCTACGAGGACGAGCAGTACCTGTTCCAGGCGTTGCGGGTGGGGGCGTCCGGCTACCTGCTCAAGGGCATCAGCAGCGACGAGCTGGTGCGTCAGCTCGAATACGTGCAAGGCGGTTCGACGGCCATCGACGCCGGCCTGGCGGCGCGCGCCGCCGACACCGCTGCGCGGTTACAACGCGACGAGTTCTGGCCGGGCGCGCGGCAGGGCCTCAGTCAGCGCGAAAGCGAAATCCTCTCGTTCGTGGTGTCCGGCCTGTCGAATCGGGGCATCGCGGGCAAGCTGGTCATCGGCGACGAGACGGTCAAGAGCCACCTGCGTTCCATCTACCGCAAGCTGGGCGTCAACGACCGCACGGCGGCGGTGGCGGTGGCACTGCGTGAGGGCATTTACCAGTGAACGTGCGCGGTCTGGTGGACGCCGACCGGGAGGTGGCGTTGCTGCTCGACATCGTGGCCGCCACCGGCAGCGGGCCGGCGGTCGAACCGGTGGCCGCCGCCGTGGCCCGGCTCATCACCACGGCCACCGCTTCCGACGTGTGCTTCGTGCACGTGCTCGACGACTTCGGCGGCTCGCTCACGCTGGCCGGTGCCACGCCACCCTTCGACGAACACATCGGCCAGGTGCAGCTGCGACTCGGTGAGGGCGTCTCCGGCTGGGTCGCCCAGCACCGTGAACCCGTCGTGATCACCAGCGGCAAGGACGAGGATCCGCGCTACGTGCCGATCGCGGCGTTGCGCGGCTCGGACTTCACCTCCATGGCGTCGGTCCCCATGGAGACCGGGCCCGGCCGGCTCGTCGGCGTGCTCAACGTGCACACCGTGGCGCGCCGCGAGTTCACCGGCCGCGACATCCAGCTGCTACTGGCCATCGGACGACTCACTGCCGGCGCGCTCGACCAGGCCCGGGTGCACCGGCAACTGGCGGCCAGGGAACGGGTGCACGGAAACTTCGCCGAACAGGTGATCGCCGCGCAGGAATCCGAACGCCGGCGACTGGCCGGCGACATCCACGACGGCATCAGCCAGCGACTGGTCAGCCTGAGCTACCGGCTCGACGCCGCCGCCCGCGCGGTCGAGACCAACGACTCCGCCGAGGCCACCGAACAGCTGGAAAAGGCCCGCGTCCTGGTCGACCTCACGCTGGCCGAAGCCCGCTCGGCGATCGGCGGGCTGCGGCCACCGGTGCTCGACGACCTCGGTCTGGCCGGGGGGCTGGCCAGCCTGGCCTCGACCATCCCCGAGGTCGACCTGGACCTCGAACTGGCCGACGAGCGACTCTCCGAGCACGTCGAGGTGGCGCTGTACCGCATCGCTCAGGAGTGCCTGCAGAACGTGGTCAAACACTCCCGGGCGATGACGGCCCGCGTCCGTTTCGCGGTGTCCGACGGCGAGGCCCGGCTGGAAGTCGCCGACGACGGCGTGGGTTTCACGCCGTCGCCCAGTCGGGCGCCCACCAGCTACGGGATGCTGTCGATGACAGAGCGCGCCGAGCTGGTGGGCGGCCGGCTGGCGGTGCGGTCCACGCCCGGATCGGGGACCACGGTGACCGTGACCGTGCCGCTGGCTGGTCAGGCCGGCTGAAGCTCACCCCTTAGGCGCAGCGCCGCGGCATTGGCGCCGACGTGGCTGGACAACGCGTCCTGTGCGGCGGCGACCTTCAGCTCGTCACCACGCCACGCCCGCAGCGCGGGGGAGACCAGGGCCCGGCCGAACGAGAACGTCAGCGGCCACGGCGTGCGGTGGGACTGCAGCGCGGTGAGGTTTGCGGTGGCACGCTCCGGCGACTGGCCGCCGGACAGAAACGCGACGCCGGCCAGGTCGCCGGGCCAGGCGCGCAGCACCGAGACCGTCGCCTCGGCCACCTGCTGCGCGGTGGCTCTGACCGGATGGTCCTCGCCCTCGATCACCATGTTGGGTTTGAGGACAATGCCGGCCAAGTCGACCCGCAGCAAACCCAGTTGCTGACGGACTGCGGCGTGGACGCTGGCGGTCACCTCGGCACACCGCTCGATGCTGTGGTCCCCGGTCATCAGCACCTCGGGTTCCACGATCGGCACGATGCCCGCTTCCTGGCAGGCGGCGGCGTAGCGGGCCAGGGCGTTGGCGTTGCAGGCGATGGCACCCCAGCTCGGGGTGTTGTCGCTGATGGTGAACACCGCGCGCCATTTGGCGAACGCCGCGCCCATCGAGGCGTAGCTAGCCAACCGGGCCGGCAGGCCGTCCAGGCCTTCGGTCACGGTCTCACCGGTCAGACCGGGACACGGCTTGGCGCCGGTGTCGACCTTGATGCCGGGGAGCATGCCGAGGTCGCGTACGGCCTGCGCAAACGGACGTCCGTCGCGAAACACCTGGCCGAGCGTCTCCTCGCAGAAGATGATCCCGGAGACTCCGTCGGCCAGGCCCGGTGTGCTGGTCAGGATCTCGCGGTAGGTGCGCCGGCTGTCCGCGGTCGCGGTGACCCCGGCCTGCTCCAGCCGGCTGGACATCGTCGCGACGCTCTCGTCGGCGGCCAGAATTCCTTTGCCGGGTGCGGTCAGGGTCCGGGCTGTCATCCTGCATGCGTTCATGCCGCACACCGTAAGAACCACGGGGGCACCCGGTCCTCACCCGATCGGTGGAACAGCCGGGGGACCGCTCATACTTAACTATTTACTTCAGAATTCAGCGCCTAATCTCGATAGACAGCTTCAGTATCGCGGTGCCACGATTCGGGCCATGACACAGAGATGGAACGCGGGAGTCATCCCGTACGCGGAGATGGGTTACTGGCAGCCGGACTACGTTCCGAAGGACACCGATGTGTTGTGCGCGTTCCGGATCACGCCGCAAGAAGGGGTTCCGCCCGAGGAGGCCGGCGCGGCCGTCGCCGGCGAATCGAGCACCGCGACCTGGACGGTGGTGTGGACGGACCGGCTCACCACCTTCGATCACTACCAGGCCAAGTGCTACCGCGTCGCCGCGGTGCCCAACGCGCCCGGACAGTGGATCGCCTGGATCGCCTACGACCTCGACCTGTTCGAGGAAGGCTCGATCGCCAACCTGACCAGCTCCATCATCGGCAACGTGTTCGGATTCAAACCGCTCAAGGCTCTGCGCCTGGAGGACATGCGGATCCCCACCCACTACGTGAAGACCTTCCAGGGCCCCGCACACGGCATCGTGATGGAACGCGAACACCTCGGCAAGTTCGGCCGCCCGCTGCTGGGCGCCACCACGAAACCCAAGTTGGGACTGTCCGCGCGCAACTACGGTCGGGTGGTCTACGAAGCCCTGCGCGGCGGTCTCGACTTCACCAAGGACGACGAGAACATCAACTCCCAGCCGTTCATGCGCTGGCGCGACCGCTTCCTGTTCTGCATGGAAGCGGTCAACCGGGCGCAGGCCGCGACCGGCGAGATCAAGGGGCACTACCTGAACGTCACCGCCGGAACCATGGAGCAGATGTACGAGCGGGCGAACTTCGCTGCCGAGCTCGGCTCGGTGATCGTGATGATCGACCTGACCATCGGCTACACCGCGATCCAGTCCATGGCCAAGTGGGCCCGCGACAACGGCGTCATCCTGCACCTGCACCGCGCCGGGCACGGCACCTACACCCGGCAGAAGACCCACGGTGTCAGCTTCCGGGTCATCTCCAAATGGATGCGGCTGGCCGGCGTCGACCACATCCACGCCGGCACCGTCGTCGGCAAGCTCGAAGGAGACCCCAACACCACCGCCGGCTTCTACGACACGTTGCGCCTGGACAGTGTCAAAGCCGACCCGGTCAAGGGGCTGTACTTCGACCAGGAGTGGGCATCCATGCCCGGCGTCATGCCGGTCGCCTCCGGAGGTATTCACGCCGGTCAGATGCACCAGCTCATCCACTACCTGGGCGAGGACGTGGTGCTGCAGTTCGGCGGCGGCACGATCGGCCACCCGATGGGCATCGCCGCCGGCGCCGAGGCCAACCGGGTCGCCCTGGAAGCCATGATCAAGGCCCGCAACGAGGGACGCGACTACTACCGCGAGGGTCCCGAGATCCTGAAGAAGGCCGCCTCCCGCAACCGCGCCCTCGACACGGCGCTGGCCACCTGGGGCGACATCACCTTCAACTACGAATCCACCGACACCCCGGACGTCGTCGCGGTGCCGACCCGGGTTTGACCTGGCGATCGCGGGCGCGGCGTAAGCCGGGCGAAGCGGAGCGTCAGCACTGAAAGGAGCTCGCGACATGCGAATCACCCAGGGAACCTTCTCCTACCTGCCCGACTTCACCGAGGAGGAGATCACCGCCCAGATCAACTACGCGCTGGATCACGGCTGGCCGCTGTCGGTGGAGTTCACCGACGACCCACACCCGCGCAACATCTACTGGGAGATGTGGGGGCTGCCGATGTTCGACCTGAAAGACGCCGCCGACGTGCTGCTCGAGGTCAACGCGTGCCGGGCCGCCAACCCGAACAGCTACATCCGCCTCAACGCCTACGACGCCAGCCTCGGCAGGCAGACAACGGCGCTGTCGTTCATCGTCAACCGGCCGGCGGAGGAGCCGGGCTTCCGCCTCGACCGTGCCGAACGGGCCGACCGGCAGATCGGCTACTCCACGTTCGCCTACGCCACCGAGCGGCCGAGCGGACAGAGGTACGAGTCGTCATGACCGCTTTCGGCTACCGCCCGGCACCCGCCGAACCGGAACCCGAGCCCGAGATCCTGAACCCGGATGCCGTCGTCGACCTCGCGGCGGCCCGGGCCACCTCGGGTGTCGACGAGGTGCTGGCCGCGCTGGATCGTGAGCTGGTCGGCCTGGAGCCGGTGAAGACCCGCATCACCGAGATCGCGGCGCTGTTGCTGGTCGACCGCATGCGCGAACGCTTCGGCGTGCAGGCTGCCCAACCCACCCTGCACATGTGTTTCACCGGTAATCCGGGCACCGGGAAGACCACCGTGGCCACGCGGATGGCTGACCTGTTGCACCGTCTCGGCTACCTGCGCCGCGGCCATCTGGTCAGCGTCACGCGCGACGACCTGGTCGGCGAGTACGTCGGGCATACCGCACCGAAGACCAAAGACGTCATCAAACGGGCGATGGGTGGTGTGCTCTTCATCGACGAGGCGTACTACCTCTACAAGGTCGAGAACGAGCGTGACTACGGCGGCGAAGCCATTGAGATCCTGCTGCAGATGATGGAGAACCACCGAGACGACCTGGTGGTGATCCTGGCCGGCTACGCCGACAAGATGGACCAGTTCTTCTCCGCCAACCCCGGGATGCAGAGCCGCATCGCCCACCACATCACGTTCCCGGACTACAGCGTTGGCGAACTCGAGGACATCGCCGGGTTGATGATCGACGGGCTGGGATACCGGTTCTCCGACGAGGCCCGCGGCGTGCTGCACCAGTATCTGCACCGGCGCCGCGACCAGCCGTGGTTCGCCAACGCGCGCAGCGTGCGCAACGCGTTGGAGCGGGCCCGGCTGCGGCATGCGCGGCGGCTGCTGGCGCACGCGGACACACCGGTGGGCCTACCGGAGCTGACCACGATCGAGGCGGTAGATCTGTTGGCCAGCCGGGTGTTCCAGACACGGGAGAGTGCATGACCACGAACGCGCGTTTGCGGGCCCTCGTCGAGGTAGCCGATACCGGTTCGGTGCGGGGGGCCGCCGAACGCCTGGTGGTCACCGAGTCGTCGATCTCGTCGGCACTGCGGGCTTTGAGTCAGGACATCGGCATCACGCTGGTAGACCGGCACGGCCGGGGAGTGCGGCTGACTCCGGCGGGTTTGCGCTACGTCGAGTACGCGCGGCGCATCCTCGGCCTGCACGACGAGGCCATCCTGGCCGCGCGCGGTGAGGCGGATCCGGAGCACGGTTCCATTCGGCTGGCCGCCGTGACGTCGGCCGGGGAGCTGCTGATCCCGGCGGCGCTCGCGTCGTTCCGGGCCGAGCATCCGGGGGTGGTGCTGCACGTCGAGGTGGCCGCGCGCAGCGCACTGTGGCCGATGCTCTCCCGGCACGAAGTCGACCTGGTGTTCGCCGGACGCCCGCCCGAGGAGTTGCGCAACAAGGTGCGGGTCCGGGCCATCAGCCCCAACACGCTGATCGTGGTGGGCTGTCCGTCGGTTGCTGACGGGTTCACCCCGGCCGGGGCCACCTGGCTGCTGCGTGAGCAGGGTTCGGGCACCCGCTCGACGCTGATGACGCTGCTCGAGGATCTCGACGTCGCACCGCCGCAGCTGGTGCTGGGATCGCACGGCGCGGTGGTGTCGGCCGCGGTCGCCGGCCTGGGCGTGACCCTGGTCCCGCGGCAGGCGGTGCAGCGCGAACTGGACTCCGGTGCGCTGGTGCCGTTGCCGGTGCCGGGCACGCCGATCAAGCGGCCCTGGCATGTGGTCAGCCAGCCGACCCCGCCGATGGCGACCGAGCTGCTGATCCAGCATTTGGTGTCCCACCGGGAGCTCGGCTGGCGGCAGGTCAGCGCGGTGCGTCGGGCCTCCTGATCTCCGCCGACACTGCAATCTCGCACGCGACACGCCCGCGGCAGGTGCGCGTAGTTGCAGTCTCGGGCGTGGCCTCAGCGCCGCAGCGTTTCCGAGGGCGCTTCGCCCCACCGCTTGCGGTACTCCACCGCGAAACTGCCCAAGTGGTTGAAACCCCAGCGCTCGGCGACCGCGGTCACCGTGACGCCGTCGGAGGGAATCGCATCCATCAGCTCCTCGTGCACGCGCTCGAGCCGACGCTCGCGGACATAGGTCATGGGCGTCATGTTGAGTTCTTCGCGGAATCCCTGCTGGATCGACCGGACGCTCATGTGCACCGCCTTGGCCAGGCCGTCCATCGTGATCCGCTCGGCCAAGTGGTCGTCGATGTAGTTCATCGCGTCGTGCACCACGGCGCGGCGCGGATCCGGCTGGGCCGGCTGCAGGAACTCCTCGTGATAGTTGGACGGCTGCAGTTGCAGCAGTGTGCTCATCACCAGTTCCTCGATCGCGCCGATGCCCTGGCCACGCTGGATCAGCGAACCGGGATGGAACACCTCGCTGTGAATCAGCTGCACCACGGTGTGCCAGCGCATCGCCGCTTCGGTCGCCAGGTCGAACTCGGGGTCGAACGCCAGCGGCTTGGTCAGACTGCGGCCGAGCAACCGGGTGAGGTGGGCCGCCATCGCCCGCTGTTCGATCCGGATCAGCAGTTGCGGCGAGTCGAGGTCGAACTGGACGCGCAGGGCCTCGCCCGGACTTGTCACCAGCGCCCGAATGGTGTTTGCCTCGAAGCTGTGGCCCCGGTGATCCACCAGCGCCCGCCCGTTCATCGGCATGTGCACCCCGAAGTACTGGCCCAGCGCCGGTATGTCGAGGGTGGCTGCCACATGGACGTCCAGGTACAGCATGCTGACGTTACGCAGCCGCACCCCGTGCATGGTCGCAGCAAACCCCTCGGCGTCTTCCGGACCGACATGCAGCGACAGCGGTGCCAACGCCTTGGCCATCAGTCGCACAGCCTCCGTCGGGTTCTCCGTGTAGAAGATCTCGTTGTCCGCCAGCGCCGGTGGCACGCCACGCGAGCGCACCTTGCGGCGCACCGGGTGCGCGGTCCGGCGGACATCGATGTACCCGAGCCGGGTTAGCCGCGACATCGCTTCCCGGTCCGGTAACCACCAGGTAAACCCCCAGGCAGTGGCCACCGCGAACGTGAATCGCGCACTAAATAATCGGTGGCGATCATGCAAGCCTCCCGTTCACCGTGCGCGCACCAACGCGCCTAACTCTTCGCAATCCTGACAGCTGCTGCGCGAAAGCGATAGGCAGAGTCCGAACCGGCGGCTAGCTTTGTGATCGAGACCACAGTCTTTGGGAATCGGGACCCAGCCCCCCGATTCGTTTGGAGGGTTTTCATGTCGGCAAACGGTCACGCTGTCGCACTGTCACCGGCCGACCGGCTGCGCGACCGGCTCGACGACCCCGCGGTCGCCGCGTCCCTCAACAACCTGCTCGACCACGCCGACCTGCTGGCAATCCTGGTGACCGGCCTCGACGGGCTGGTGCGGCGCGGTGACCAGATCAGTGATTCGGTGGCCTCGGCCGTCGACGAGCTGCGGGGAGCCTCGTTGACGGGATTGAAGGGAGTCCGGTCGGAGCTGGGGTCGGTGGACGTCCAGGCGCTGGCGACGAGCCTGGTGTCCCTGGCGTCGGCGCTGGTGGCCGCGGCGCCGGCGCTGCAGAAGATCCTCAATTCGCCGCTGGTCGATCCGCAGGCCGCCGACGTCCTGGCCGAACTGGGCCAGGCGCTGGTCGAGGGCAAGGCGGCGGCGGCGGCCGACCCGGGCGGGCCGAAGGGCCTGTTCGGCCTGTGGCGGGTCAGCAAGGACAAAGACATCAACCGCGGCGTGGGATTCCTGATTCAGGTAGCCCGCGCTTTCGGCCGGCAGTTGCCGAATTAACAAAGAGACATCCAGCCCAAACATTAATGTGGTCGCGCCCTCGGCGGCTATTCGAGAGGAGTTTCAATGGCTTCCGTTTTATGGTTTCAGGGCGGCGCTTGTAGCGGCAATACCATGTCGTTCCTCAATGCCGAAGAGCCCAATGTCGTCGATTTGATTGTCGATTTCGGGCTCGATCTGGTGTGGCACCCGTCCTTGGGTCTGGAACTCGGAAAGAATGCGCAGAAGGTGTTCTGGGACTGCGTCAAAGGCGAGCGACCGCTGGACATCTTCGTGTTCGAGGGCACCGTCATCGAAGCCCCCAACGGGACCGGGCGGATGGACATGTTCGCCGACCGTCCGATGAAGGACTGGGTCACCGACCTGGCCGCAGCGGCGCAGATCGTGGTGGCCATCGGTGACTGTGCCTGCTTCGGGGGCATCCCGGCGATGGAGCCCAACCCGTCCGGGTCGACGGGTCTGCAATTCCACAAGCGGGAGAAGGGCGGGTTCCTGGGGCCGGACTTCCGGTCCAAGATGGGCCTGCCGGTGATCAACATCCCGGGCTGCCCCGCCCACCCGGACTGGATCACCCAGATCATCGTCGCGCTGGCCACCGGCCGCGCCGGCGACATCACCCTCGACGAACTGCACCGGCCCGAGACGTTCTTCAAGTCGTTCACCCAAACCGGTTGCACGCGAGTGCAGTTCTTCGAATACAAGCAGTCGACGATGTCGTTCGGCGAGGGTACCCGCACCGGCTGCCTGTTCTACGAATTCGGCTGCCGCGGGCCGATGACCCACTCGCCGTGCAACCGCATCCTATGGAACCGCCAGTCCTCGAAGACCCGTGCCGGCATGCCCTGCCTGGGTTGTACCGAACCCGAGTTCCCGCACTTCGACCTCGCGCCGGGAACCGTGTTCAAGACCCAGAAGGTCAGCGGCATGATCCCCAAGGAAGTGCCCGAGGGCTCGGACCACCTCACCTACATGGCACACGCGGCGGCGGCCCGGATCGCCGCTCCGCAATGGTCCAAAGAAGACATGTTCGTGGTCTGACGACCAGCACATCCACCGCCCCGGTAGTGCTCGAAACTTATTGGAGGATTCATGACCGCGCTCGACCTGTATGTCAGCCCGCTGGGCCGCGTCGAGGGTGACCTCGACGTCCGCGTCACCGTCGAAGACGGTGTCGTCACCTCGGCCTGGACCGAGGCGGCGATGTTCCGCGGCTTCGAAATCATCCTGCGGGGCAAGGACCCGCAGGCCGGGCTCATCGTGTGTCCGCGCATCTGCGGCATCTGCGGCGGCAGCCACCTGTACAAGTCCGCGTACGCGCTGGACACCGCCTGGCGGACACACATGCCGCACAACGCCACCCTGGTGCGCAACATCTGTCAGGCGTGCGAGACCATGCAGTCGATTCCGCGCTACTTCTATGCGCTGTTCGCCATCGACCTGACCAACAAGAACTACGCCAAGTCCAAGCTGTATGACGAGGCGGTGCGCCGCTTCGCTCCCTATGTGGGAACGAGTTATCAACCGGGAGTAGTACTTTCGAACAAGCCCGTCGAGGTGTACGCGATCTTCGGCGGCCAGTGGCCGCACTCCAGTTTCATGGTCCCCGGCGGGGTGATGTGTGCGCCGACACTGTCCGACGTCACCCGGTCCATCTCGATTCTCGAGCACTGGAAGGACAACTGGCTGGAAGGTCGCTGGCTGGGCTGCAGCGTCGACCGCTGGCTGGCGAACAAGACCTGGGAGGACGTGCTGGCCTGGGTCGACGAGAACGAGTCGCAGCACAACAGCGACTGCGGCTTCTTCATCCGCTACTGCCTGGACGTCGGCCTCGACAAGTACGGCGCCGGTGTCGGCAACTACATCGCCACCGGCACCTACTTCGACCCGCCACGCTACGAGAACCCCACCATCGCCGGGCGCAACGCCGCGCTCATCGGCCGCTCCGGCGTGTACGCCAAGGGGCAGTGGTACGAGTTCGACCAGGCCAACGTCCGCGAGGACGTCACCCACTCGTTCTACGAGGGCAGCCGGCCGCTGCACCCGTTCGAGGGCGAGACCATCCCGATCGACCCCGAACAGGGCCGCAAACAGGGCAAGTACAGCTGGGCCAAGTCACCGCGCTACGCCGTCGGCGACCTGGGCAACATCCCGCTGGAGGCCGGTCCGTTGGCCCGCCGGATGGCCGCCGGTGGTCCCGGCGCCGCCGCGCACCAGGACAACGACCCGCTGTTCGTCGACATGTACAACAAGATCGGGCCCAGCGTCATGGTCCGCCAGCTTGCCCGCATGCACGAAGCGCCGAAGTACTTCAAGTGGACCCGCGATTGGCTCGACCAGTTGAACCTCAAGGAGAGCTTCTACTCCAAGCCGATCGAGCATGCCGAGGGGATGGGATTCGGTTCCACCGAGGCTGCGCGCGGTTCGTTGTCGGACTGGATTGTGCTCGAGGACAACAAGATCAAGAACTACCAGGTGGTCACGCCCACCGCCTGGAACATCGGCCCCCGGGACAGCTCGCAGGTGCTCGGCCCGATCGAAAGCGCTCTGGTCGGCTCGCCGATCGTGGACCCGGAAGACCCGGTGGAATTGGGCCACGTGGCGCGGAGTTTCGACTCGTGCCTGGTGTGCACCGTGCACGCCTACGACGGGAAGACAGGACGCGAGTTGTCCAAGTTCGTCATCAACGGGATGGTGTGATCCTGACTGCCTTCGATTGCGGCCTCGGGTCCGACAGCGATCACGACTTTCAGCCGCCGGGATGCGAGGTCCTGGTCGTCGGCTGCGGCAACCTGTTGCGCGGCGACGACGGAGTCGGACCGGTCCTGGTCCGGCACCTGTGGGAGCGGGGCGTCCCCGAAGGGGGTCGCTTGGTCGACGGTGGCACCGCGGGAATGGACGTGGCGTTCCAGATGCGCGGCGCTCAACGGGTGGTGATCATCGACGCCGCGGCCACCGGTTCGGCCCCCGGCACCATCTTCAAGGTGCCGGGTGAGGAGTTGGCCGACTTGCCGCCACTGCAGGGCCTGCACACGCATTCGTTCCGGTGGGACCACGCCATCGCGTTCGCGCGCTGGGCGCTCGGCGACGACTGCCCGACCGATATCGCCGTCTACCTGATCGAGGTCGCCGGTGTGGAACTCGGCGCTGACCTGTCTGAACCCGTCGAGGCGGCCATGGAACTCGTCATCGACCGGATCGAGACCGAATACTTCGCCGGCCTGCGGCCGGTGGCGGACAGCGAGGTCACCGTCGAATTCACCGCGGACGGCTATCTGCGCCTGGACGCGTCGCTGGCGGCGAGCCGGTTTCCGTCCGATGCGGTGGTCGCGGTGCTCCGCGACGGGGAGCTGTGGCTGATCCCGTTGCGGGGCCCACGCAGCGGCGGGCTGTTGTTGAAGCAACGCAATCCCGCCGGTGACCGCTCGCTGCTGATCCGCGAGGTGATCGACGGACGTGTCGGCGTCACTGGTGCATATTGGGACGATGCACAGAAGTCGCTGCGAATCCCCTTGCAGGACGTGCCGGAGCTGCCAGGGTGATTCTGATGGCTGAGCGTCCGACCGACGGGGGGCAACAGGAGGAGCCGGTGCGCCCGCCGACGGTGGTTCGCGCCGACAGCTCGGCCGACGAGGCACTGGACGTTCAGACCGTAGTCGTGGAAGACCACGGCCGGTGGGCGGTGGAGATCATCGTAGTGTTCGCCGACGGAGTGGTCCGCCGGCGCATCGACACCCACCACACCAAGCGGCGCGCCGAGATATCGGCGAGCCTGATCAAGCGCGCCGCCGAGCGCAATATCCGAGGACCGATCAATGGGTGAACGACATGACCACAGCGCCTGAGTTGGCCCGAGCGGTGACGATCGCGGCCAGGCCGCAACCGCTCGGCGCCTTCCCCCTGCCGCTGGGCTATCTGCTGATTCCGGCGGGTGCCGAGAACGTGCGTACGGCATTGTTGGACGGCAATGAGCCGGACGTGTGGCCGGAAGAGCTTCGGGGGCTTGAATTTGCCCATGGCGGCGACGTCGAAGCGGCGCTGGCACACCTCACCGCTGAGGATCCCGTCACCCGCTACAACCGGTTCGTGCTGCAGCCCGAAGGCGTCGACACCGACACGTTGCGCGCCGATCTGGGCCAATTCGGTGTGCTGGTGGACCTGGTGCTGTTCACCGTCGGCCGGCGCGACACCCCACCCGATGCCGACGGCGTCACCGGCGAACTGGCCGCCGTCGTCCTGTCGGCACAAGCGAGTCATGCGCTGCTGCAGGCCGATTCGGCGACCGCGCTGGCCTTGCTGGAACGTGCCGCTGCGGCGGCGGCACCGGTGTCGCGGTGTCTCGAGGGCGTTATGGTCGGGGCGGCCGGGTCGATCTGCCGTGACCTCGACGATCCTTCGGCCCAACAACGTCTCGAGCGCGCGGTGCGGCTGCTCGACGGCGCCGAAGGCCTGCGCATCGCACGCGCCGAACTGCACCTCACCATCGCGGGGCTGATACATGAACGGGCGCAGGACAATCCGGGACTGCTGGCGCAGGCGATCCCGCACTACCACTCCGCACTGCAACTGGTGCTGCGTGACGAGGCGCCGCTGCTGTGGGCGTCCGCGCACGCCAACCTCGCGACCGCCTATTTGACAATGCCGATGGTCGAGGCGTCCGGCCAGCTGCGCCTGGGTGTCGCGGCGCAGTCGTTGCGGTCGGCGCTGAAGGTCTACACCCCGGAGCAGCATCCCGAGCAGTGGGCCAGCGTGCAGCTCAATTTGGCTAACTCGCTCGTCTATACGCCGTCCAAGCATCAGGCCGACAACCTGATGGAGGCGGTGGAACTCTACGAAGGTGTCCTTGCGGCCCGCGACCGCCACACCGATCCGCAGGGCCGGGCCAGGGTGCTGGCCAACCAGGGCAATGCCCTGGCGCACCTCGGCATGTTCGACCAGGCGAAAGCCAAGCTGTACGAGGCGCGTTTCCTGTTCGAGGAGCAGCAGGACCACGACTCGGTGCGAGCCGTTCGCGGCGTGCTCGACGAAATCGCCCGGCAGCTCACGCTGCTGCGTGCCGGGGCGGACCGATGACCACCGTGATCGAGCCCGGTCTGGAGCAACTGGCCAAGCGGGTCGACGACGCGGTCGCCGCGCTGGCCGACCTCGACCCCAAAGCCCGCGCCGTGGCCGAGGAACTCAAGTCCGCGCTCGAAGCCGTGCATCGTGCCGGTCTGGTGACCATGGTGCGCCGCATGCGCGAAGACGACGCGGCACGCGCGGTGTTGTTCGAGTTGGTGGACGACCCGGTGGTGCACCTGCTGCTGTCGCTGCACGAGATCATCCGACCGGATCCGGTCACCCACGCCAACCGGGTGTTGGTGTCGGTGCGGCCGCAATTGCAGAGCCACGGAGGCGATGTCAGCCTGGTCCGGGTCGAGGACGGCACCGCCTATGTGCGGCTGGAAGGCGCCTGCAACGGCTGCTCGATGTCGTCGGTGACGCTGCGCAACCTGGTGCAGGAGGCTCTGGTCGGGGGCGTCCCGTCGATCACCGAAGTCGAGGTGCTGCCCAACGAGCCGTCACCGACCTTGATCCCGCTGGAGGCCCTGCGCCTGGGCCCGTCCCGGGACGGCTGGGCCAAGCTCGGGTCCGCCGCCGATGTTCCCGACGGCGAGGTCACCGTCCGCAGCCTGGTGACCGATGCGGGGGAGGGAGCCGAGGTGCTGGTGGTCAGCGTCGAGCACCGGCTCTCGGCGTACCGCAACGAATGCGCCCATGAGGCCATGCCGTTGGACAACGCCATCCTGGACCTGGAGAACGGCACCCTCACCTGCCCGTGGCACGGCTTCTGTTACGACGCCTCGTCCGGGGAATGCCTCAGTGCGCCGGGCGCACAACTCGAACAACTGCCGCTGCGCGTCGACAACGGAGACGTCTGGGTCCGAGTACGCGGATGAGCCGCTACACGGTCCGGCGCAATATCACCGCGTTTCCGCCGCGCGCCGAACCGATCGCCACCACCGACCTCAGCGGCGGCTGGTCGCCGGACGTCTGGTTGGGCGCCCCGGCCCCCGGGGGCCTGAGCCTGCCGGCGGCGAAACCCACGATGGCGTGGATGTATTCGCCGCGCGGTGTGTTCCTGGGCGACGAGCATCTGGTGGTCGCGGACTCCGGTAACCATCGCGTGCTGGTGTGGCACGGCATCCCGTCGCAGGACGAGCAACCGGCCGACGTGGTGCTGGGCCAGCCGGACGGCCACAGCGAAGGTCGCGCGGCCTGCGGTCGCGGCCCCGAACGCGGCATGAACCTGCCTACCGGGGTGCTGGTACACGACGGGCGGCTTGTCGTCGCCGACGCCTGGCACCATCGAATCCTGATCTGGCACACTGTCCCCGAAACCAGCGACGTCGCACCGGATGTCGTGCTTGGACAGCCTGACGGGTCCGCGGTGGAGCCGAACGCCGACGCACAGTGTTGTGCCTCGTCGTTCTACTGGCCGTTCGGCATCGCGGTCATCGGCGACACGTTCTGGGTGGCCGACACCGGCAACCGCCGAGTGCTTGGTTGGCGCAACGGGATTCCGGACCCAGGCCAACCCGCTGATGTGGTCCTGGGTCAACCGACCGCTTGGCACCGTGCGGAGAACAGGGGAGAGGCGGCCGGTCCGGCCAGTTTCCGATGGCCCCACGACATCGCTGGCCGCGAGGATCTGTTGTTGATCGCAGATGCCGGAAACCACCGAATCCTGGGCTGGTCGCCCGCCCCCGACACCGACCGTCCAGCCGACATCCTGCTGGGTCAGCCGAATTTCACCAGCGCCGAGGAATGGCCCTACGGGCCGCACACCGGCGACCGCTTCCGGTTCCCCTACGCCATCAGCCTCACCGATGATCGGCTGGCCGTCGCCGACACCGCCAACAACCGAATCCTGTTGTGGGACGGGGTATCCACCGACGGCCGTGCGGCAGATTACGTCCTGGCGCAACCGGGCTTCGACGCCAACGGCGAGAACCGCTGGACATCGGTGCAGCGTGACACCTTGTGTTGGCCGTACGGTCTGTCGCTGCACGGTGACCGACTTGCCGTCGCGGACTCGGGCAACAATCGGGTTGTGCTCTGGCGGCGGCGGTGAGACCGCGAATCGTGCAGACCGATGGGCAGATCGGGTTCTTCTGGGCGACTCCTGGTGGAAAACGCACCTCCCTTCAGGCGCTGGTGTCCGCCGACGAAGAGGCCGACCGGCTGGTCGCCACCCATTTGGAGGCGCTCGATGACGCGTTGATCGTCGCCGCGGAGCGGTTCGGCGAAATACTGGGCGGGGGAAGGGGTCCTGCGGGCGCGGACGAGCGCGACGATCTGGTCGATCTGCACCGCGCCCTGGACCGGTTGTGCTTCGAGTACGCGGCTGCCGCCGAACCAGCCGGAGTGAAGCCTGATCTGCGGGCCGGGAAGATCATCGGGACCGCCGCGCTGTTCTCGATCCGAGCGCGCCAGCCGCTCGGCCTGTTGGGCCCGGCACCACTCGACGACCAACTCGACGAGCCCTCCCTCGGGGTGGTGGGCGGCTTCGGGGAAATGCAGCAGGTGGATCCGGCGCGGCCCTGGCTGGGCGGCCGTTGGGTGCTGCGCACCGAAGCGGGGCAACGCTTTCCGCTGACGCTGTCGATGCTCATGTTCGACAGTTCGGGGGTGAACAAGGACGCCGCCCGCAAAGAGCATCTGGAGGCGTTGCAATCGGTCATCGCGGCGGCACAGCGCGCGGAAGCCGATCCGATGGCCGTCACCTGCGCGGTCGACTGGTTGCTCTACGACTGGCTGATGGCGCACCGCGACGGACCCGACAGCGCCGAGATCGTCTTCCCCAAGGGTCACGAAGGCGACGCCGGCGTCGTGATCGCTGCAGCCGCCACTTCGGTGACGGCCAGGGCGACGTTCGACCCCGGTCTGGTGGGCCCGGGCTGACTTGGCACTCTCAATCACCAAGCGAATCCCCCGATTCGGGGTTAAGCCGGTGAGCGTCACACGCGCAAGCTGTCAGGCGTGGACTTCTCCATCCTGATCATGGTTCTGGCGGCCGTCGCGGGGGCCGTCGCGTTCGAGGCGGTGGTCGGTTTGGCCATGACCGTCATGGCCAAGCAGAACCAGTCCGAACCGGACGACGCTGCGGTACTGAGGCGTTAGCGCCGTGGCTGTGTGGTTGCTCATCGCGCTGCCGTTGACCGGCGCGGCGGTGTTGTTGCTGGGCGGCCGGCGTTCCGACACCTGGGGGCACGTGCTCGGAACCGCGACCGTTGCCGCTTCGTTCTGTTGGGCTGCGGTACTTTTCGCCGACCTTTGCGGGCGCGCGGCGTCCGGGCGCGTCATCGGTGAAACGCTGTTCACCTGGGTGCCGTCGCTGAAGGTGGACTTCGGCCTGCAACTGGACGGGCTGAGCGTGTGCTTCGTGCTGCTGATCACGGGCGTAGCTGCGTTGATCCACCTTTACTCGATCGGCTATCTGCGCGAGGATCCGGACCGCCGTCGGTTCTTCGGCTACCTGAACCTTTTCGTGGCCGCCATGCTGCTGCTGGTACTGGCCGACAATTACCTCGGCCTGTACTTCGGTTGGGAGGGAGTCGGTTTGGCGTCCTATCTGCTGATCGGCTTCTGGTCGCACAAGCCGGCGGCCGCCACCGCCGCCAAGAAGGCATTCCTCGTCAACCGGGTCGGCGACGTCGGACTGGCGCTGGCGCTGATGGTGATGTTCACCCAGTTCGGAACCATTTCGTACGCAGGGGTTTTCGCAGCGGTGCCGACCGCCGCCCAGTCGACTGTGACCGCGATCGGGCTGGCCCTGTTGCTGGCCGCGTGCGGCAAGAGCGCCCAAGTCCCCCTGCAGTCCTGGCTCGGTGATGCGATGGAGGGCCCCACGCCGGTCAGTGCGCTGATCCACGCGGCAACCATGGTCACCGCCGGGGTGTACCTGATCGTCCGTTCGGGCCCGGTGTTCGACCTGGCGCCCGTGGCGCGGACCGCAGTGGTGACGGTCGGCGCAGTGACCCTGTTGTCCGGCGCCGTCATCGGCTGCGCGAAGGACGACATCAAGGAGGCCCTGGCCGCCTCGACGATGTCGCAGGTCGGCTACATGGTGCTCGCCGCGGGCCTGGGGCCCCCGGGCTACACGCTGGCGATCATGCACCTGCTCACCCACGGTTTCTTCAAGGCCGGCCTGTTCCTGGGGGCCGGATCGGTCATGCACGGCATGAACGACGAGACCGACATGCGCCGTTACGGGGGTCTGCGAAAACATATGCCGATCACGTTCGCCACTTTCGGGCTCGGCTATCTGGCGATCATCGGGGTGCCGCCGTTGGCGGGATTCTTCTCCAAAGACGCGATCATCGAAGCCGCGTTCGAGGCCGACCGGCCGCTGGGGCTCGTGACACTCCTCGGTGCCGGGATCACCGCCTTCTACATGACGCGCGTCATGATCATGACCTTCTGCGGCGAAAAGCGTTGGTGCCCCGGCACTCATCCGTACGAGTCCCCACCCGTCATGACCGTGCCGATGCTGGTCCTGGCCGTCGGCTCGGTGGGCGGCGGGGCGGCGCTCGCTTACGGCGGGACCCTGCAACGCTGGCTGCAACCGGTGACCGGCCCCGCCGACGCCGCAGAGTCACATCAGGCCATACCCGGGTGGGCGCTCACCGCGGTCACCCTGACGGTGCTCGCCATCGGCGTCGTCGTGGCGGTGGGCAAGTACGCCACCCGCCCGGTGCGGACAACCGCGTCGGAGTGGGCTTCGGGTGCGGTGATCGCCGCGCGCCATGACCTGTTCGGGGACAGCATGAACGAGGCGGCGTTCATGCGGCCGGGTCTGCGTCTGTCGCGGGCAATGGTCGGCGTGGAGCGGGTGGGCATCGACGGCGTCGTCGAAGGGATCGCCCGGGTGATCGGTACGGCGTCGGCGGGTGTTCGGCGGGTGCAGACCGGCTTCGCCCGGTCTTATGCACTGACCGTCTTCGGCGGCGCCACCGCCTTGCTGTTGAGTGTCGTCCTGGGGAGTTCGTGGTGATCCTGACTGCATTGTGGCTGGCGCCGCTGGCCGGGGCGATGCTGGTGGCGGCGGTGCCGGCCGCCCGTCCGGCGGCGGCCAAGTACACCGCACTCGGCAGCTCGGCGGCGGTTCTGGCGATCGCCGGCGTGCTGGGGGCGCGCTTCAATCCGGCGGATCAGGAGTATCAGTTCGTTGAAAGGCATTCGTGGATAAGGTCATTCGGAGCCGGCTACATCGTCGGCATCGACGGCGTCGCGATGGTGCTCGTGGTAATGACGGCGGTTCTGATGCCGCTGTTGTTGCTCGCCGGGTGGAACGACGTCGGCCGGCCCGGTGTTTACCTGGCACTCATGCTGGTCACCGAGTCGATGATGCTGGTCGCCCTGGTAGCGCTGGACGTGTTGCTGTTCTTCGTGTTCTTCGAGGCCATGTTGATCCCCATGTACTTCCTCATCGGGCGGTACGGGGGAGCCGGCGCGCCCCGGGCGGCCGTGAAGTTCCTGTTGTTCAGCCTCTTCGGTGGGTTGCTGATGCTGGCCGCGCTGATCGGCCTGAATCTGGCCACCGGAACGTTCGATTCACGCGCCATCGCCACCGGACTGTCCTCGGGCGACATGGCGGCCCACCCGGGCGTGATGCACCTGCTATTTCTCGGTTTCCTGTTCGCCTTCGCCGTCAAGGCGCCCCTGTGGCCGCTGCATACATGGCTGCCCGGGGTGGCGGCCGAGGCGACACCGGTAACCGCGGTGCTGATGATGGCCGTCGTTGACAAGATCGGCACCTTCGGCATGCTGCGCTATTGCCTGCGGCTTTTCCCCGACAGCGCGGTCCTGTTCCGGCCGTTCGTGATCGCGCTCGCCGTGATCGGCATCATCTACGGCGCGCTGGTGGCGATCGCGCAGAGCGACATCATGCGCGTGATCGCCTACACCTCCATCAGTCACTTCGGGTTCATAGTGCTGGGTGTTTTCGCCATGACCAGCCAGGGACAATCCGGCGCGGCGCTGTACATGGTCACCCACGGCCTGGCCACTGCCGCGCTGTTCCTGATCGCCGGATTCCTGGTGTCGCGTAACGGGACTCGACTCATCGCCGACTACGGCGGGGTTCAGCAGATGGCACCGGTGCTGGCCGGGACCTTCCTCGTCGCCGGCATGGCCTCCCTGGCGTTGCCGGGCCTGGCGCCCTTCGTCAGCGAACTGCTCGTGTTGGTCGGCACTTTCGACCGATATCCGGTGTTCGCCGTGCTGGCGGTGACGGGAGTGGTCTTGTCGGCGATCTACATGCTGTGGCTCTATCAGCGAATGATGACGGGTCCCCGGCGGGGCGACCTGCGCGACCTGTTGCCCCGGGAGTTGACCGTCGTCATGCCGCTGTTGGCCATGCTCATCGTGCTGGGGGTGTATCCCAAACCCGCTCTGGACGTCATCGCCCCGGCGATCGCGCATGGTGTCGCCGGCCACTAGGGGCCGGGTCGTGGCGACCGGAGTCTGCAATTCGGGTGGTGTGGTTGCCGGGACTCGGTCGCGGTCTTGGACCAGACGTTATCCTGCCCGTCCGTCGTTCGGATTCGCCTTGCCGGCAATAACCTGACGCAGCAGCGAATCGACGTCGTCGTCAGAAACCTCGGGCACCTGCGTCAGCATGCCGATCCACGGTGAGCCGGCAACATCCGCGGAGGATGTGCTTGCGGCGCCACCGCTTTCGCGCGCTGCGCCATCCAGCTCCGCCGCATCGGCGAACGCGGTCTCGACCAAATGTTGGGCGAGCTCGTCGATCGTCGGGTATTCCTGGGTGAGCGTGGGCGAAAGTTCGCATCCCAGCCAAGTTTCCAATGCCGAGATCAACCGGATGGCACGGACCGAGTCCAGCCCGTAATGCGCAAACGGTAGGGATGTGTCGACCTCGGCTCCTGATAGTTCGAGCTCCCGAGAAAGATTGGAGACGAACCAGGTCGCGATCTCGGCCGCGTTACGCGACGCGGGCCTCGGTGTCTGTCCGGCGCACAACGGGGCGGCGGCGGGCGCTGCCGCCGGAGCGGGGTCGTGCAGGGCCGGCGCGTGCCACTCGGCGAACACCTCGAGGGCGCCGTCAAGGAAACGCATTCTACATTCACTCCGCCGGATCTTTCCGCTCGACGTCGTTGGGATCCGCAGCGGCTCAACCAAAATGACGGACGACGCTTGCACCTCATGGTGCTCGGTAACGGCGGTGCTGATCGCGTCGATGACCGCGTGGGCCCCGCCCTCATGAATCCGCTGGCGGTCGATCTCCTGCACCACAACGAGTCGTTCGGCGTCATTCGACGGTGACGTGACCGAGAAGGCCGCCCCGCGGCCACGCAGCAGCGCCGAATGGCTCGCCTGCACCGTGGCCTCGATGTCTTCGGCGCAATAGTTTCGGCCCCGGATGATGACGAGATCCTTGAGCCGCCCAGTGCAGAACAGCTGGCCTTCGATCTGGAAACCCAGATCCCCCGTACGCAGGTACGGCCCCCGTTCGCTGTCGGCGAGGAAAGCCGAGAAAGTCTCCGCCGTCTCGACCGGCTTGCCCCAGTAACCTTCGGCGACGCTTCCGCCGGAAAGCCAGATCTCCCCGACTTCGCCGGTCGCGCAAGGTCGCCGGGTCGTCGGGTCGACGATCACGATCTCATGGCCGGGTTGCGCGTGGCCGCAGCCGACCAACTGGGTGGCGGCCGGGTCCTTCATCGGGACTTCAGCCACACGGTGCTCGCGCAGGGCGACCCTGTCCACATATCGCACTACCGGCACAGCCCACTCCGGCCTGCCGGACGCTAGTACTGTCGACTCCGCCAACCCGTACTGTGGTTTGAACACTTCCCTTTGGAATCCGGCGGGGCCGAAAGCTTCAGTGAAGCGCTCAATGGTGGCGGCCCGAATCGGCTCCCCGCCGCACATCGCCGTCGACCAATTCGACAGGTCGAGGGCCGCGCGCTCTTCCCGGCTGCTGCGTTCGACGCAGAGATCGTAGGCGAAGTTCGGAGCGGCGGTGATCGTACCCCGGTAACGTGACAGTGCTTCCAGCCACCGCATCGGGCGCTCGATGAACGCCTCCGGGGGCATGAGGAAGCAAGTGGCGCCGACGTTGATCATTTCGAGGATGCTTCCGATGAGGCCCATGTCGTGATGCAGTGGAACCCAGAACACACCAACCGCGTTGTCGTCTGCGCGTCCCCACGCGGCGCCGATGAGGTCAAGGTTAGCCAACACGTTCCGATGTGAAATCATCACGCCTTTAGGCGCTTTCGTCGAGCCTGAGGTGTACTGCAAGAAAGCGAGCGCAGTCGCGCCGATCTGGGGCGCGACCCACTCCGATGCGGCGTCGGAGAGGATGCTGTCCACCGCATACCACTGCAGTGAACTCCCTTCCGCCAATCCATCCACCACTGGCTTGACCTCGGCTTGCAGCCGCGCTGTGGTGAGCACGAAGCGTGCCCGCACATCCGCCACGATCGACGCGACCCGCCCGATCACCCGGGTGCGAACCGGTGGATGCACCGGCACCGCGACGGCCCCGGCGTACACACACCCGAAGAACGCGACGATGAAGTCCAAACTCGTGTGGCACAGCACCAATACGCGTTCACCTGCAGCGCCCTGTCTTTGCAGTACGCCGGCGACAGCTCGAGCCTTGAGGTCCAGGTCGCGATAGGTGAGCTGGCTATGTTCCTCGCCACCAGGGTGAAAACGACAATAGTCGAACGCAACTTTGTCTTGATAGCTTTCGGCCCTTTGCCGCATCAAGTCCAGCAAAGTCAATGGTTCTGCAAACCGGCTGTCTCTGAGCATCTGACCGCCTTGCTCCGATCTCGTTGTGGTGTGTTTTCGTGGGATGGGAAGTTGCTGTCTGTCGGCATCCCGCGGCAGACGGCTGATGCGACGCCGGGTGGCCGATCATCGGGGAGGTCGGTCATCGTGATACTGCCGCCCATCAGCCGGACCGACTCGTGCTAAGCGCACTTTCCAATATGTCGGCGGTGCCGGCCACGCTGTCGGCGGGTTTGCTCATCCGGGTGGCGATTTCGCGGGCCCTCTTCTCATGCTCCGGTGTGAGGATCGCGCTCAAGTCGGCGACCAGCGATTGCTGCGTGGTGGACGAAAAGCTGCGAGCAGAGCCGACTTTGAGCCGCTTGACCGCAGCTCCAAAGATCGGCTGATCAGAAGTGAACCAGAGGATCAAGGTCGGCACTCCGGCCCGCAAGCTCGCAGCAGTGGTACCTGCCCCGCCGTGGTGCACAACCGCCCGGCAAGCCGGAAATACTGCCGCGTGGTTGACCGCGCTTACCACCTTGACGTGGTCGCAACGTGGGATCCGGACGGAATCATTTTCGGCGGTGCAAATCAGCGCCCGTTCACCCAACTGGTCGCAGGCCGCGCTGATCATGGCAACCGTGTCCGCCGGCGATTTGATGGGTCTGCTGCCGAATCCGAAATAGATCGGTGGCGAACCGGAGGCAATCCAAGACGCGACCTCGTCATCGACTTCGGTTGGCAGCTCCATCGTGAGCGCACCGACGAAGGGCCATCGCCCAGCCCATTCGGTTGCCAGACCTGGAAATAGCAGCTCGTCGTAGGCCTGGATCTCGAGTGATCCCCGATCGCCGTGTCGCCGCCACCCGGAGCCGGCCGCCGCGGGCAAACCCAATGCGCGGCGTTGCGCGGCTTCGGCCTCGCTGGTCATACGCCAATACATCCACCAAGCCGTCGAAAGCGCGCCGCGACTCAGCGGAGCCGGTAGCCACGGGAGGAGTCGGCTGTTGACCTGCAGCGGGACAAAGTTGAGCATGGCAACCGGGATGTCATAGTGCTCACCGACATTGGCGGCGATCCCTGGGTACATCCAGCTCGACACAATGAGATCGGCTTCCGCTGCAAGAGATGTCAAGGTTGCGCTCATCTCCGCCCAGCCCTTGGAAATAAAGTCTCTGCCGCTGCTTACGAATGTGTTCGGCTTCCTAAGCTTCTTCCAGAAGTCACTGGCGAAATTGTCATCCTGTTGCTTGCGCGAGTCCGGCCCGTAGGGGACCACCGGAAGCCCGAACGACTCGACAAAGCCAAGCATGTTGGGCGGGGCGGCCATTCGCACGTCGTGCCTGCGTCGCACCAGTTCCTGCGCGATTGCGGTGCAGGGCTCGACATCGCCCCTGGTTCCGTAGCAGGCAATGACAAATTTCATGACGGTTGACCGCCTTTCGCGTAGCAGTCCGGGGCGGCGGTCGGTCGCTTGTTCAACAAGCCGGCACAGCTGGACCAGCAGATGTCAATTGGCGATGGGATAGGCATCAGAAGCGGTAGGTGGTGCAACCGACCTCGATGCCGGAGCCAACTGTCACGACCAACGCGATGTCACCCGGACCTACCAGCTGGTGCGTCCAGGCATACTCCAAACCGTATGGCAGACATGACGAGAACAGGTCGGTTCCGGTCGGCAGGTCGACAAATAGTGAAGCCGGAATTTCGAGGCGCGCAGCAAGTGTGGCTTGGTCCGCTACCGACAGGTGCGGAGGGAACACGGCTGCAATCTCGGAGCGGTCCAGCTCCTCGAGCTTTAGGAGCTCCTCGACCGCGGCGGGGATGCAATCCAGGTAGTGGGCCGCCAGGTTCGGATCGCGGTCGATCTGCAACCAGCTCTGTCCGTCTCGTTGCTGCAAGTATGTTTCCAATGAGGTGGCGTACTCGGGATGGTGATGGAAGACAAATCGGCCGAAGCCTGTATCGCCGTCGCCGCTGCCCAAAATCACCGCAGCACCCGTTTCACTGATGCCATACAGCGCGTGCTCGCCAGCTACGCTGTTGTTCTCGATTTCGGCCGCCGCAACCATTGCGTGCCCGGCCTTACCGGCGCAGATCATCTGTACGGCCACGTGGCACGCGTTGAGGAATCCGACCGCGCCATTGAGCACATCGAAGGCGAAAGTTTTCGGCCCGTGCGGAGTTTCAATGTCTTCGTTCGCGCCGATTTGCTGGGCGACGAGCGCTGCGATGGCGGGCTCGGCGATGAAATCTTCCCGGTACACCCCGGCATAGATGACCAAGTCGAGCTCTGCCGGGTCGCGGCCGCATTGATCCAGGCACCGTCTGCCGGCCTGTGCGGCGAGGTCGACGACACTGCGGGGTCCGGACTGTTCGGCAGGCGCGGTGCCCACCGATTCGATTCGCACCCGGGGGGTAGTGGACGGCTCCGGGGGTCGTCGGCGGGTCGAAAGAACACGGTCGCGCCGGTGGTCGGGCTCGCGACGCATCCGGGCCGGCAGATCGTCGAACGTATAGAGCGCGGCACCGATCGTCTGTCCGGTGCCGCTGATACCGAAGACCACATTGTCTCCGGGATTGATTCGGTCCGCCTGAATTTGGTCGGCGAGCGCAACGAAATGTGTTGTGCTCGCGGTGTTTCCCCGTTCGGTCAGGTTGTTGATGACGTTGGTTGAGTTGGCCGCGCCGGGTCCGAACAACTGATTCATCGCCACCATCGCATCGTTCAGCGACGATTTGGAGGTCTGGTGTATGACGAAGTGGTCGCAGTGCTCGGCGCGCCAGCCGTATCTGTCCATCACGGCGGCGGCGTAGGGCACCAAACGCTTGACCACCGTGGCGGTCAAATTGACCGAGTCCACGGTCATGATCGCACCGCCGTGGGCACCACCGCTCGCCTTGGCTATACATAGGGTGCTGTACCGGCTCAGGGTGGCCAGGTCGATGTCGTGGAAGCCGACGCGATCATCGGGACCGCGCTCGAGAATCACCGCGGCGCCGGCGTCGCCGATGGTCAGGCAGGCCAGTCGCGGGTCCATTGGCCCTTGGATTTCCTTCTGCGCGGTCTCGGTCACATGGGTGGTGTATTCGCCACTGACGACCAGAACCCTTTGCGCCAGCCCGGTTTGGAGAAACGCGTCGCCCACGACAATGCCGGTGAACATCCCGGCACATGCGTTGGAGATGTCGAAGGCAATCGCATTGTTGAGGCCACATTGCTCCCGTAGCCGCGCCGCGGTGCTGGGCTCGTACATGATCTTGTCGGGTGCGTCGTAGCGGGAGATGTTGCAGCAGATGACCAGATCGATGTCGTCGGGCGCATGGCTCGATCGGGCCAGGCAGTCGACCACCGCGTTTCGGGCCAGGTCTATCGAGAACTCGTCGGGTCCGACCACCCGCCTGCTGCTGATGCCGGTCAGGCGCTCCAACGGGATGCCGACCTCGTTGGCGCACCCGGCGAGCACGGTCTCGGTCGTCAGCACTCCCGGCGGCAAATACACACCGATGCTTTCCATCACCGTGTTTCGCCGTCGCTCGCCCGTCGCGCCAATCGGCGCCGCGGTAGCCGAAGCGGTGAGCCGCTTAGCGGACTCGCCCGAGTCGATGACTGTCTCAACGTTCGCTGGTGCGGCAATATCTGCGGTTTCCGGTTCAGCCTGCGCGGCCTGTCCGTACTCGGCGGCCAGCTCGGCGATCGTGCCGAACGCGAACACCGATTCCGGCCGCAGCGGCAGCTTGGCCGCATTGGCTTTCGCCGCCACCTCCAGGCTGTGGCTCGAGGAGCCGCCCAGGGCGAAGAAATCGTCATGCACCCCAACGGTTTCCAGTTCGAGCACTGCACACCAGATCTCGGCAAGGATCTGCTCGGCGGGTGTGCGCGGAGCGACGAACTCCGGTCCGCTGACCACCGACTCGCCACGCGCCCGGAGCGCGCGGCGGTCTACTTTTCCGCTCGACGTGTGCGGCAGCGACTCGGTAACCGAGAAGACAGCGGGCACCATGGCAGCGGGAAGTTGTTGGAGCAGGAAGCGGCGCAGCTCGGCAACACTGGGCTCAGCTCCGCGCGCTGCCACGATGTGCGCGACCAGCCGGGTGGCGCCGCGGTCATCCTGGTCGGCCACCACCGCGTTCTCCACGATTCCGGGGTGTCTTTGCAGCGCGACCTCCACTTCGGCCGGTTCGATCCGCACGCCGCGGATCTTTACCTGGTCATCGCGGCGTCCCAGGTATTCGATGTTGCCGTCGGGCAAGTAGCGCGCCAGGTCACCGGTGCGATACATGCGCTGATCCGGATCCGCGGCGAACGGATCGGGAAGGAAGGCAGCCGATGTCGCCTCGGGCTGGTTGAGGTAGCCGCGCGCCACACCCACCCCGCCGATGAACAGCTCGCCCGGCACTCCGACCGGCACCGGTTGGAGATGAGCATCGAGCAGGTGAATGCGAATGTTGGCGATGGGTCGCCCGATCGGGACCGGAGAGCGCAACTCGCCACGCCTGCAGTGAAAATGGGTGACGTCGATCGCCGCTTCGGTGGGGCCGTACAGGTTGTACAGTTCGGCGTCCAATGTCGCCAGGAAGCGCTCCTGCACGTCGTACGGCAGCACCTCGCCGCTGCAGAACACCCTGCGTAAGCCGACGCAGTCGGTCACCCGTGGCTCGGCGAGGAAGGCGCGCAACATCGACGGCACGAAATGGACGGTCGTTACGGCCTGATCCGCGATGGTGCGAACCAGGCCGGCGGGGTCCTTGTGCGCCTCGGGTTCGGCGATCACAAGCCGCGCGCCGACGATCAGCGGCCAGAAGATCTCCCAGATCGACGGGTCGAACGTTATCGGAGTCTTGTGCAGCACCCGGTCAGCTGCCGTGAGCTGGTAAGCCGCCTGCATCCACAACAGGCGGTTGCGGATCCCGGCATGGGTGTTGAGCGCACCCTTCGGTGTCCCGGTGGAACCGGAGGTGTGGACCACGTAGGCAAGCTCGGCCGACCGATTGCGGCTGTTGGTGGCAAAGGGCGGGGCAAACCCGCCCGATGGTGCGGGCGTCGGCGGCAGGTCGAGACAGAGGCGGTGGCCGGTGAACCCCTGCAGTCTGTCCAGATGCCGCTGGTGCGTGACGCACACGACAGCGTCGGGCACGTTATCGATCATCGCCGCGATGCGGCTGGCGGGTTGCGCGGGATCGAGCGGCATGAAGGCACCGCCTGCCTTGAGTGCGCCCAGCAGTGCCACAACCAAGTCTGGCGAACGGTCCAGGAGGACCGGAATGATGCACTCGGGGCCCACCCCGAGTTGCCGCAGCTGAGCGGCCAGCACATCGGCTTGCCCATCGAGCTCGGCGTAGGTCATCTCGCGGTTGCCGAAAGCGAGGGCGACAACGTCGGGGGTGCGCCGGGCGGCGTCGGCCACCATGTCGTGGATAGTGTCGGGAGCGTCGTAACAGACGCTGGTGTCGTTCCACTCAACCTCTTGACTGCGCTCAGCCTCGGTGCGCAGTGGCAGCTTCGACAAGCGGCTGGCCGGATCGGTGACGATTCCGTCGAGCAGCATGATGAAGTTCCCGACCATCCGCTCTATCGTTGCGGCATCGAAGAGGTCGGCGTTGTAGTGCAGATCGCAGCTGAACTTCCCGTCCACATCGGCAACCTGAATCATCATGTCGAAGGCCGCACCGCCCTGGCCGACGTGAATCGTCCGCAGCTCAAGCGCTTCCGGATCCGCGGTACCGTCCTGGAATCGGCGCGCCTGTTCCCACGCAAACGAAACCTGAACGAGCGGTGTGTAGCTCAAGTCGCGGATCGGACGAAGCCGCTCGACGAGCAACGCAAAGGGGTAATCCTGATGCGCGAGCGCACCCAGAACCGTCTTCTTGACCCTGTCCAGCAGAGACGAGAACGTCGGATCACCGTGCAGGTCGGTGCGCAGGACTACGGTATTGGCGACGTAGCCGACCAAGCCCTCCATCCCGACCCGATCGCGGCATGCGAACGGCGAGCCGATGAGAAGGTCGTCTTGGCCGGTGTAACGGTGCAGCAGCGTGGCGTATGCAGCGAGAAAGGTCATGTACGGTGTCGCACCCGCGTTGCGGGCCACCGCCCTAAGGCCCGACGCCAGTCGGCCGTCGAGGGTGAACCGTTGCAGCGCACTGCGATACGTCGGCGACGCCGATCGCGGCCGGTCGGTCGCCAGGCCAAGCTTGGGCAGCTCGCCGCCCAGCTGTTCACGCCAGTAATGCCAAAGGCGGTCCCCTTCCGCGCCCGACATCAGCTGCATTTGTTGATCCGCATAGCCGACATAACGCTCCGGGCAGAGCGGTGGCTCGTCCGAACCATGCTGTGCGGCATACAGTTTGCAGAGTTCATCCAGGATGACGTCAACGGACCAGAAATCGGCGGCGATGTGATGGACCGCCAGCACCAGGACGTGTTCGTGGGGTGATTGGCGCAGCAGCGTCAAGCGGAAAACCGGTCCAGTTCGCAGGTCGAACGCGCGGTCGGATTCCCGGCGAATCCATTCGTCGACATCGTGCGTGCCCACGTCCTGTCGGGCTATGTGCACCGGCCAATGCGGGTGCACCAGTTGGACAGGTTGCCCGTCGCGCTCGGCGAAGGTGGTGCGCAGAATGGCATGCCGTTCGACAAGTGCCTGGGCGGCGCGTTCCAGGGCCGGCACGTCGAGGTCACCGCTGACCCGACCGGCATAGGTGAGGGTGTAGGCAGGGTTGTCGGGCGCAAGTTGATGGAGAAACCACAGGGACCGCTGGCCGTAGGACAGTGGATGCGCCGACGCCGAAGCCGCCGCCCGCTCCATCAACAATCTAGCCAACAGCGCACGCTTCTCCTGCGCGGAGAGCCCGCCGATGTCAATCGACGGGTCCCTGGAACTATCTTTCATCCTGATCTGCCTTGCCGGTCATGAGCTGGCGGAGTAGTTCATCGACGTCGTCGTCGGGAACCTGCGGTACCTGGTTCAACAGGTCGATCCAGAGTGAGCCGGCCGCGTCGGCCGCCTCGTCAGGCTGCGTCACGTCAGGTGGGGTCGCGCCGCTGTCAACCGACGGATCGTGCTGATCGGGTCCTGCGCCCGACAGCTGGTCGGCAAGCCAGTCGCTGAGGCCCGCGATGCTGCCCCCATCGAGCAACCGAACGGCCGGGACGGCGATGCCCAGGTCGTGTTGAATTTGGTTGCGCAGCGTCAGCGCGGTGAGTGAGTCGATCCCGAGGCGGTCGAGGGCCGACTGACTGTCCAGCTGCGAGGGCATCACGCCCAGTCTGCTGGCCGCCAACTCGCACAGGTAAGACTCGAGCAGCCGCTGGCGCTCCTGCCGATCCGCGCGGCGCAGTGTGTCGATGAGGCTCATCTCACGGACGCTCGTGTCGGCCAGCCCGGCGAACAGCGAAGAATTCTGCGCGCTGGGAAAGGACCGGAACCATTGGTGGGCGTCGAGGTTGAACACTCCGGTGCGGGCTCGATCGGCGAGGAGCAGCTGCTGTATGGCGGCCAGTCCCAGTGCCGGGTGCAGCATCGAGAAGCCCCGGTCAGCCAGGAACTGTGCACGACCCACCTCGGCCCACGGGCCCCAGTTGATGCCAATCGCGGGCAGGCCGTGGGCGCGCCGGTAGGCCACCAGCCCGTCGACCCAGGAGTTGGCGGCCGCGTAGGCCCCTTGTCCGGGGGAACCCAGCATCGAAGCGGCCGACGAAAAGCTCAGCCACCAATCGAGATCGAGGTGCGCGGTCGCCTTGTGCAACCACCAGTGGCCGGCCACCTTAGGGGCGAACACGCGCTCTGCCGCCGGCTCCGACATGTTCGACACAATCTCGTCGGCCAACACCATCGCACTGTGCACCACACCGGCCAGTCGCAGTCCGGCCTGCTCGACAGCCGCCACCAACCGCACCGCGGTCTCCGGTTGCGAGATATCGCCGGTGATGACCTGCACCCGGTCACCCGAGGCGTTCAGTGCTGCGATTGCCGCGGCAACCTCGCCGCCGGGATCTGAACGCCCGTTGAGGACAACAAGATCCGCGCCCTGCTCCAGCAACCAGCGTGCCACGACAAGGCCCAACCCGCCCATGCCACCCACCACGATGTAGCCGGCTTCACGCCGGATCAGCGGTTGCGCCGGGGGCTGCGCGAGCGCTGCGATGCGGCCCTGGTCCGGCATCGAGATGACGACTTTGCCGAGTTGGCGCTCCGTGGCCATCATCTGGAAGGCGTCGATCGCCTGGTCGAGGCTGAACTCGGTGACCGGGAGCATCCGCAGCTGGCCCACCACTAGTTGTCGCAGAATGTCTTGCAGTAGCTCACGGTAACGTCGTGGCTGCAGCTGCAGGTTCAGATCAAGGTCGACTACCGCAAAAGCCGCGCCCTTGGCTCGCAACGCCGGCCCCAACTGAGCATCGGCGTAGACGTCGCTGCTGCCCAGGTCCACGAACCGCCCACCCGGAGCCAGTATCTCCAGACCGCACCGTATGGCCTCGCCGCCGACAGAATTGAGAATGACATCGACACCGTGACCGTGGGTGGCCGCAGCAATCTCGCCGGCGAACTCCCGGGTGCCAGAGTCGCCGACATACTCAACACCCAGCTGCGCCAACATCTCCCGCTGGGTCGCCGAACCTGCGGTGGCGTAGATGTGAGCCCCGATCGCCCTGGCTATCGAAACCGCGGCCAACCCGACGTCACCGGCGGCCGAATGAATCAGTATCCGATCGCCAGCCGACAGCCGCCCCACCTCGGCCACGCCATGCCATGCCGTCAGGTAGGCACGTCCCACCGCGGCCGCTTCGAGGTGTGAGATCTCCTCCGGCGCCGGCACGACGAGATCGGCCGACGTAGTCAGATGCGATGCGCACGAGCCGGTTCCGAACGCTATGACGCGTTGCCCGATACGCACCGAGTTGACTGCCGTGCCCAGCCTGGTCACGTATCCCACACATTCGCCACCCAGGGCCGGCGCGCCGTCGTGCCCCGTCGAAGCCAAGCCCCTCGCCTTGAGCACATCGCCGGCATTGAGCCCCGCGGCCACCACTCGAACCTCGACCTGATCCGCTGCCGGCGGCACGCGGCTCATCGCATGTACCGCCAAAGTGTCAAGCCGGCCTGGTTCGTCGACCTGCAACCTCAGCGCGGCGCCACCATCGAGATCGACCAGCACCTCACGGTGCTCGGCAGAGAATTCACCACTAGCCGAAACAGGAACCGCAACAAGGCGATTGACATACGCTTGTCGATCGCGTAAAGTCATCTCGTCGTGGCCGCGATCGGCACACAGCTCGTCAACAAGCGCGTCGGCCGATCGGCCGCCCTCGGCCTCGACATCAACAATGGTGCTCGCCAGCTCCGGATGCTCAAACGTCAACACCCGAGCGATTCCCCGAAGCGTGCTCTGCGCCAGCGTCACCGACTCATCGGCGGTTACCTGCGCAGCCCCGCGGGTCACGATCCACAACCGGGGCCTGCGATCCAACCTGTTCTGCGGCAATGCCTTCACAATGTCAGCGACAAACAACGTACGCGACCGGGCCAGCTCCAACTGCTCGCCGTCGGGCAGAGCCTCATCGGCCGAACGCGGTGGACACACCAGAACGACTGCCTGCCAGCACACGTCCTCATCAGCCAGCGCTTTGCGCAGCCCGGCTTGATCCCCGGCCATTACCACCTGACACCGCAACGCCCGCCGCCCAAGCCCGGCGCATAACGCATCCCAGAATCCGTCCGAGCTGTGGTCGCCGCCACCATGTCCATCGACGATCAAAACCGGGCCCATTTCTGCGACCGGGTTAGCCGAATCGACCGGTTCCCAATGCAGGGCGAACGCGTGACGGGCCAGCGCGGCAACGGTTCCCGGCCGAACCACCGCCATGTCGATCTCGTCAATGACCATCAGGGTCTGTCCCTGGGCGTCGCGCAGCACCACCTGGCCCAAGAACCGATCCGGATTCGACGTGGGTCGTAACACCGCCAGTGCTGCGGCACCCTCGGTCACATCCCGGTAGACGCGGATACCGGAGAACCGCGCCGGAACCACCACCGCTTCCGCGTTTCCTGCTCCGGCCAACTCTGTGGCGAGCCGAGTCGCACCAAGTGCCTGTAAGGCAATATCCACCATCACTGGATGAGCATGGAACCGTCGCGCCCCCTGACCGGCCGGCGCCGGCAACCGAACCTCGGCGCGTGCCGCGCCGCAGCCGAACACGTTGAGCCCAACAACCCCTTGGAAGGCAGGGCCGTGCTGCTGACCGGCACTGCGCAAGCGTCGATACAGATCCGCGACCTCCAGCTTCCGCACCGACGACTCGTCGACGTCGATCGGCACAGCAACCGTGGCCGTGGCGCGCTCCAACACCGCGCTGGCATGCAGCGTCCAACCCGAATCAGCACTACCCGAACGGATTTCCACGCTCGGTCGAGATGCGGCTCCGCTCAGTCTCGTGACGACAACGGTGCCTTCGCGAATCGGCATCAATTGGTGCAGGAGCAACTCGGCAACAGCCCAAGGCCTGTCGCCATCGGCGCCGAATGCCTCCGCGGCCGCTGCCAATGCCAACTCGACGTACGCCGTTCCCGGCAACACACACGCGCCATCAATGCGGTGATCGGCAAGCCACAACAAGTCGGGACTCAAGGTACGTTCCCACACCCGAATCCCGTTCGTGGGATCAGTGACACCGGCCCCCAGTAGCGGATGGCCATCCATGGCACCCGCGGCCGACGGCTTGGTGGCAATCCAGTGTCGACCATGCTGCCAAGGAGTAGTCGGCAATACCGGATGCGGTCCGGGCGGGTGCGGTACGCGCGGCGGGTGACTTGTGGTGGCCGCGTTAAGGCTGGTGTGGAAGCTGATCGTGTCATCACCGTCACGCCACAGCGTGCCGATGCTGTGATGGTGGATCGCCGGTCCCAGGGTTTCGGTGATGGCGTACGTCAGCACCGGGTGTGGGCTGATTTCGATAAAGGTGGTGTGGGCTCGCGCGGCGGTGGTGATGGCCTGGCTCAGCAGCACTGGCTGACGCAGGCTGTCCGCCCAATAGTCGGCGTCCAACCGTGGTGTGCCGGTTTCGGTGATGGTAGAGAGCAACGGTATCCGCGGCGTCCTGGGCGTCAAATCCGCTAGTGCCAAACGCAACTCGGGCAGAATCGGATCCATCAGAGTGGTGTGCGAAGCCACCTCCATTTTGACCTGCCGGGCAAATCGGTCTTGCTGCTGTACGGCGGTGATCACCCCGGCCACCTGGCCGGGACGTCCGGCGACCACGGTTTGGCGCGGCGACAGCAAACCCGCCACGCTGACCCCGGGAAAGGCGTGCAGCAGCTCGGTCGTGGCCTCTGCGTCGAGTTCCAGCAGGGCCACCGCGCCCTGGCCGGCCAGTCGAGCCATCAACCGGGATCGGACCGCGACCAGCCGCAATCCCTCGGCGGGTGTCAGCGCCCCAGCCACCATCGCGGCGGATACCTCGCCCACCGAATGGCCGATCACCGCATCAGGATCGACCCCATAGGATCGCCAAAGCGCCGTCAACGCCAGCTGCAGGCCTACCAGCACCGGTTGAACCCGAGCATCACCGAGCACCGGCTGCCCCTCGGCCAGCACTTGGTGCAACGAAAATCCAACATGGTCGACGAATAGCGGTTCCAGTTCGGCCACCGCGGCGGCGAATGCCGGTTCATCGGCCAACAGCTGTCGACCCATGCCCGGCCACTGCGATCCCTGACCGGAATACACGAATACCGTTCCGGGCCCGCAAGTTCCCTCATGCGGGAGCACCACGCCGGGCGCTGGACGTCCGTGGGCCACCGCCTGCAGGCCGGCCACTGCCGCGGCCCGATCACGCGCACACACCGAGGCAAACTGCGGATAACGCGTCCGGTGAAAAGCAAGCGTATGGGCGACCTCCGCCACACCAACCCTGGCACCGGCACCGGCCATCCACTCGGCCAACACTCCTGCCGTCGACGAGATCCGCTGCGACGTCTTCCCCGAGACCACCAACGTGTTGACCACCGGATGCGGCTGCGGCGCACTGACAACCGGTTCGGGAGCCTGCTCCAAAACCACGTGCGCATTCGTGCCACCGAAGCCGAACGACGAGACCCCGGCGCGCCGTGTCCGTCCCACTGACGGCCACTGTTGTCGGTCCGCGACGACTTTCAACCGCAGCTGATCAAATGGAATATGGGGATTCGGGGTCTGGAAGTGCAGGGTTGCCGGGATGCAGCCACGCTCCAGCGCCAACACCGTCTTGATAAAACCCGCGATTCCTGCCGCTGCCTCCAAATGACCGAGATTCGTCTTGATGGAGCCGATCAACAGCGGCGAGCCGTTCGGGCGCCCGCGACCCAACACCGTGCCCAGCGCGCGTGCCTCGATCGGGTCGCCCAATAAAGTTCCGGTCCCATGTGCCTCGATATACTGCACCTCGCGCTGCTGCACGTTGGCGTTGGCATAGGCCGCTCGCAGCACCGCCATCTGAGCAGCCGGATTGGGGGCCATCAAACCGTTGGACCGGCCATCTTGATTGACCGCCGAACCCTGCACTACCGCCAGCACCCGATCGCCGTCATGCAGCGCGTCGGTCAGCCGCTTGAGCACCACCACGCCACAGCCCTCGCCGCGCACAAACCCGTCGGCGGCGGCATCAAAGGCATGGCACAGGCCGGTCTGGGACAACACACCGGCTTGATCGAAGCCGCGAAAAACCGCGGGCGATAACAACAGGTTGACCCCTGCGGCAATGGCCAGGTCGGAGTCGCCGTTGCGCAGGCTTTGACAGGCCAGGTGTACCGCTACCAATGAAGATGAACAGGCCGTATCGACGGATACCGAAGGTCCGCGCAAGTCGAGGACATACGAGAGCCGGTTGGCGATGATGCTCAATGCGCCGCCGGTGTTGCTCCACGCATCGACCGTTGGCAGGTGGGTGGACCCCAAGTACCCATACTCGCTGCCGCAAGCACCGGCAAACACTCCGGTCTGCGAGCGGCGCAATGAAGTCGCCGGAATCCCAGCATGTTCCAGGGCCTCCCAGGCAACCTCCAGCAACAGGCGCTGCTGGGGATCCATCTTGGCGGCTTCGCTAGGGGAGATCTCGAAGAACTCGGCATCGAAGGTATCGATTTCACTCAGGAACGAGCCCCATCGAGTGGTCTGGGCGAGCGTCGCCGCTACCTCAGGGGAACCGTCATCGAATAGCCCCCAGCGATCGGCGGGGACTTCTCCGACTGAGCAGTGACCTTCCATGAGAAACCGCCACAGTGCTTCCGGGCCAGATATCCCACCGGGGAACCGGCATCCCAGGCCGACCACTGCGATTGGTTCGTGGACCGAACGATCGCTCGAGTTCCTCGTGTCCGCTGCGGTTTCCGACTGCTGCTCCGGCACGCTCAGAAATCCCACCAGAGCATTTATCGTCGGATGCTGCCAGAAATCCACCGGTGAGATGGGCCGACCGACCAGCTTGGCTAATTCTCCCGACATCCCCATCGCATCCCGGGAGCCCAAACCCAGGTCTTTGAACGACAGGTCTGGGTCTATCTGGTGGGGGTCACACTCAATGTTGGTTACTAGGTAGTCAACTAGCCACTTTCGAAGTTCAGCCTCGTCAGGGGAGCTCGGGGTCACCGTCCGACCTTGATGCTCTGTAACTCACCCCGACGGTACGTCTCGGCACACGCTGAACGCTGAATCTTGCCGCTGGTTGTGGTCGGAAGCGAACCGCGCGCCACGAACACGAGATCTGCGACGCGCAGTCCGTGCGAGCGTGAAATCGCTGAGCTGACTTGACTCTTCAACGAGCTAAGCCGTTCCCTGTGTTGCTCATCGGAGTCGCTCGGGTTCTTCACCTCGGCGATGGCTACTAACCGCTCGGTCCCGTCATTGGCAACAGACACCGCGGCAACTCGACCGCCGGTAATTTCCTGAACGGTTGCCTCGATGTCCTCCGGATAGTGATTGGAACCGTCCACGATCAGCAGATCCTTGATGCGGCCGATGACGAACAACTCGTCCTCGGAAATGACCCCCAGATCGCCCGTTCTCAACCACGGTCCCGCTGGCGTGCCTACCGACGGATTGAGAAGCCAGGCCTGGAAAGTCTGCTCGGTCTCGTTCTGTTTGCGCCAATACCCCATGGCCACGTTGTCGCCGCACACCCAGATCTCGCCGGTCCTGCCTGCAGGGCATTCGGTCTGGGTCGCAGGATCGACGATCCGAACAATCGGTGATTCTGACAAGGTGTAATTCAATAGCGCGGTACCGCCACCGAGGCAGCGCTCGGCTCGCCCCGCCGACAGTTCCTTCGAATCGAAATAGACTGTTCTGGGCGGCTGAGCCCGTCTGCTGGTCGATACGTAAACCACTGTCTCGGCGAGCCCATACGTGGGCCGGATCACGGTGTCGGACAGGTTGAATGGCGCGAACCGGCGGGTGAAGCGCTCCAGGGTCGCGGGCTGCACTCGCTCGCCGCCGCTGCAGATGGACAACACGCCGCCGAGATCAAGCCCGGCCATGTCTTCGTCTGTAGTCTTTCGCGCCGCCAATTCGAACGCGAAGTTGGGCGCCGACGAGAAGGTGGTCCCATTCGTGGCGAGCAGTTGCATCCACCGAGCCGGTCGTTGCACGAACGACACTGGACTCATGACCTTGGCGTGGGCTCCGGTCAGCACCGCTTGGCAGATTCCCATCATCAACCCCAAGTCGTGGTAGAACGGCAACCACGAGACGAGGGTCATCTCAGCAGGACCGGCGAACAAGTCGCGAGTCCACTGTTGAAAATTGGCGACCACATTGCGGTGCGAGATCATGACGCCAGCGGGCCGGCGGGTCGATCCGGACGTGTATTGCAGGTACGCGGGCTGAGAAGGAGCGCACCGTACGGGTTCCAGTTCACACGGAGCTTCGAGGTTCAGGGAATCAATCTCGACAACGGCAGCGGCAGAACCGTCGTTGCAGGTGGCCGCATACCTTTCGGCTTCGGCAGCGCCCCAGCTGGTCGTGAGGATCACCGAGGGAGCGCAATCGCGCACCGCTGAATCCACCCTTTCCTCGTGCACACCGAACTGTGGAAACGGCAGTGGAACGGCGATGAACCCGGCATAAAGTGCGCCCAGAAAAGCCATCATGTATTCAAGTCCTTGAGGCGCCAATACCGCGGCCCGGTCACCGCGGGAGCCGCACACCAGCAGTTCTTGGGCAATAACCTGCGCACACTGATGAATTTTCCGCCAGGTGAGAGTTTCGGCGATGCCGTTCGGGTCGGCATCGTAGTCGATGAATGTGTACGCGGCACGGTCGGGATGGCGGTGCGCACGGTCCTGCAGTAGCGCTGTCAAAGACGCTTCATGTGCGATCAGCATCTTCGCTCCGTCTTTCTCGGGATGGCAAGTTGTAAGCGCGCCGGTAGCTGCGGTCGCTCAGTGTAACTTGGAATCGGCGAAGTCGCCGGAAATGTCGAGCGTCCATTATGTGCATTCTGCGCAACAGAAAGTCGCGTGCAATGAAAGAATCGCCCCGGTGAGCCCGGAGGCTTCCACCTTGCTCGATGGCGTCGGGCACCATGGTGGTCGCCATCGACGAGGCCAATCGCCAACCCGGAATCCGCCGGGGGTCGGCGAACCCGACCAGGTCGGAAGATGCGTCAGATCGATCGGCGAACCACAGCTGACTTGGCGCTGCCGGGCCGAACTGCCGCCCCACCAGATCGGCGGGGCGGGCAGCGGCCGGATCAGCGATCGTTGTTTCGGAGGTTTCAATTTTGCTCGCCGGCATCGCATAGTTCGGGCCGCCAACGGGTGGAATCTGCGTCTCATCGTCACTGGCGCAACGGCCGCTCTCAGCGGCGGAGCGAGGCACCCGCATGCGACAAAGTGAATCAACGTATGACGCCATTGTCGTAGGCTCCGGCGCCGCTGGCTCGTGGGCTGCCAAGGAGTTGACGGAAGGCGGCCTGCAGGTGGTCCTGCTCGAGGCCGGCAGAACCCTGGACATCGAGCGTGACTTTCCTGCCGGCGCAGAGCCGGAGTTTGCGGGCATCGGGTGTCGCCTCAAATCGGCGATTCAGGGTCAACACGTTCAGGCGCGGTCCGCAGCATTTTCCGAGACGACCAGTCAGTTTTACGTAAACGACCGGGAGAACCCCTATACGACGACGCCGGGCAATACGTTCCTCTGGTTCAGGGGGCGACAACTTGGTGGCCGCCTCCACACCTGGTACCGGCACGCGCCGCGCATGTCGAATTATGAGTTCAAGGCAGCTACCGTCCGGGGAGACGGCATCGACTGGCCGTTATCGTACGAAGACGTGGCGCCTTACTATGACATTGTCGAACAGGCGCTCGGCATCTACGGAGAACCTGCAGGTATTCCAAATTGTCCCGACGGAAAATTCATCGGGCCCGCGCCGACGACGACGGTCGAAGAGATTTTCATGACCAGAGTCCAGAGACAACTGCCGGATCTTCGTGTGACATACGCCAGAAAAGTCAGATATGACAAAGAGAGGGTTCCGCTGCCCGTCAGGCTCGCGCTGGCAACGGGCCGCCTGAAGGTGCACACCGACGCCATCGTCAGCCGCTTACTGATCGACGACCGGTCGGGTAGGGCGACCGGTGTCGAATATGTCGAGCGCCAATCGGGGCGTACCTACGCCGTTCATGGAAAGGTTGTCGTGCTCTGCGCGTCGACGATCGAAAGTGTGCGTATCCTCCAGAACTCGGCGTGCTCGAGGCATCCGGCAGGTGTCGGCGGCTCGTCGGGTGTTCTCGGCCACTATCTGTCTGACCACGTCGTGTCCACGCTTGTCGGCAACGTGCCTGCTGGAGAAATTGAAGTAGGTCTGAATGAGGATGGGTTTGACTTCGGAAATGTCGGAGTCTACATTCCGAGCTTCTGCGAAAATGAATCGAGAAATTTTCCGGGTGGTTACGGGATCCAGATATCGATCGGTCGCGGCAGGTCGAGGTGGTCGATGACTGCCTTTGGTGAAATGCGGCCCCGATACGAAAATCATATTTCGCTTGACTCTACTGTCAAAGACGCGTGGGGAATACCCGTGGTCAGAATTGGGTGCAGCTATTCTCAGGCCGACCTGAATATGATTGCCCACATGAGGCAGACGCTTTCTGAGATTGCAGCGGCCGGCGGGTTGCATACTGACAGGATTCTCAATCGTTTTCTGCACTCTGGTTTGGCCTACCGTCCGGGAGTGGCGATTCACGAAACCGGCGGCGCGCGCATGGGGGACAAGCCGGACAACTCGGTAGTGAACTCTTACTGTCAGTGCTGGGATGCTGATAATGTATTCGTCACCGACGGCGCCTGCTTCGTGCACTCCGGATTCCAAAATCCCACCCTCACGATAATGGCTCTTACCGTTCGGGCGTGTCGATTCATTCTCGATGACTACGCGAAGCGTGTGGCCTAAATGGAGTACGGCAGGGTTGTCGGGATCGATAAACCTGTCTCCCGAGTCGTCTTTGGCGCCGATCGATTGCGGGCTCGGCTGCTGCCGCTTCCGCGAAATCGCGCCCGCGGACACCAGATTTTCTCGCTTTTGGATCGTAGCTTTGACATCGGATGCAACTCTTTTGACACGGCGCGGTTGTATTGGGACAGTGAACGGACTCTGGGCGCATGGATCCGGGCACGCCGGAACCGAGACAAGATCGTGGTGATCAGCAAGGGATGTCATCCAGAACTACTGTCGGGACGCCCGCGGCTTTCACCTTCTGACGTCACTCGCGACCTGCACGCTTCCCTGAACGCGCTCGGCACCGATTTCATTGACTTGTATCTTCTGCACTACGACCACCCCACCGCCCGCATCGAGCCTCTGATCGAACGGCTCAACCGTCACATCGACGAAGGCAAGATCTGTGCGATAGGCGCGTCGAACTGGGCGCACGAGCGGATATCTGACGCCAACACGATAGCTGCTGCCAGGAGCATGAAACCGTTCAGCGCGTCCAGCGTTCAATTCAGTCTTGCCGACTGGACGCGCGCTCCGTGGCCCGGTGCAGTCACACTTGGGGGTTCCGGCCAGCGTGCCGCCAGGGAATGGTATTCGACGCACGGGCTGCCGGTTTTCGCGTGGTCCAGTCTGGCGCGCGGCTTCTTTTCGGATCACTACGAGCCGCAGAATCCGGGCGGCGACCGTATCAGCCGGTGGTGTTCGAAATACTTCGGGAGCGAACAGAACATCCGGAAGCTGGATCGAGCAAGGGTGTTGGCACGTGAGCACCGGGTCGAGGTGGCGCAGATTGCTCTCGCTTACGTGCTGTCCCACCCGCTTCATCCGTTTGCGGTTGTCGGTTGCAGGACGTACGAGAAGTTCGCGGAAAATGTGGCCGCACTATCGCTGAAGCTCGATGAAGCAACGCTCGAGTGGCTCGCTACGGGTCGTGGCCAAGCTCCGCCGAACCCCCGACACTGAGCCAAGCCGAGTCAGAAGATGCGACCCGTGCCGCAAGGCATCGCCGAATTTCCTCAAACCGCCAATTTCGCCCTGCGTCGCTCCAGCAGGCGCAGCACCATCGGCGTGAAGATCAATTGCATGGCCAAATCCATCTTGCCACCGGGACACACGATGGTGTTGGGCCGTGACATGAACGAATCATGAAGCATGGCAAGTAGATAGGGGAAGTCGATGCCGTGCGGGTCGCGGAAGCGAATGATCAGCATCGACTCGTCGGCGGTCGGTATGGACCTCGCGATGAACGGGTTGGAGGTGTCCACCACCGGCACCCGCTGGAAGTTGACGTCGGTGTGTGAGAACTGCGTGCACATGTAATTCACGTAGTCGGGCATCCGTCGCAGGATGGTGTCGGTCACCGCCTCGGAGGTGTATCCGCGGGACACTTTGTCGCGGTGCAGCTTCTGAATCCACTCCAGGTTGATCACCGGAACCACACCGATCCGCAGGTCCGCGTGGGCGGCCACATTGACCGCACCGGCGACGATCGCGCCGTGCAGGCCTTCGTAGAACAGCATGTCGGTGTCTGGGGGGATTTCCTCCCACGGCGTGAAGGTGCCGGGTTGTTGTCCATACGGTTCGGCTTCCTTCTCGTCGTGGAGATATCGGCGGACCTTGCCGGTTCCGATTTCACCGTACGTGGCGAAGAGATCCTGTAGCTCCTCGAAAAGGTTGGCCTCCGGTCCGAAGTGGCTGAACGAGTGGTCGCCGCGGGCGTGGGCATCGGCGATCGCCGCCTTCATCGCCACGCGATCATACCGGTGGAAGCTGTCGCCCTCGACGAACGCCACTCTGACGTCTTCCCTGCGGAAGATCTGGTCGAAGGTCCGCATCACGGAAGTGGTTCCCGCCCCGGATGATCCGGTGACGGAGATGATCGGGTGCAGGCGTGACATGGTTCCTCTTTCGATTTCGCTCAGCCGGCCACGACCCGGTAGAGCCCCCGGACTCCGTACAGCGGCGAACTGGACGGCCGGACGTAGTCCTGGCGGTGGTACTCCTCGATCAGCTCGACTTCGTCGGCCGCCCCGAAGATCAGCGGCACCCGCTGGTGCAGGTCGGCCGGGACGACATCCATCAGCCGGCTTCGGCCGGTGCTGGCCCGGCCGCCGGCCTGCTCGACGAGGAAGGCGACCGGGCCGGCCTCGTACAGTAACCGCAGGCGGCCCGGTTTGGCCGGGTCCTTGGCATCCCGGGGGTAGAGAAACACCCCGCCACGGGTGAGGATCCGATGTGTCTCCGCAACCAGCGACGCGACCCAGCGCATATTGAAATCCCTGCCGCGCGGCCCCGTTCGGCCTGCCAGGCACTCGTCGATGTAACGCTGCACCGCCGGTTCCCAGAACCGCCGGTTCGAGGCGTTGATCGCGAATTCGCCGGTGGAGCGGGCTATCTGGATGTTTGCGCGGGTCAGCACGAATTCACCGAGCGACGGGTCCAGCGTAAAGGCGTGCACACCGGTGCCCACCGTGAGCACCAGCATGGTCGACGGGCCGTAGATCGCGTAGCCCGCACACACCTGCTCTGAGCCGGGCTGCAGGAAGTCTTCGGTTACCGGGTCGGTGCCCGGCTCGGGAGCACGCAGGATCGAAAAGATGCTGCCGACCGAGACGTTCACGTCGATGTTCGAAGAACCGTCGAGCGGGTCGAAGATCAGCAGGTATTTTCCGCGCGGGTACTGCGCCGGCAACCGGTAGGGTTCGGCCAGCTCTTCGGAAGCCATTCCCGCCACTTGTCCGCCCCATTCGGTGGCTCGCAGGAAGTAGTCGTTGGCCAGCACGTCGAGTTTCTGTTGCACTTCGCCCTGCACGTTCACCACGCCGGCGGCACCCAGCACGTCACCGAGTTCCCCCTGGGCGACCCGGGTGGAGATGGCCTTGCAGGCCAGGGCGACATCGAGGATCAGCGAGTTCAGCTCGCCGCTGGCGTCGGGGTGGCGACGTCTTTCCTCGATGAGGAACTTCACCAGTGTGGTGTGGCGGGTGAGCATGCGCGGTTACCTCCAACGGGCAGCAGAAGACCTGGGCAACATGCTCTGATCCAGCCGCGGCCGGTCCATCCCCCTGTCGGGTGGTCCGGTGGGGGTATCCGTGCGTGTCACCTGTTGCGGGCACCGCCGCTGTCCTACTGTCGCGGCATGACGGTGCGCGCCCTGGTGTACAGCCACGACATCGCCTTCTGCCGGTATGTCGGCGATTCACTGGACGCCACAGCGAATATCGAGTTCGTGGCTTCCTACCCGGTGCTGTTCGCGCGCCTGAACGCCGGCGTCGTCGACGTGGTGATTCTCGACGGTGAGGCCACACCGGCCGGGGGCGTGGATGTCGCCCGACAGCTCAAGGACCGGTTCAACTACTGCCCGCCCATCCTGCTGGTGGTGGCTCGGGCCGCCGACGCGTGGTTGGCCCTGATGTCGAAGGCGGATGCGACCGTGGGACCCGGGCGCGCGCCGATGCCATTGGCCGACGCCGTCAACCGATTGATGAAGGAACTGCGGCCCGCAACGAGTCGCTGTCGGCGTTGATTCCGCTGAGGTCCGGCGCGACAAAGGTCGGCCGCTGCTCTGGTGGTGCGGCTGAGGCCTCGGCCGCCGTAGTCACTCCGCTGAGCACCAGCAGGCTGGGCAGGCCGGCGGAGTTGGCACCGGCGATGTCGGTGTCCAGCCGGTCGCCGACCACCAACGGTCGGTGAAAGTCGCCGCGGGACAGCGCGTTGCGGAAGATCGGCGCATGGGGCTTGCCGACTACCCGCGGTCTGCGGCCGGTAGCCGCGCCCAGTGCCGCCACCATCGACCCGTTGCCGGGCACCAGCCCGCGCTCGGACGGCAGCGTGAGATCTGGATTGGTTGCCACCCAGGGTATTCCCGCGCCGATTGCCAGTGCCGCCTCGGCGAGGTCACTCCAGCAGATTTCGGGGGAGAACCCCTGCACCACCGCGACCGGGCTGTCGGCCCACCGCCGTACCGGGCGCAAACCAACTGTGGTCACCTCGGCGGCCAAAGCCTGCGAGCCGATAATCAATACTGGCGCGCCAGGGGATAATTCGGTGGCCATCAGCTGCGCCGCGCACTTACCGCTGGTGATGACGTCGCCGGGGTCTGCATCGAATCCCAACTCGCGCAGGTGCTGTGCGACCTCCGCAGCGCTGCGCGATGCGTTGTTGGTGAGAAACATTGTGCGACAGGAAATTGCGGACAGCGCTTCAGCGGCGCCGGGTACCGGTCGCGAACCCCGGAACAGTGTGCCGTCGAGATCCAGCAGCAGGCAGTCGTGCAGGGTTGCCAGCGATGCCATCAGAGCGCCGGCGCCTTGATCTTGGCCGGGCCCACCACAATGGTGCCCGCGCCCTCGAGGCTCACCTCATAGGGCAGCCGGCCCAGGATCGAGTCGAACTTCAGCAGATGCGCCAATGTCTCCGTCTCGGTGATGTCGTTGATGGCGACGACCTCGAAACCCGAGTCCTGTTGAGCCAACAGGGCCCGGTAGAAGCTACGTCCGATCCGACCAAAGCCGTTGATGCCAACTCAGACCGTCACGTGTCGCTCCTCAGGGGGTGATCGATGCGCCGACCATATGGTCGAGTGCGCCGGCCCACACCCCCCGAACGGGGGAGAAGCTCAGCGAAAGCAGTTCTCGATCATCATGCGCCGTAACCACGAGCGGTACCGGTCCACGCCGACCGTCGCTGGAATGGCTGCGCCCACGACCTCCACGAATCGCCACGACGTCCCGGCCACCGACGGCGCCGTGGGATCGTCCAGCGGTGCCTGGCCCCGGCTATGGAGATCGCGGCCGGAACCGCCCTGCCAACTCCGGATCGGCTGCTACTGATTCAAGCCGTCTAACGCCAGCGCGGTTGCGGACAACCGGTCAGTGGTGTCCGCGGGTCGATTTCCCAAAGGATCTTGGCCATCAGGCCGTTCTCATTGTCTGGATCGAGCCAGCCCCACTCGCCGGAGTAGTTGGCCTCCAGAAACGTGTAATCCGACTCCCGCTTGAGGAAGTCGAAGCGGGCGTAATGAATGCCGACCTCGGCCGAGAAGTCGAAGATCCCCTTCTCTAGTTCCGCCGGCAGGCTCACGGGTTTCCAGCCGCGATGGGCATGCTGGGAGGGGGCCTTCCGCCAGTCAATGGTGTCGGCAAGGAACGCTTCGCGGTCCAGCGAGAACGCGAACAGCTGATCACGCACGAATGCCACCGTCACGTCTTCAAGAGCATCGACGTAGTCGGTGACAAACCAGGGGTAGGAGACATCCAAGTCTTCTTCGCGAACCTTCTTTGCGTACAGGCCAATTCCGTCGGAGTATCTGAATGTGAAGCTCTTGACCACCGACTCGACGCCCGGCCGAAGATATTTTTCGTCGCCCAGAATGAAACGGAACGGGGTGACGTCGAAATACTCTGCGGCGAGCCGCATCTGATGCAGCTTGCCGGAACGCATGGTAGCCAGGGGCTGATTGAGCACCACCTTGCCCTGAGCCCAGAAGATGTTGAGCATGTCACTCAGCGCCATCCAGACCTCTTCCTCGGCGTAACGCTGGGCATCGGTCAGCTGCAACGAGGGAAAGATGGTGGAGGCGCGCATGGAACTACGCCGATATACCTTCACGATGTCGGCTTCGGTCACATGCCGACCGACGGGATCCTCGATCTCGATTTCCGTGTCCGAAACCAGCAGTTTGTAGTCCTGCCACAGATCGGTGTTGAACCGAAATACGTTCTCCGAACCGAGGTTTTTGACGAGCAGATCAGCCACAAAGTCGATGGAATTGGTGATCAGCAGTGTGCAGGATCCGGAGCTCAAATCGCCCTACCTACCCCTCGCACTCGCAGGTCCACAAGGTAACGCAAACCCGAGCGCAGGTACCGCGCCCAGGTTTGCTCGGTGGGTTGGCGATTATTCTTCTGACTCGCCGTCGAACATGGTGCTGCTACTGGGGGACCCCGTGCTCATGATCATGGTGCGCATGACTTCGCTGTCATCCCAATGCCGGGTCTGACTTGAGTAGTCGTAGCCGCAGTTTCCCATTTCCTGTCGCCACAGGAACGCTTCGTCAGGCTTACGGGCAACCAGATCGCCCGGACGGATCTTGGACCGCGAGGACTGTTCGGTAATCATTTTGTATGTTTTCCTTTCCGGGAAATCGCTTGCTTATCAGAATCTGTCGCGCATTCCGAGGTGCGCGAGTCTCGGTGCAATCGGTGTCAGCAGCCGATATAGGTGGTGCAACAACAACTGACCAGGGACAGGTTGGAGTCCGTACTGTCACGAAGCTCGACGGCCGAACCGCCGACAACACCGCCCGCGGGTGGAGCGGCACCGGCCGGGCTCTCGCTGAGGACAATATGGCAGAGGTCAGGCCGGTCGTGGACCACCTTGAATTTCAGCCCTTTCGGCACGGGAAGCCCGTGTTTCTCTGCCACCTGTGCCACGGCCAGCGCGGGGGATTCCTCCAGCAAGGACCGAAATCGCGGATCTGTCCAGGACTCGACCAACACCAGCGTTTGCAGATTGCTCTCCACGTAACCCTCCGAGTCCGAGTGGGTGCATCGCGATTAGTCGAGTCGGTGCATCGCGATTAATGCTGGCTCGTTCGTTCAGGCGATAATAGAGTCTTTGGTCACCGGCTGACCGTACTTCGGCCAGCCAGAGAGGTCTCCGTTCTGCTGTGCAAATGAGCATCAAGGCCCTGAATCTGCCCGAACGTATCCAGGCAGCGCGCGCCGGACAAATCACCCTTCCGCATTCTCGCCACGAACTCGGGGACGCACGGCACATCTTTGCCTACTGGGAGAAGGCTTATGGAGAAAATCACCGCGGGCCACTCCAGCGGCGTATCCGGGCGCTCGGAATCAGTCGCGACGAACTTCTACAGCTGATCGCGGCCAAGCCGGAGGGGGCGGCGGCGTTCGAGTCAGCACGTTGGGCTTGCGTCTTATCCGAAGCGCTGCAGTCCGATTCCCAAGGACCCGTGCCGGGAGTACCCGGTGCGGGACTGACGGCGGCGGCGATGCCTTTTCTTCGCTGGGCTGACCAGAGGGTGAGTCAGTTCCTGTGTTCCCTTGGCCCGGAGGCCGACAACCCTCATATTGACGAATCCCTGGTGCGAGCCCAGTTCGCCGCCCATCTCACCCAACACCTCGAGCGCGTGTCGGCCCGGACTCTCGTTCTCAAAATGCATGTGACGAAGTTGTCGGGGGAACTCACCGGATCGACTGCGCAGGAACGGTTCTCCTCATTCGTTGATACCCGGCTCACGAATGATCGACTCAGTGCACTGCTCGTTGAGGAGTTCCCGGTCCTGGGACGGTTGATGGCCACGATCACGTTCCAAACACTCGATGCGTGGAAGTCCGCCCTGGCGCGGCTGGTCCGGGACTGGGCGTCAATCGCCGCGACTTTTGGGCATGCGTCTGGCGTGGACTGCCTCGTCGGCGTGGACGCCGGGCTGGCGGACACCCACCGCGGCGAGATGGTCCTGCTGATGGCCTTTGCTTCGGGTTTTCAGATCATCTACAAGCCGAGAGACCAGGCATGCAACCGTCACTTCCAAGAGCTCGTCGCGTGGTTTGCGGCCAAGGGATTTGATCCTGCCGCAAGAACTTTGGAGGTTCTTCCGCGCGGCCCGTACGGCTGGGTCGAGTTCGTCCCGTATCGGGCCTGCCTGAACGCGCGCGAGATCGATGACTTCTTCGCCAGGCACGGTCTGCTTCTCTTCATCGCATATCTTCTCGACGGCACTGACTTCCACCGCGAGAACCTGGTTGCCGATGGAGGGCAGCCGGTGCTGGTCGACATCGAAACCTTCTTTCAGAACGTGCCGCGAGGCGTGAATCGCACGCACTCCTCGGCGGACGACACGTCACCGTATTCGGAGATCGTGAACCGGACTGCCCTCCTTCCCGTCTTCATCGAGGGCCCTGTGGGGCGGGTCGATGTCAGTGGCATAGCAAGCGTCAACGGGCAACGCACCCCTTTTCTCGGACCCACCTGGGATGGGTACGGAACGGACAACATGCGCGTGGCCCGAGGTCGGGGAGTGCTCCCCGAGGCACGCAACCTCCCGAAGTTCAAAGGACGCAGTGTCCGGCCGACTGCCCATGTCGAAGCCCTCGTTTCGGGATTCCAGCAGGCCTACGAGATCGCCGTCCACCACAGGAGTGAACTCATGAGCGAGGCAGGTCCGGTGCTGGCGTTTGCGAACGACGACGTGCGGTATATGACACGCGGTACGAGTCGTTACACGGCGCTATTGACCGACAGCACACATCCGGACTGCCTACGGGACGCTGCCGAGCGCGACTTCCTTTTCGATTCACTGTGGACCGATACCCGCGCCGTTCCTTGTCTGCAGGAGCTCGTCCCGAGCGAGCAGACTGACCTGTGGAACGGCGACGTTCCTATTTTCACCTCGAAAGTCGGTCAGGCGCACTTGTATGACAGCCGCGGGAGGCGTTTCGACAACTTCTTTGCCTCAACCGGGATGACTCGCGTGCTCCTCAGGCTCAAGCGCTTGAACCCCGAGGATCTGGCGCTGCAAAAGTACTGCATTCGAACGACTCTCGCGTCCGCAGCAAGCTCCCGCAGAAAGGAGTTGAGCGAAGCACGCGCGTTTGATGAGGATCTCGGGCCGGCCTCGCCGGAGGCATTGCTTGAAGCTGCCACGGAGATCGGTGATCGTCTCATCGAGCTTCGGGTGTCCGATGCGCAGGAGGCGAATTGGGTTGGCGTGGTGGAGCGCGCCAGCGATCGTTTCGTGTTCGGTCCACTGGGTTACAGCCTCTATTCAGGTGCGGCCGGGATAGCGCTGTTCCTTGCGTTCCTCGCTGAGAAGACCGGGGACAGGCGCTACGAGCGGGTGGCTCGTCGGGCGTTCGTCGGCGTGCGGCGAGAACTGTTGGGGCGCGCTGCGACGGCGGAGATCGGCGCCTACTCAGGAACCTCGTCGATGCTGTACGCGGCGTTTCACCTTGCTCGGCTTTGGGGTGACAGCAGCCTCTTGCGCCGTTGCCTGAGGGTGCTCCCGTCACTGCAGGCCCAGGTGGCCGAGGACCGGAAACTCGATGTCGTGAATGGAGCGGCCGGGTGTATACCCGTCCTGCTGCTCCTGCACCGGCACGGCGTATCCGATCAGGCGCTGGACGTGGCCCGATGTGCCGGAGACCACCTCCTCGCCCACAGCATTCGAACGCCGCAAGGTACTGGTTGGGGCCGTCGGGCCCGCGGCAAGCCACCGCTTCTGGGGTTCGCCCACGGCGCCGCCGGCATCGCCTGGACGCTGCTGGAACTTGCCGCCGAGACGGGGGATCAACGGTATTGGGACACCGCGCAAAGCGCCGTGAAGTTCGGACGGGCGCACTGGGATCCGCGGCTTGGGTATTGGGCTGATCCGGGCGACTCCCCCCGATCACACGATGGTCCGAGTCAGCAATCCGCACCGCGCTCGGCATGGTGTCATGGCGCCCCCGGCATCGGGATCGCGCGGATACTCTCAACCGGGTGCGGAGGCGATTACGAAATGCTTGGTGAGATCGATGCCGCTCTGCGCAGTACCGCCGCGCTCGGCTTCAGCAAAAGTCATTGCCTGTGCCACGGAGATCTGGGGAACATCGAACTGTTCCATTTGGCGGCCGAGCGGCTGAACCGGCCGGCTCTGCGAGACCAGGCGCTCCGACTCGTCCACGCGGTACTCGTCGATGCGCGGCGCGAAGGTCAATGGCGCTGCGGAGGACCACCGACGGTGGAGATGCCGGGCCTGATGATGGGCCTCGCCGGCATCGGGTACGGCCTGCTTCGGGCAGGATGGCCGGAACGGCACCCGTCGATATTGGCTTTGGGTGATGTGGGGTCGGTATCGCCTAGCGTGCCGCACGCACACAATCCGCCGTAGCTGCCACCGTGATGGTCCTCCTGCGGCGCCATCACAAGTTGTGCGACAGTAGCCCGATGCTGGCGGAAGTGCTGCGACAGTATGTGCGGCCATATCGATGGCTGATAGCGGTGGTCGCGGGGCTGCAGCTGATCAGCACGCTCGCATCCCTGTACTTGCCGACCATCAACGCGTCGATCATCGACGACGGCGTCGCCAAGGGGGACACCCACACGGTCATAGGGCTCGGTGGGGTGATGCTCCTGGTTACCGGCCTGCAAGTGCTGTGCGCGGTCGGGGCGCTCTACTGCGGGTCACGCGCCAGTATCGGATTCGGCCAGGATCTGCGGTCCGCGATGTTCGATCACGTCACCGGCCTCTCGGCGCAGGACACGTCGTGCGTCGGAACACCATCACTGCTGACGCGCACGACCAACGACGTGCAGCACATCGAGGTGGTGGTGCAGGTGACCAGCACCGTGCTGATCTCCGCGCCGATCATGTGTGTCGGTGGCGTCTTCATGTCGATTCGCCAGGATGTCGGCCTGTCCGGGTTATTGCTCGTCAGTGTCCCGGTGATGGTAGTGACAATCTACCCGATCGTGTCCCGATTGCTGCCACTGTTCCGCAGCCTGCAGAAACTGATCGATGACATCAATCGTGTTATGCGAGAACAGCTCTCGGGCATCAGGGTTATCCGCGCGTTCGCTCGAGAGCGCTTCGAGGTAGAGCGGTTCGCGAAGGCCAACCGCACCGTGTTCATGACTGCGCTGACGGTGGGCCGGTGGCAAGTTCTGCTGGCGCCGGTCACCATGATGGTGATCAACCTGTCCAGCGTCGCGCTGGTCTGGTTTGGCGGCCGGCGCATCGGCACGGGCCAAATGCAGGTCGGTTCGTTGATCGCGTTCTTGTCGTACTTCCTGCAGATCTTGACGGCAGTGATGATGGCGACAGTCTTCCTCGAGCTGTTGCCTCGCGCGTCGGTATGCGCCGGGCGCATCAGTGAAGTGCTGTCTATGAACCCCGCGATCACCAGTCCGCAAGACTACAAGCGACCGGCACACGGCATCGAGGGCATCCTGCAGCTCGACAAGGTGACGTTTCGCTATCCGGGTGCCGACCACCCAGCGCTGCAGAATGTTTCGTTCACCGCGTCGCCCGGGACTGTGACAGCGATCATCGGTGGCAGCGGTTCAGGTAAGTCCACATTGGTATCGCTGATCTGCCGGTTTTACGACGTGAACAGCGGCGCGGTGTTCGTGGACGGAATCGACGTTCGCGATTACGAGACCGAGCAGCTATGGTCGGCGATCGGCCTGGTACCCCAACGTGGTTACCTGTTCTCCGGCACCGTGGCCGACAATCTGCGCTTCGGTAGGCCAGGTGCCAGCGACGCCGAGATATGGGAAGCGTTGCGGGTGGCCGCAGCCGATGACTTCGTTCGCGAGGACGCAGACGGCTTGCAGATGCCGATATCCCAGGGTGGCATCAATTTGTCGGGTGGCCAGCGGCAGATGCTGGCGATCGCGCGTGCGGTGATCAACCGCCCAGCCATCTATCTGTTCGACGACGCATTCTCGGCACTTGACGTGCACACCGACGCGCGGGTGCGCGACTCATTGCGTGAGGTAGCGCCAGACTCGACGGTGATCATTGTGGCGCAGCGCATTTCGACGGTGGCTGCGGTTGACCAGATCGTGGTCCTCGACAAGGGCGAAGTGGTAGGCGTCGGTACCCATGAGGCGCTTCTCGAGAGCTGCCCTGCCTATGCCGAGCTCACCGACTTGCAGTCATTGGGCACCGATGTGGTGGGTTGGCAATGACTGGTCCAGCGCGGGTCCGCGGCCACGGGAGACTTGAGGAATCCAGCGAGAGTTCCCCTGAATTCTGGCGTTCGGCGGTACGGCTCGCGCAGCGCCTCGCGCCGCAGGCGCGGTTGTTGGCCGCGGTGATCGCGCTATCGGTCGGCGGGATCGCGTTCGCGGTGGTCGGCCCACGCGTCCTTGGCCACGCCACTGACCTGTTGTTCAACGGCGTGATCGGTAGACAGCTGCCTCCCGGGATCACCAAGGAAGAGGCGATCGAGGTTCTACGCGCGCGCGGCGATGACGGGTTCGCCGATCTGGTATCGGGGATGGACGTGGTACCTGGCGAGGGCATCAACTTCGGCGCGGTGGCGCGGACGTTGATGATCGCGCTGCTGGTGTATTTGTCTGCCGCGCTGCTGGTTTGGGCTAAGGCCCGCTTACTGAATGTCATCGTGCAGCGCACGATTCTCGCACTGCGTGCCGACGTGGAAGACAAGTTGCACCGGCTGCCGCTGTCCTATTTCGACGGACATCAGCGCGGTGAGTTGTTGAGTCGAATCACCAACGACATCGACAACATTGAGACATCGCTTTGGATGACGATCAACCCGATACTGACCTCACTGCTGTCGTTTGTGGCGGTGTTCGCGATGATGCTTTCGATTTCGCCACTGCTGACCCTGATCACGCTCCTCGCCCTGCCGCTGTCCCTATTGCTCGTCCGGGTGATCGCGCCGCGCGCACGGCGGCTGTTCGTGGAGCAGTGGGCTCTCATCGGGCAACTCAACGCACACGTCGAGGAGACTTACAGCGGATTGGCATTGGTCAAGACGTTCGGTCAGCGCGCGCGAGCGCGGGAGCAGTTCCGAGATCTCAACGCCCAGGTCTACCGAAACAGTTTCGGCGCCAACTTCCTCTCCGGTTTGATATCGCCGGCGACCGAGTTCATCGGAAACCTCAATTACGTCGCAGTGGCGGTGGTGGGTGGTCTGCAGGTGGCGTCGGGACATATCACGCTGGGCAGCATTCAGGCCTTCATTCAGTATGTGCGCCAATTCAATCAACCGATCGTCCAGATCGCCGCGATGTATAACGTCGCCCAGTCGGGAGTGGCAAGTGCCGAGCGCGTCTTCGACCTGCTGGATGCCCCCGAGCAGGAACCGGACCGCGTGTTGACACTGCCGCCGGTCGTCGAATCGGTACCCAGTGGGCGGGTGGAGTTCCAGCACGTGAATTTCGGCTACCTACCCGGCGTCCCCGTGCTCAAGGACCTCTCGCTGGTCGCCGAACCGGGGAGCACTGTCGCGATCGTCGGGCGTAACGGGTCGGGCAAGACCACGTTGGTGAATCTGCTGATGCGTTTCTACGAAGTTGATTCGGGTCGGATTCTGATCGACGGCGTGGACATCGCCACCATGAGCCGGCACTCACTGCGGTCGCGGATCGGGATGGTGCTGCAGGACACCTGGCTGTTCGGCGGCACCATAGCGGAGAACATCGGCTACGGTTGCCCAGGAGCGAGTCGCGACGACGTTATCGCCGCCGCGGAGGCGGCCTGCGTGGACCGCTTCGTCGATATCCTGCCCGATGGCTACGACACGCGGGTGGGCGACGACGGTGACAACATCAGTGTTGGCCAGAAGCAGCTGATCACGATCGCCCGGGCATTCCTAGCCGGTCCGCAACTGCTGGTCCTCGACGAGGCCACGAGTTCGGTCGACACCCGCACCGAGGTGCTGATTCGGCAAGCGATGCGCGAGCTGCGTCGCGGGCGTACGACTTTTGTTATCGCGCACCGGCTTTCGACGATCCGCGACGCGGACATGATCCTTGTGATGCAGGCTGGCAGGATCATCGAACGTGGCAACCACGCCGAGCTGTTGGCGATGCGGGGTGCCTATTATTCGATGACGCAGGTCTGAACCGAACCGGTGCGCGCCTGCCGGCGCCTACGCAGCCGACAAGCAGGCGGGTGGTACGAAAGTCAGCCCCGGGAGCCGATAATCGCATCGCAGGAGACGGACGCGAAGTCGGAATATGTCGCGGCGCAATAATGGCGAGCCCACGGAATTGGCGCGGAATCGCGCGACCGGGTCCAATATCCCGTTCTGGGCCTGCTCAGCGGTGTGACTGCCGTGGGGGCATTCCGATCGATGACCAATGACCCTAGTAGTGACTCGTGCGTTGCAGGAAAGTGTAACTCGATTGCACATATAACGAGAGGATTGAAGCGATGGATGACGTGTTCGTCTACCACGTTTCGGACGAGGACCTCGAAAACCTGGCGGGAACCAACGGTCTCGCGACCACCGGTTGCCAGTGTTCCCTGGGTTCCTGCTCGACGACAGAGATCAATACCAGATATCTCTGCGGCTGACCCAAAGGGCTACTGCCAGAGCAAGACGTCGGGAAGAGAATTGTCTACCCGCCGTAACGCCGTGTAGCCAATTCCTGCCAAGCCCTTGAACAATCCCGGATTGAACCGTCCCGGTCCGGCGCTCCACCGATAATCGCCGCGCAGCGCCGCTGCCGATATGACCTGGGCGAGCCGGCGTGATGCCAGTCCACGTAAATCGGGCCGCCCCATCGCATCACCGGCTTCACTGAGAAATTCCACACTGCTCATGACGCCACAGCACAGCGTGTCCTCAATTTGGCTCTCCCACCCGCTTTCCACGCCGACGACGGCGTTGCGGATGTCGGCTGTCAGTAGCGCGGTGTCGGCTCGGTCCAACCTCGCCATGGCGACGCGCGCCAGGCCGATACCCGGGGCCCCATGGCACCACTGCGACCGCCAATGCCGTTCGCTCTCTGCACGCAGGTCCGGCCAGTTGTGTCGCTGCGGGTCGAAGGTGAAGTTCTCGTAGGCAATGCACTCCGACGCCGCGCCGGAGAAGTCCGCACGCCCGGTAGCTTCCGACAATGAGGCCAACGCGTAGGCATAACCCGCCGCCCCGTGCGACATGCCGTTGAGTCCTTGTGGATCAATGCCTTCCCCCACCCACGTGCGGCGCCCGTCTGATCCCACCCGCGGCTGGCGCAGCAAGTGATCGCCGCAGCGCGTCGCCAGCGCGAGCACGTCATCGGATGCGGTGTCGCGGTACAGCCGGAGAAGCCCGAGGATGGCACCGGCGCTGCCGCCCATCAGGTCCAACTGCCGGTCAGCCGCAATCACATCGTTCGTGATCAGCGCCGCCGCAACATGAGCGTCGGCCAGCAGGTCTTTGTCCCCCAGCAGATTCGACATCACTGCCAGCGCGTAAATGATGGATCCCAAACCGACGCCGCCACCGATGCCCATCAATCGAGCCATCTTGGCGGCGTTGCGGCTACGCAGCTCGTGGCGAAGATGCGCGACCGCAGCCAACGCGAGCTCGCCGGAAGGCGTGCACCCCGTAACGGCGGCGTGGGCAGCGAGGTACAGGGCGACGCCGGAATGGCCGTTGTAGAGACTCGGGCTCAGGCAGACGAGTTGGTAGGCGTCGGTATCGCCGACCCAGTCCAGCCCGATCCACGCCGCGGCGGGTCCGCGGCGAATGGCGTACTGCGACAGCTCGGCAGCGATCCTGTCTGCCTCGTCGAGGAAGAACTCGTTCGTCGGCACGGCGGGCGAGTCTGCGCCCGCGAGGTCCAGCGTGACTGGCGGCGGTGGATTAGCTTCTGCTGCAAACGATTGCATGTTCTGCTGGATGACGGTGAGCTGCCAGTCGAGTTCCTGCTCGTCCAGGTTGAGTACGCGGTCCGACGCGCGTTCGAGGCCTGACTTGCCCGTGACATGAATCGACACACCAGTGCCGTCGCTGACATCGGTGCCGTCGGTGGGTGCGACGAAGTAAGGCACGTTCAACACCACCAGCGCCGATCGCTCCGCACGAGCCAACGGCCATCGGGAGTCGGCGTCGAGGTTCCAATCCGACAACCGGGCGACGAAGTCTGCCTGTGCGGACCACAACACGCCATCGTCCATGGTGCGGTGATCCTTGAGGCGCTCCAGCAGCAGGTAATAGAACCTCGTGGAGCGGGGGACCTTGCGGACCGGCAGTCCGGCGAACCCGTCGAAAAGCCCGCTTCCCGTCGTCTCTGCGTTCCACCGGACCAGGAACTTCGCGTAGGCCTCGAAACCGGCGACGAAGGCATCGAGATGGTCGACGAACTTGGCGTAATGGTTGGCGACATAGGGCAGGTTCGGCGTCGTCTTGTCGAGCTCGGAGGATCTCTCGGGTTGCATGCGGTCGGTATTGATGTCGATCCACCGGATCCCCGTCTTGACGTTCCAGTCCGACATCATCCCGCCGATCGTGAAGACCCTGTTTCCCGGGGAGCGCTCGTAGGACGGGAGCAGCGCCGCCATCATCGCCGAATTGGCGATGATCCTCATGGCCGCGCGAGATGCCTCGTTCTCCGGGACCTCGTCGTCGGGCTCCTCCACTTCTGCTTCGAGAATCGTTTCGACGTCGATGGGTACAGGATGTCCGCCGGACGCGATGATGTTCTCCTGATGCATATCGCTGGCAGCGAAGCAGTAGAAGAGCGCCAGCCACGCGCCGGCCCGGCGGAAGTAGCGCTCGAAGTCCTGCACGTCGGTGCAGGCCGCATGGTCGATGAATTCGCTCCAGCCGTAGTCGGCGCGCGACAGCGCGCACACCGCCCTCAACTCAATCGGCGGCTCGGCGTTGTTGAGCCGATCGATCAGAGCATGCAGCGCGACATCGACCCTCAGGTCCTTTGGCTTGTAGACGACCCGCGCGCCGTCCTCGAACTCGAGAATCCGCACGGAATGGCCGCAGTTGTGCGGATCGGACAAGTCACCCGCGACGCTCGTCACCCTGTGTTCGACTGCAGAATCGAGCAGATCGCGGCGGATCGCGGGCAGGTCGGCGTCGAGACGGTTCACGAGCTCACGCGTGACATCGATCCACTGCCGAGTGATGGTGGCGAGCAGCCGCAGCAGGACCGGCTTGGCCTCGAAGAGACGCCCGAAGCCATCGGTCCTCATGTCGTCCACGAACTGCATGTAGAGCGTGGCCGTCGCGCCCTCGGCGCTGGTCGCGTCGTCGCCGGCGGCTTTGCGGGCGGCGTGAAGGAGCCCATACAGCGCTGGTGTGCACAGGTCGGACAGCTGTTTCAACAGCGATCGGCGCAGCTCGGTGCGCGCTGAGTCATCGAGGTGGGCAGCGGCTCGTGCGTCGATGGTCGACCACAGCCTGGCCTCCGCCTGTTCGACGACCGGCGTCAAGAGGTGTTCGAAAGCGCACGGTTCGGGATCGGCGATGGATTGTGCTGACGCACTGGGCCGGGCACCCAAAGCCGTAGTGATCCATACGGCGTCGTCGGCCCACACCGGCCACGGCGCCGAGGGCTTGCGCCGAACTGTGGCAAATCTTTCCAGCACGCCGGCGAAGTCCCAGCCGTCGCGGTGCAGGCGCCGGCCGAACTGGGCCCAGTCGCCGCTGGCGCACGAACGGCACCACGCCGCCAGACGTCGCGCGGCCAAATCGGTGTCGGCCTTCTGGCCCGGTAGCGACTCGAACTCCTCGCTGAGGAGTTCATCGATGGTTGCGGCGCGCATTACGAAGCGCTCTGATGAGGCGTTCAACCGCTCTTCCTTCGGTCCGGCAGTCCGCGGGCTGTAACCGTCCGGGAGGAACGCCAGTATAGATGTCGGGCCGGTCGTGATCAGCCACTCGAACAGCCGTGGAACCGTTCGAGTTCGGGCTGACCGAGCGCATCGACAGTCCCCGCGGCAACGCGGCCGGATCGTGCGCGGCCTCGATCCGGGCCGGCTCCCGGGCGAACAGGTCAGCGACCTGAGCGCCGAATTAAGCTGGGAACCAAGGCCAGTAGCACAATGCATCGGCCCGTAGACCGGCGGTACCGCTCGGGCCGGTGATCGACAAGACGCGTCGCTCTCTTGCAATAACCCCTTCCGGCCCGCGAGGTCTACGATCAGCCATAGGTGCCTACCAGGCACCAGTCTCAGTCGGCCGGCGTGCTAGCCATAGGGGCTTCGACCACGAAAGGCCAACCGGTGAGCGATAAGCCGAATGTTCTGATCATCTGGGGCGACGACATCGGGCAGAGCAATCTCAGTTGCTACAGCAACGGGCTGATGGGCTACCGGACCCCTAACATCGACCGCATCGCCGCCGAAGGGGTGTTGTTCACCGACTATTACGCCGAGCAGAGCTGCACCGCCGGACGGGCGGCGTTCATCACCGGCCAGAACCCGTACCGCACCGGCCTGACCAAGGTAGGTCTGCCGGGGGCGCCGCTGGGCCTGCAGGCGCAGGACCCGACGATCGCCACCGCGCTCAAGGCGCAGGGCTACGCCACTGGCCAGTTCGGCAAGAACCACCTGGGCGACCGCGACGAACACCTGCCGACGATGCACGGCTTCGACGAGTTCTTCGGCAACCTGTATCACCTCAACGCCGAAGAGGAACCCGAACTACCGGACTACCCAACGGATCCGGAGTTCCGCAAGAAGTTCGGCCCGCGCGGAGTGCTGCATACCTGGGCCAACGGCGACGGCACCCAGCGCATCGAGGACACCGGCCCGCTCACGAAGAAGCGGATGGAAACCTGCGACGGCGAATTTCGCGACGCCGCAGTCGATTTCATCAAGCGCCAGCACCAGGCCGAAGCACCGTTCTTCGTATGGTTCAACACCACGCACATGCATTTCCGCACCCACACAGAGCCCGGAAGCGTGGGCCGGGCGGGACGGTGGCAGTCGCGCTACCACGACACGATGTTGGATCATGATGACACAGTCGGCAGCATGCTGGATCTGCTGGACGAGCTGGGCATCGCGGAGGACACGATCGTCATGTACTCCACCGACAACGGTCCCCACATGAACAGCTGGCCTGATGCCGGCATGACCCCATTTCGCAACGAGAAGAACTCCAATTGGGAAGGTGCGTACCGTGTTCCGGCGATGGTGCGCTGGCCGGGACACATCCCGGCCGGGTCGGTGTTGAACGGAATCGTCAGTCACGCCGACTGGTTCGTCACGCTCCTGTCGATGGCAGGTGCGCCCGACATCGCCGAGCGGTTGCGCGCGGGCACTGACCTGAACGGCACCACCTACAAGGTGCACCTCGACGGGCATGACCAGTTGGCGTACATCACTGGCCGGACGGACGAGAGCCCGCGCAAGCACTTCTTCTACGTCTCCGACGACGGCGACCTGACCGCAATGCGGTTCGACAACTGGAAGTTCGTCTTCCTCGAGCAGCGCTGCACGGGAACTCTGGCGATCTGGGCGGAGCCCTATGTTGAGCTGCGCGTGCCCAAGCTGTTCAACCTGCGGACGGATCCCTACGAGCGGGCCGACATCACGTCGAACACCTACTACGACTGGATGTTGGACCACATCTTCCTGTTCGTGCCGGCGCAGGCGTACGTCGCGAAGATGCTGGAGACGTTGGTCGAGTTCCCGCAGCGGCAGAAGTCTGCGAGCTTCAGCATGGATCAGGTGATGGCCAAGTTGCAGGACGCGACCACCCGCAGCAGCTGAGCGACTGTGATGGAGCGCAACGACCCTTTGCCGTCCTGGCGTCCCGGCGGCACACGGGACGCACTGGTGGCCTTCTTGGCGGCGGTCGAGGACGTGCCGGTCGCCACCGGGTCGCCACCTTCGACAACGACGGCACGCTGTGGTGCGAGCGGCCGAGTGATGTGCAGTTCGACTTTTCCTCGACGCGCTGCGCAGACGCGTGGCCCAGGACCCGTCGGTCGGCGAGCGTGCGGAGTTCGCCGACCTGCTCAGCGGTGATCAGGCGGCCGTCGCGGGGATCGGGCTGGAACGCATCGCGCTCGCGCTTGCCGCCCTGTTCGAGGGTATGACTCCGGAGAAATTCGCCACCGAGGCAAGGGAATTCATGCGCGGTGCGACACACCGGACGTTGGGCCGGCCGACGCGCTCGGTGACCTATCAGCCGATGCTGGAACTCATCGCCGCGCTGCGTCGCCGCGACTTCACGGTCGGGATCGTCACTGGCGGCGGCACCGAGTTCGTCCGGGCGATCAGCGACGACCTCTACGGTGTGCCCGCCGAATTGGTGGTGGGCACCCTTATCGGCTAAGACGTCAGCCGTGACGGTCAGGGCCCGCCGGTGATCCAGCCCACACAACGATCGCCCGCCGACTTTGCCTGCGACACACGCGTCTGCGGCCTTCGGTCTATCGCACCGCATCAGTTCAAACCGGCGCGCTTCCTCGGCGTGCCGGCACAGCGCCCACGGCACGGCGCAGTCTGGGGAAGTCTTCTACGATTTCACTGCCCGCCCGTCCGATGACAATCATCCATGCAGCGTTGCCAATTCCGGCCCTGCAGGCCGGCGCATTGCGCGTTGCAATCTTTTGTTCCGCACGCCGCGGGTATCGGTGCGGCGGCCGCCGGGGTAACGCACACCAGCGCGGCTACGGCCACGGTCAAGAGGACGCGAGTTGCACGACTCATGAGTCCACATCCCTCCGGTCGGAGCAGTTCTCCCAGGCCAGCGTGCGCTCCCTGCCGGCCTCTCGGGCAGGGTCTTTTGGCACGGTTGCGCGCGGATTACGGCCCTAGCCGACGTTCCCGGTGTCAGGACAATCCCGCTGCCCCCGCGGTCCTCGGCCGCTCAGCGACGTCGGATGGTTTCGCTGTCGGTGGCCGGCCCTGCCCAATCCACTCCGACGGCTTGCCCAACCGTGCCCCGGTGGATGACCCCCGCAGCGCGCGCGATCAGCGTCTCGCTACATTCAGGACCGATTGCCCTAGTAGTCGCCGAGTACGTCGCAGGAGGAATCTCATGAACGCGCAGGTCGAGCAGCTGGAATTCCAGGCAGAGGCCCGCCAACTGCTGGATTTGATGGTCCATTCGGTCTACTCCAACAAGGACTCGTTCCTGCGGGAGCTGATCTCCAACGCCTCCGACGCGCTGGACAAGTTGCGGATCGAGGCGCTGCGCAACAAAGAGCTCGATGTGGACACCTCCGATCTGCACATCGAGCTCGAGACGGACAAAGGAGCCCGAACCCTCACGATCCGCGACAACGGCATCGGCATGACCCGCGCCGAGGTGGTGGACCTGATTGGCACGCTGGCCAAGTCGGGCACGGCAGAGCTGCGCAAGCAACTCAAGGAAGCCAAGAATGCCCAGGCATCCGAGGAACTCATCGGCCAGTTCGGCATCGGCTTCTACTCATCGTTCATGGTGGCCGACAAGGTCGAACTGTTGACCCGCAAGGCCGGCGAGAGCGAAGCCACCAAATGGGAGTCCAGCGGCGAGGGCACCTACACCATCGAAGCCGTCGAAGGTGCGCCGCAGGGCACCTGCGTCACCCTGCACCTCAAGCCCGAGGACGCCGAGGACGAGCTGTACGACTACACCTCGGAGTGGAAGCTCAGGAGCCTGGTCAAGCAGTATTCGGACTTCATCGCCTGGCCGATCCGCATGGAGGTGGAGAAGCGGACCCCGCCGGCCGAGGAAGGCGGCGAAGAGACCGTCACCATCGAGACCGAGACGCTCAACTCGATGAAGGCCCTGTGGGCCAGGCCCAAAGAGGAGGTCTCCGAGGAGGAGTACAAGGAGTTCTACAAGCACATCGCGCACGCCTGGGACGACCCGCTCGAGGTCATCGCGATGAAGGCCGAGGGCACCTTCGAATACCAGGCGTTGTTGTTCCTGCCCTCGCAGGCGCCCTTCGACCTGTTCAACCAGGACGCCAAGATCGGGGTGCAGCTCTACGTCAAGCGCGTTTTCATCATGGCGGACTGCGAAGAGCTGATGCCGGTGTACCTGCGCTTCGTCAAGGGTGTCGTCGACGCACAAGACCTGTCGCTCAACGTGTCCCGCGAGATCCTGCAGAAGGACCGGCAGATCAACGCGATCCGGCGCCGGTTGACCAAGAAGGTGTTGTCCACCATCAAGGACATCCAGTCACAGCGACCGGATGACTACCGCACCTTCTGGACCCAGTTCGGCAAGGTCCTCAAGGAGGGCCTGATGTCGGACTTCGAAAACCAGGAGACTCTGCTGTCCATCTCGTCGTTCGCCTCCACGCACAGCGCTGAGGAGCCCACGACGCTGGCCCAGTATGTCGAGCGGATGAAGGAGGGCCAGACGCAGATCTTCTATGCCACCGGGGCCTCGCGTCAGCTTCTGGAGAAATCGCCGCACCTGGAAGCCTTCAAGGCCAAAGGCTACGAGGTGCTACTGCTCACCGACCCGGTGGACGAGGTGTGGGTGGGTGTGGTCAACGAGTTCGACGGCAAGCAGCTGCAGTCGGTGGCCAAGGGCGAGGTGGATCTGGCTTCGGACGAGGAGACGTCGGCCGCCGAACGCGAGGAGCAGCAGAAAGAGTTCGCCGACCTGCTGACCTGGCTGAAGGAGACCCTGAGCGAGCACGTCAAGGAAGTGCGGTTGTCCACCCGGTTGACCGACTCGCCGGCTTGCCTGATCACCGATGCCTTCGGCATCACGCCGGCGCTCGCACGGCTTTACCAGGCGTCCGGACAGGACGTCCCGATCGGCAAACGGACCTTGGAGCTCAATCCGACTCATCCATTGGTCACCAAACTGCGCGCCGCTCACACCGACCGGCCGGACGACACCGCAGTCGCGGAGACGGCCGAATTGCTCTACGGCACAGCGCTGCTGGCGGAGGGCGGGGCCCTGGAGGATCCGGCGCGCTTCGCCGAGTTGCTGGCTGACCGGCTGGCGCAGACCGTGTAGGCGCTGCGAGCACGCCCGTCCACATTGCAGCTGCGCACACTGGCCGCGGCGTGTCGTGTACGTAGCTTCAGTGTCGCGGCTCAGGTGAGGTGCAGGTTGGGGGGTTGAAAGCCCGCCGGAGCGGATATCCGCATCTCATGACTGTGTTTCGGGCCATCGATCCGCAGGGCGTGATCGTCGCGACCAGGGATTTCGACAACGCGGAGGACGCGCACCGGTGGTTTGCTGAGTCGATCGCCGGTCGTTATCAGCTGGGTTGGCGTATGCAGGTGTGCGACGAAGGGCACTGGGCGAACTTCGACGACACCGGAGGCTTCACCGCCCCCCTGAGCCGCCGCCGCGTGAACAGCTGACTCAGCGGCGCAGTTTTTCGCGCACCAGGTCGGTCAGGAAGCGTCCGGCCGACACCGGTTTGAACGCGCGTGCCGCTGCGGTGAGCGCGTCGCGGGACTCGGTGCTCAGTTCGACTTCGGCGGCGGCCACGTTGAACTCCAGCTGTTCCACACTGGAGGCACCGGGGATGGCCACCACACCCGGCAAACTGATCAGCCAGGCCAGCGCGACCTGTGCGGGCTTGGCGCTGACCTCGGCCGCGACCTCGCGCAGGGTCTGGAGCAGCGGTTCTATCCGGCGCAGGTTCTCGGTACCGAACAGCGGGTTGACCGCGCGAACACCACCCGGACGGTTGTCGACGCCGTACTTGCCGCCCAGCAGACCCTGCGCAAGCGGGCTGTAGGCGATCACGATGCGCTTTTCGCGCTCGGCGAAGGGCACCATGTGGTCCAGAGCCCGCGGGTGCGCCAAGGAGAAGTGCACCTGATTGCTGACCACTGGACGTCCCAGCGCCTCGTCGGCCTGCTGCCAGCGCGCAAGTGAGTAGTTCGAAACACCGGCGGCGCCGATCTTGCCCTCGTCGAGCAGCTCGCGCATGCCGGGCATGATCACCGAGTCCGGGACGATCGGGTTCGACTGATGGATCTGATACAGCGGGATCCGATCCAGCTGCAGCCGGCGCGCGCTGGCGCGCTCGCGTTGCCTGATCACGGCCGGAAAGGGCGCGACCGGAAAGACCTTGCTGGCGACTGCTACCTGGGTGCGCTCGTCGCCCAGCGCCTCGCCCAGGATCCGTTCGCTCTTGCCCAGTCCGTACACCTCGGCGGTGTCGAACAGGGTGACGCCGAGAGCACGGGCGCGCTGCACGATGTCGCGGGCGGCGCCGGAGGCGTAGTTGTCCCCATAGCCCCACTCGCGCGAACCGAACTGCCAGGTGCCCAGCCCGATGCGGCTGACCTGGCCCACTCCCTCGACCTCAACGTATTTCATCACCCCACCGTATACCGGCGCCTGTCCCGGGCCGGTCCGCGCACCCTCGGCCCGCATCGACCGCCGCAAGGGTTCCCGTGGTAGAACTTCATTGGTTCGCCTGAGGTACGGCAGCGGCCGGTGAGCCGAGTGTGGCGCTGGCAGAACCGATCCGGATGCTCGGATAAGTCCCGCGGGTCGGGAGGCGCGCTGTGAAGGTTCATCACCTCAACTGCGGAACCATGAACACTCCGGGTGCCCGGATGGTGTGCCACGTGCTGGTAGTCGAGACCGATAACGGACTTGCCCTGGTGGACACCGGGTTCGGGTCGCAAGACTGTCTGGACCCCGGCCGGGTCGGGCCATTCCGTCATGTTATCCGCCCGGTGTTGCAGCAGCACGAAACCGCGGCGCATCAGATCGTGCAAATGGGATTCCGGCCCTCCGATGTGCGCCATATCGTGCTGACCCACTTCGACTTTGATCACATCGGCGGGATCGCGGACTTTCCCGACGCGGAGATTCACGTGACGGCGGCCGAAGCCAGCGGCGCGGTCCACGCTCCGTCGTTGCGTGAGCGGCTGCGCTACCGCAGTGTGCAGTGGGCACACGGGCCGAAGCTGGTCGAGCATGACGACCGGGGTGAACCCTGGCGCGGATTCGCGGCCGCCAAGCCGCTGCGAAGGAATGTTCGCCTTCAGTCGCAGGCAACTCCGCGATAACCAGGCCCGCCTGGCAGAACTTTACGGACGCCGGGAACCCGACTTGACGATCGTCTGCGCGCACGACCCCGGTCTGTTCGAACAGGCCCGGGGTTATCGCTGACTCAGCTGGTCGGCGGTGGTGGCGGTTCGTCGGAGTGTGCGTCGTGCCACTGCAACTCCGCGGCACGCACCTTGTGGTGCGTGCGTCGCAGCCAGGCCAGGCCACCGGCAATGGCGAGCACCCCGATCACAACTCCTCCGGTGCCGGCCCCCGGGTTGCCGGTGGCATAGGCGAACAGACCGACGATCAGCGCGATCACTCCGATTCCGACCGCCGCGATGCCCGAATGCGTTGACGCCGTTCTTCATCGCCTCGCCGGCATGCTGGCGGGTGGTCCGGTGGTGGTCAATGGGGTCGGTCCGGGGGTGATCCAATGTCTGCTCCTCGTGGGAAAACGGTCGACGCAAGAGCTTTGCGTTGCCATCGTTGGCAGGCACTTCGGGCGTTGGGCCGTCTCGTGGTGATGGCCTACCCGGTGGATGCGGCCACTAAACGCCGGTCAGGGCAATGGCATGCTCCGAGAACGGTAACCTCGTTCTCGTGGATGGCATGCCGTGTGTCATGCTCGGCTGCGGAGGTCGTTATGGCAAGAACAGTTGTGGTCGGAGCCTCGAGCGGGTTGGGGCGGTGTATCGGTGTCGGATTGGCCCAGCGCGGCCATCAGGTCGCACTGCTCGCGCGGCGACGTGATCGGATCGAGACGGCCGCCCGGGAAGCGGGACCGGACGCGTTCGCCGTCGAATGTGACGTGACGGACCAGGCTTCGGCCCAGTCCGGCATCGAGGCCGCGGCCCGGGCGCTCGGCGGTATCGACAATCTCGTGTACTCGCCGGCGATCAGCCCACTGGCCCCGCTGGCGCAGACTGACGCCCAGACCTGGCGGCACGTTTTCGACACCAACGTGATCGGCGCGTCGTTGGTGACGGCGGCGGCAGTGCCACATCTGTCGACGGCGTCGGGCAAAGTGATCTATCTGTCGTCCGACGCGGGCACGTTCGGGCCGCCGTGGCCCGGCCTGGGCGCGTATGGCGTCAGCAAGGCCGCCCTGGAACGGCTGGTCGAGGCGTGGCGAGCCGAACACCCCGGCATCGGCTTCACCAACCTCATCGTCGGTGAGTGCGCGGGCGGCGAGGGTGATGCGCAGACCGGCATGAACGCCGGGTGGGACCGGGAACTGGCTATGCAGGCATATCCGCTCTGGGTGTCGCGCGGATGTATGCCGGGCAGGCTGATGCCGGTTGCGGACCTCGTGGAGGTGGTGCACACCATCCTGCGCACCAACTCGTCGACGTCGATGCCGGTCGTGGTGGCCAGAGGCGCCCCGGGCGTCGCTGCGCCGGTGCTGGAGAACGGCCGGCGGCCTTAGCTTCCGGGGCCGACCACGAAGCAGCGACCGCTGCCGCTGTCGAACAGCACTTCGGCGACGGCGGACTGGGTGACGGTCGGGAACTCGAATCGGTGAACCTGTTGGCCGGCTTCGATGGTGGCGTCCTGAGATTCGGTGGTGCCGTCCTTCTTGCGGACTATCGCGGTCACCTTCTCCTGATTCGACATGTTCTGGGGCTCATGGAAATACCAGACCTCGATGCCCGCGCCCGACGAGGTGGCCTGCCAGCCGTCGGAGTAGAAGCACGCCGGATTTCCGTCGGCGTCCGGTGGTGGCGGCGGGCATATCGACAGTCCCACGCAGGCCGGCGTGGTGGTGGCGGCGGCGGACGCTGATGGCTTGGTGATGGGTGCGGAGGACGCCGCTGTTGTGGTCGGCCCGGCGGAACCGCTGGGCGACGCGGCCGGAGGCGCGGGTTGCGAGCCGCACGCCGTCAGCCAGCCCGCGGCGAGGATACTCAGCAGCCGTCTTGCCTTCACCATCGAAGTCCTTAAGTTCGCAGGTGTCTGGAAGCCTAGGAAACGGCGCGGGATCTGTCCCGGGAATGGGTGCGCTGTCAATGGTTGGTGTGCTGAAGCGACGCTCCCGGCCTATGCCTGACGATCGCGGGCGTGGATGAAAATGCCCTCCGCGGACACCATGACTCCGCCGGCGCCGCTGAGCTGTCCGACCGCGAAGGTCTTGACGCCCTCGACTCGGTCCACCCACGCGTCGGCTCGCAGCGGTTGCAGCAACGGCGTTCGTCGGTGATAACGCAGCGTCAACGTTCCGGTGTAAGCGGGTCGGCCCGGTTGGTGCGCGGTGGCTCCGAGCACGTGGTCGAGAATCATCGCCGAGACGCCGCCGTGCACATGCCCGGGTGGGCCTTCGAACGCGGCGCCGAGGGTGAATTCAGTCCAGACCGATCCGTTACTCCCGTGGTGGATCACCAGCGGGGGAGCCGACGGATTACGAACGCCCACAACGACATTGCCGGAGGCAATGCCCTGCCCGTCGTCGATTCCGCGTTCTCCGAACGTTCCCGGCATCAGCTCGGCGCTGAGCTGCGCCGTAACGCTGTCGATCTTCGCGGCAGCGGAGGCGATGACCTCGTGGTCGGCCTCGGTCCGGATGGTCGCGTCGATCAACCGCCGTACCGATTCCGCCAGTGACTCGTACACCGGCAGCGAATCAGTCATCGACGCAAACGAATCCACCATTCGGTCACCATAGAGCAGCCGGGGTACCGGCGCCTGGGAAACCGGCCGTCGCCGACATTGGTTAGGGTTGCAACGATGCTCATCGCGGTGACAGGCGGCACCGGTTACGTCGGTGCCCATATCGTCCACGGGCTGCTGGCCGCCGGCCACAGCGTGCGGCTGCTCGTCGAGCCGGGCTGGTCGAACGACCTGTTGTTGCAGCGGCTGCAGTCGGCCGGCGAGGTGACCGTGGTACGCGGCGACCTGCGTTCCCCGGATGTCCCCGCCGACTGGTTGGACGGCTGCGAGTCGGTGATCCACGGGGCCGGCGTGGTCGGCACCGACGACAGGCACGAGCGAGTGATGTGGGACATCAACGCCTTTGCCGGCGAGCGCATCATGCTGCGGGCGGTCACGCTCGGGCTGGATCCGGTGGTGCTGCTGTCGAGCTACAGTGCGCTGTTCCCGCCGCCGGGCCGGGTGATCGGTCCAGACTCACCTACCGCACAGGGTAAGTCGGCCTATGCCCGAACCAAGTCCTACGCGGACCGGGTGGCACGTCGGCTGCAGCGCGATGGCGCCCCGGTGGTGGTCACCTACCCATCCAGTGTGGTCGGTCCCGCGCTGTACACCGCGCCCGGCATCACCGAGCAGGGCTGGGCGACCATCGTCCGGTTCGGGGCGGCGCCCAGAGTCCCGCATGCGGGCATGATGATGATCGATGTGCGCGACGTAGCCGACGTGCACGAACGATTGATGCGGCCGGGGCGGGGGCCCAAGCGCTACCTCTGCGGCGGACAGTTGCTGAGTTTTGACGACATGATCGACGCGATCGAGCGCGGCTGCGGACGGCAGATCCGCCGGATCCCGCTGAGTCCCGGAGTGTTTCGTCTGGTGGGCCGGATGTCCGATTTCGTGGCGTCCGTCCTGCCGCTGGGCAGTGGATTCAGTTACGAAGCGGCGCAATTGATCACCGCTGCCATACCCACCGAAGACGCCGAAACGCTGCGTGACCTCGGCCTCAGCTGGCGGTCGGCCAGTGCGGCTATCGTCGCGACCTTCGCCCACCGAGAGCTGGTCTGATCGGATGAACGGTCGTGTTGCGGTAGTGACCGGGTCGAGCCGCGGCGTCGGACGCGGGATCGCCACCGCGTTGGCGGCCAAGGGCTGGCGGGTGTATGCCACCGGTCGCAGCATTTGCGACGCGCCACCGGGGGGCGTCGCCGTCCGAGTCGACCACGCCGACGACGACGCCGTGGCCGGGCTCTTCGAGCGGGTGCGCTCCGAGGCGGGCCGCCTCGATCTGTTGGTCAACAACGCCGCCGCAATCTCCGACGAGCTGGTAAGCCCGAAGCCGTTCTGGGAGAAGCCTCTTGCCCTGGCCGGCGTACTGGATGTCGGACTGCGCTCGTCCTATGTCGCCTCCTGGTATGCGGCGCCCCTGCTCACCGCGCAGCACCGGGGGCTGATCGTGTTCACCTCCTCCCCGGGTTCGGTGTGCTACATGCACGGCCCGGCGTACGGGGCTCAGAAGGCCGGAATCGACAAGATGGCCGCCGACATGGCGGTGGACTTCCGCGGCACCGGCGTCGCGACGGTGTCGATCTGGCCGGGCATCGTGCTCACCGAGAAGCTACGCGGGGCGTTCGCGAAAAACCCTGAGGCGCTGGCCCGGACCGCTGCGCACGCCGAAACACCGGAATTCACCGGTTATTTGATCGATGCGCTCTACAACGATCCCGAACTGGCCACGCTGAGCGGTCAGACGGTAATCGGCGCCGAGCTGGCTGAGCGCTACGGCGTCACGGATGAAGGCGGCCGGCGGCCTCCGTCACACCGGCACCTGGGTACACCGCGGAAACCGAGCACGATCGTCATCAGGTGATGGTCGCGGCCGGGTCAACGTCGTCTTCACCCGGTGATCAGGTCCCAGAGCCCGCCGGCACTGGCGTGCAGAGCCGCGTCGGTGACCCGCTCGTCCCAGTAACGCATCGACCCGAATTCCGATCGCCACGCCAGTGCGGCCCGGGTGAACTCGTGCAACCGGTGTTCGCGGGTGGTGCCGATCGCACCGTGCACCTGGTGGGCATTGCGGACCACCACCGAGGTCGCGTGGCCCGCGCACGAACGCGCCGCAGCCACCAGGAATTCCAGGTTGAATGCGGACCAGTTGCTGCTGACTCCGGCGGCCAGCGCGGCCTCTGTCGCTGCCCGGGCGAGCGCGGTCTCCGACGCGATGTCGGAGATCAGGTGTTGCACCGCCTGAAATTTCGATAGCGGGCGGCCGAACTGAACCCGGGAGGCGACATGTTCGATGCACAGCTGCAGAACGCGGTCCAGGGCGGCGCAGATCTGAATGGACCGCGCTAAAGCCGCCTTCAACCGCAACTCGGTCACCACAGCCGGCGCCACGCGGACCCCTTCAGTGCCGGCAAGGTCGGCAGCCACCGCGTCACGCGGTTCGCCGACCAGGTTGACACCGGCAGTGATCGTGAGGTCTTCGGCGGCGATGTCGGCCACCTGATATCCGCCTTCAGCCCGCCAGATGACGACCACCCGGTCGGCGCAGACGGCCCAGGGCACCGCCGTCGCCGCACCCTGTCTGTCCAGCATGGCCACCGTCCGGACCGCACCGTCGGCCGCCGGCCCGACGGTATCCAAGAGCCAGCATGCCAAGAGATCGTGTTCGGCCAACGGGATTCGTACGCCGTTGCGCGCCGCGGCGGCCAGCAGCTCCGCCGATTCGTACCATCCGGCCCCGCTGCCGCCGGATTCTTCGGCGCCGGTCAGTCGCACCAGACCGAGGCCGTCCAGCTGCCGCCACAGTCCGGGGTCCCGCTCGACCGTCGCGCCGGGCGGGTGTTTCTCGCGATACTCGGCGAACACGGCGCCCACCATGTCGACCAGGGCCGCGTCCACCGCGGGCCCGCTCACCGCAGACCCAATCCGCGCGCGATGACACCGCGCAGCACCTCGTTGGTGCCACCACGCAGAGTGAAACCCGGCCGCTGGTCCACCGCGGTTCGGGCCAGTTCAGCGAACACCGAATCGGGCGAATCCTGCATGTCGGCGAACTCGGCGATGTCTCCCTCGGTGGTGGTGCCCAGCACCTTGACCACCGCGGCGGGCAAGTCGGCCGGTTCATGCCGTTGCAGTGCGCCGGCCACCGCGGTGGACATGTGGTGCAGGCCGGCGATCCGTGCCACCAGCCGGCCCAGCCCGGCGTCGCGGGGCACCGCGTTCGCCGCCATTCGATCGGCGCAGGCCGCCAGCACGACAAAGGTGGACAGGAACCGTTCCGGCCCACTGCGTTCGAAGCTCAGCTCCGAGGTCACCTGCTGCCAGCCGTCGCCGATCGCACCGAACACCATGTCGTCGGGCACGAACGCCTCGTCGAGGATCACCTCGTTGAAGTGGTGCGCGCCGTTCATCGAGATGATGGGTCGGATGTCGATGCCGGGGCTGCGCAGGTCGACGATGAACTGGCTGAGCCCGGCATGCCGGTGCTGCGGATCCACCGGTGCGGTGCGCGCCAGCGCGATGAACGCCTCCGCCAGGTGCGCCCCGGAGGTCCAGACCTTGGTGCCCGACAGCGACCAGCCGCCGTCAACGCGATCGGCCCGGGTGCGCACACTGGCCAGGTCCGAACCGGAGTCCGGCTCGCTCATCCCGATGGCGAAGAAGCACTCGCCGCGCACGATCCGCGGCAGGAAGTGCCGCTTCTGCGCTTCGGTGCCGTACTTCAGCAGTGAGGGCACGATCTGCCGGTCGGCGATCCAGTGCGCGGCCACCGGAGCGCCGGCTGCCAGCAATTCCTCGGCGACCACGAAACGCTCCTGGAATGAGCGACCATGCCCACCGTACTCGACCGGCACCGTCATGCCCAGCCAGCCGCGGGCCGCCAGTGCGGCGGTGAAATCCGGGTCCCACCGCGACAGCCAGGCATCGACGGAGGGGGTGAAGGAGCGGGCGGCCAACTGCTCGGCGACGAACGTGCGCACCTCGACGCGCAGGCTCGCGGTCGCCTGGTCTTCGATCTCGGCGGGTGGCACGAGTCGCGGCGACATCAGCGCGTCCGCCACTTGGCAATGCGCTGCTCGTGCTCCGGATCGCGGTGGGCGAGGGGCTGCATGGCGGCGGCCATGCCCAGGGTCGACTCGAGGGAACCGGTGCGTGATTCCTGCAACAGGCGTTTGGCCATCCGCAATGCGTGGGACGGGTTCTTGGCGATGCGTTCGGCGAGCTCTTGTGCCGCCGCGAGCAGTTCGTCGTGCGGGACGACGCGGCTGACCAGACCCCAGTCGAGCGCGGTCTCGGCGTCGACCCGGTCACCGGTGAGGGTCATTTCGGCGGCACGTTGGTAGCCGATGATGCGTTGCAGGAACCAGGTGCCGCCGTCGCCGGGAATGAGGCCGAGCTGTACGAAGCTCTCCGCGAAAGACGCACGCTCCGAAGCGATCCGAATGTCGCACATCATGGCGAGATCGCAGCCGGCACCGATGGCGGCGCCGTTGACCGCTGCGATCAACGGCACTTCGAGTCGCGAAAGCGCTCGCGGGATGCGCTGAATGCCGTCGATGTAGGCGTAGCGCTGATCCAGGGCGCTCAGGCCGAACATGCCGGCCTGGTCCGCCATCTCTTTGACGTTGCCGCCGGCGGAGAAGATCTTTCCTTCCCCGGTGAGGATGACGGCGCGGACCTCGGTGTCGGCATTCGCGCTGTCGACGGCGTTCTCGAAGGCGGCGATGACGTCGGTGCCGGTGATCGCGTTCCCGACGTTCGGCAGATTGATCGTCCAGGTGCGGATCGGTCCGTTGGTGGTGATGTCCAAGGCGGTGCTCATGCTGGCAACTGTAGGGAGTCGGTTTCGGCGGCTTGCCGATGCACGGGTGAACGGCCTGCGCCACCGGCGTGTACTCGCAGGACTCAGCCGCGCGCCGACCTCATCGCCGCACGCAACTCGGCACACGCCTGCCCCATCGCTTCCTATGCGAGGTCCAACATCGGCGGCGATCACCGGGTAGAGCAACAGCTGAGCCGCGAGTGCCGGCCCGCCGCGATCGCGAGCCATCAGGGCGGCCACGGCCGCCAGGTTTCCGCCGGCACTGTCGCCGCCCACGGCAACGCGACTGCCGGCGCCGCCGAAATCCCCGCGCGCCGCCGCCCCGATCACCGCGTAGACGTCGTCGGCCGCCGCCGGCCAACGCTGCTCCGGTGCCAACCGATAACAAACCGAAACAACCACGGCGGGAACGCGATTGGCGATAGCGCGGCATAGGCCGTCGTGACTGTCCAGGTCGCAGAACACGAACCCGCCGCCGTGCGCGTAGACCAGCACCGGCAGGCCGTCGCCGTCGGGCCGGTAGATGCGTACCGGGATGTCCCCACCGGGGCCGGCAATTACCGTCTGGTAAACCTCGCTGACCGGTTCGGGCGTGGCAGGCGGAACGAACCGGTCGCGGATCACGGCCCTGGCCTGCGCACCGGTCATGGTGTGCACCGGCGGGAAGCCATCGTCCAGGTCCGCTATCAGCTCGGCGATCTGCGGATCGAGCATCACGCGTCCCCCACGGGGTCATCGGTGGGCGGGCCGATGCACTCGGTCTCGTCGGCCTGCTCGGGCAGCTCCGCTACCGGTCGCGTACCCGCGCGCTCATGCTGTCGTCCTCAACGTTTGATGGGTTGGTTACCGGTTTACCGCAGTCGGTGCCCCACCCGCTGGATTGGCGGGCGCGAAGTCCTACCGTGGATCCTTGTGGAGGATGAGCAGCCCCTGGACGTGGTAGCCGTCGGCGCGGGTTTCGCGGGCCTGTATGCCCTGCACAAGCTGCGCGCCCAGGGTCTTGCGGTGCGGGTGGTCGAGGCCGCGCCCGAAGTTGGCGGCACCTGGTACTACAACCGTTATCCAGGCGCGCGCTGCGATGTCGAGAGTGTCGATTACTGCTACTCGTTTTCCGAAGAGCTGCAGCAGGAGTGGAACTGGACCGAGAAGTACGCGACCCAGGCCGAGATCCTGCGCTACCTGAACTGGGTCACTGACAAACTCGACCTGCGCCGCGACATCGCTTTCAACACGCGTGTCGTCTCGGCGGCGTTCGACGAAGAGGGACTGCGCTGGACGGTCACCACTGACACCGGGCAGCGTGTAACGGCGCGGTTCGTGCTGATGGCGACCGGCCCGCTCTCGGATGCCGTGACGCCCGACTTCCCCGGTCTGGACACCTTCAGCGGCGAAATCCACCACACCGCGCGCTGGCCGCACGATCCCGTCGACTTCACCGGCAAGCGGGTAGCCGTCATCGGAACCGGATCCTCCGGCATTCAGACGATTCCGATCATCGCCCAGCAGGCCGCGCAGCTGACCGTCTTCCAGCGCAGCCCCAACTTCAGCGTCCCGGCCGGCAACAGGCCGCTGTCCGCGCAGGAACTCGACGACATCAAGACCGGTTACCCCGAACGACGCCGGCTGTCGTGGCGCAGCGGTGGTGGATCACCGCACATCACCGCGGAGAAACCGGCCATGCAGTTCAGTGCCGAAGAGCGGCGCGCGGCTTTCGAGAAGCGCTGGCAGTTGGGCGGGGTGTTGTACTCCAAGACCTTCCCCGACCAGCTGATCGATCCGGCCGCGAACGAAGAGGCCCGCAAGTTCTACGAGGAGAAGGTCCGGGCCGTCATCGACGACCCCGCGGTCGCCGATCTGCTGATCCCGACCGACCACCCCATCGGGACCAAACGAATCTGTACGGACAGCAATTACTTTCAGACTTTCAACAAGCCCAACGTGACGCTGGTGAGCGTACGCAGCACGCCGATCAGGTCGGTGGACGGCGACGGCATCAACACCACCGAACGGCACTACGACGTTGACATGATCGTGCTCGCAACCGGTTTCGACGCGCTGACTGGAGCGTTGGCAAAGATCGACATGCTGGGACGTGGCGGTGTGCGGCTGCGCGACAGGTGGGCGCACGGGCCGCGGACCTATCTCGGCCTTGGGATCGACGGGTTTCCCAACCTGTTCGTGATATCCGGGCCGGGAGCCCCGGCCGTGTTGGCCAACATGGTGTTGCACGCCGAAGCGCAGGTCAATTGGATCGCCGACACCATCGGCTACCTCGACACCCACGGTTACGCCGCGATCGAAGCCGGCACGGAGGCGGTGGACGCCTGGGGTGCCGAGTGCGCGCGACTGGCCGAAGCGACGTTGTTCACCAAGGCCGATTCCTGGTACATGGGTGCGAACGTGCCCGGAAAGCCAAGGGGTTTCATGTTGTTCGTCGGCGGCTTCGCCACCTATAACCAGATCTGCGCGGAGGTCGCCGACGCCGGTTACAAGGGTTTCGAGCTGTCCAAGAAACCACGATGACGACGGATCTGCCGGACAGTTCGTGCGGGGCGCCGAAGTGATCGAGGAACAGTCGATGCCCGACCTTGCGAAGTACGGCCCGTGGGCGGTGATCGCGGGCGGTTCGGAGGGCGTCGGCGCCGAGTTCGCAGCGCAACTGGCCCGTGCCGGAATCAATCTGGTGCTGATCGCGCGCAAGCCGGATGCCCTGCGCCAGACGGCACGACGATGCCGTGAGATCGGGGCGCAGGTGCACACCATCGCTGTGGATTTGCTTGATCCAGAGTCGATTTCGCGGGTGGCGCACGAGACGTCCGGCCTCGAGGTGGGGTTGCTGATCTACAACGCCGGAGCCAACATCTGCCGGGAACGGTTCCTGGATGCCGACCCGGCCGCGGTCGCCGGGGTGATCGACCTCAATGTGACGCGGATGCTGGCACTGGTCCGGCATTTCGGCCGGCCGATGCGCGAGCGCCGCCGCGGCGGCATCATGCTGGTCGGCTCACTCGCCGGCACGTACGGGTCGATGCAGCAGTCGGCGTATGCGGGTGCCAAAGCCTTCGGCCGGCTGTTCGCCGAGAGCCTGTGGCTGGAGCTGCGTGAATACGGGGTCGACGTGCTCGAGCTGGTGCTGGGCGTGACGCGCACACCGGCGATGGAGCGGGCCGGGCTGAATTTCGACATACCCGGCCTGGTGGTGTCCGAGCCGGCTGACGTCGCCCGCGAGGGACTGGCGAACCTGCCCCGTGGGCCGGTACGCATCGCCGGCGACAACGCCGCGGCCTACCAGTGGGGCAGCGGACCCGACCGGGCCGCCATCGTCCTCGCCGCGCACCACCGGGTCCAGGCTCTGCTGGGCCGGGGATAGGAAGCCGGGTCGACGAACTGACCAAGGGCGGTTGTCGCGCCTTGCGGCACTGGGCGTCCCGCGCGGCGGACGATTAGTGTGGGGAACCAGTCGCCAAGAGAAGGAATTCGAGTGGACAGCCCAACCGGGTCCTCGCCCGGCCGCCTGGTTTCGCGGCTGCGCTGGCTGATCGGACCCGCTCTGACGGTGTTCGCCCTGGCCGCGCTGACTCTCGGCGGCGCCGCCTGGCTGGCGGGCTGGCGCACCATCGCCGACGCGTGCTGGATCGCCGGGACCCTCAGCGCAACGGGGCCGGCACTGGCGTGGGTGTTGCTGGCGTTACGCCGGGGACGGATCGGCGTCGACGTCATCGCCGTGCTGTCGTTGGTCGGCACGCTGCTGGTCGGCGAGTATCTGGCCGGCGCGCTGATTGCCGTGATGTTCGCCGGCGGCAGGACGCTGGACTCGGCGGCCGAGCGACGGGCATCGCGTGATCTGCGGGCGCTGCTGGGCCGCGCGCCGCGGTTCGCGCGGCGACGGGTCGGCACGCAGGTGACCATGATCGACCTCGCCGAGGTGGCGGTCGGCGATGTGCTGGTGGTCGGACCGGGCGAGGTGGTGCCCGTGGACGGGCGGGTCGCCGACGAGCTCGCGGTCCTCGACGAGTCCGCCCTGACCGGCGAGCCCCTGCTCGTCGAACGTGCCATCGGTGAAACGGTACGCAGCGGAGTGGTCAACGCCGGCAACGCTTTCGAGTTGCGGGCGCAGGCAACCGCCGCCGACAGCACCTACGCCGGCATAGTCCGGTTGGCGCAGCAGGCCGGTGCGCTCAACGCGCCGATCGTCCGGTTGGCCGACCGTTTCGCGGTCTGGTTCCTCCCGCTGACGTTGCTGGTGGCCGGCGCCGCCTGGCTGGCCGGCGGTTCGGCGGTGCGTGCCGTCGCGGTGCTGGTGGTGGCGACCCCGTGTCCCTTGCTGCTGGCCGCGCCGGTCGCGATCGTCTCCGGACTGTCCCGCGCATCGCGGACCGGGGTAGTGATCCGGGGTGGGGGAGCACTGGAGAACCTGGGTCACGCCAAGACCTTGGTGATGGACAAGACCGGCACCCTGACGATGGGACGGCCGACGGTGGTCGACGTGGTGGCAGCCCCGGGCCGCGAGGCCGTCGAAGTGTTGCGGTTGGGCGCCTCGGTGGATCAGTTCTCTCCGCACGTGCTCGCCGAGGCCATCGTCAGCGAAGCGCTGAGCAGGAAGCTGCGCCTCTCGCTGCCTACCGAGGTGGTCGAACAGCCGGGCAGTGGTGTGACCGCCACGGTCGACGGACACCGGGTCAGCGTCGGCAAGGTGCCGGCCGGCGAACTGACGGGCAGATGGACCACCGCCGTCGTCAGCCGCGCCCGGCTGGACGGGGCCGGAATCGCCTGGGTCAGCGTCGACGACGCCCCCGCCGGAGCGGTGTTGTTGCGGGATCCGTTGCGTCGGCACGCGCCGCGGACGGTGCGACGGTTGCGCGAGGCCGGGCTCCAGCGGCTACTCATGCTCACCGGAGACCGCGCCGAGCCCACTCGCGACGTCGCCAACATTCTGGGGCTCGATGAGGTCCGCGCGGACCAGACTCCGGAGGACAAGTTCGCCGCTGTGCGCGAGGAGAGCGAGCGCGCCGTGACGGTGATGGTGGGCGACGGGATCAACGACGCTCCGGCGCTGGCCGCAGCCACCGTCGGCGTCGCGATGGGTGCCCGCGGTGCTACCGCGTCCTCCGAGGCAGCCGACATCGTGCTGACCACGGACCGCCTGGACCGGCTCGCCGATGCGATGGACATTGCCCGCTGGTCCCGGCGCATCGCCGTGCAGAGTGCCGTCGTCGGCATGAGCCTGTCTCTGATCGCGATGGTGGTCGCCGCGCTGGGCTGGCTGCCGCCCGCCGCGGGCGCGCTGCTCCAAGAGGGCATCGATGTCGCGGTCATTCTCAACGCGCTGCGGGCCCTGCGCGGCAATCCGGCCAACGATGTGCAGGTGGACGCGGAGACCGAAGGCATGTTGCACCGCTTCGCCGCAGAGCATGACGCCTTGCGCGACACCGTCGGGCTGCTCCGCGACAGCGCCAATCGCCTGGCAACCGGCACGGATGCCCTTCCGTTGGAGTCGTTGGCCGCCGTGCACGCACTGCTGGCCGACCGCATTCTGCCGCACGAGGAGGCCGAGGAGACCCAGCTGTACCCGGCGCTGGCCCGACCACTCGGCAGTCGCGAAGCGACCGCCACGATGAGCCGGACGCACGCCGAGATCAGGCGACTATCCGATCGCATCGGCACACATCTGGCCGAGGCGCAAGCAGCGGGAGCGATACAGCCCGAGCAGGTGGATGACCTGCTGGCATGCCTTTACGGCCTCTACGCGCTGCTGCGGCTGCACTTCGTCCAGGAGGAGGAGAACTATTTCACCCTCGCCGAGGACGACACCGAGACCTGAGCGCGGTTACGCGGCCCGCGGCAGATTCTGCGGCGCCGCTTCGGCTTTCGGTGCCGGCGATGCCGGCGCAGGGCGCCAGCCCACATAGGTCAGGTACAACCCGGCCAACGCAAGCAGGACGCTTGCCGTCATCCACATGCCGTCCATACCGATGGTGGCTTTGGCGGCCGTCATGAACGCCGTCGGAAACGCCAGCAGCATCAGTCCGCGCAGCGTGATAGCCCAGCCCATCACCGACACCGTGATCGCCGCGGCACCGCGCCAGTACGGGTGCAGCCCCACGATGGTCAGCCCGATGAGCAGCACCAGCGCGCCGGTAACCCAGAACCACACCGGGCTGGACTCGAAACCGGTGAGCAGCGTGCGCATTTCGGATCCGCGTGCCACGGTTGTGATGCCGATGATGGCGAAGTAGGGACCCAGTATGCGGGCGAAGTCGCGCGTGCGTGGCTGCAATTGTGTAGTGCTCATCGCCGTACCTCCCAGAGGAGACGTTCGTCTCCCATCCCACCATCTGAGCACCCTGACCGGCCGGGACGGCAGGGGCGGAAGTCCCGAACCGGGCGGGACATTGGTCGCCGGTCCATCGTTTGGGGACTTTAGCCTCACGACCGGCACTGCCTGGGCGGATAGCGTTTTGACCGGGTAAGGGAGTCCGGCATGAAAGTCAGCCAGCGGGGCCGTCGTGCCACCGCCGCGCTCGCGTCCGAACGCATCCTCCTGCGGACCGACCGCCGCGTGATCAGGCTGGCGAGTTCGCTGCTGCTGGCATGCGTTCTGGGTTGGTTGACGGTACTACTGGTGCACGAACGTCCGGCAGTGGGTTGGTATGCGCAGGGCCGGTTCGGGTGGTCAATCGCCTTGTCGGGGGCGGTGGTGCTCATCGCGCGCGGCGTGTTCCTGGGAAGACCGATCACCCCGAGGCACGCCGTCGGTGCCGCTGCGCTGCTCTCGGCGGGCATCGTCGCCCATTTCCTGGCTTTCGGCGGCTGGGGCAACGCACTGATCGCTGCGAGCGGACTGGCGCTGATGTGGCCCACTTCGGCTGAGCCGCAACCGGAGTTGCTGCAGCGGGTGTGGGCGCTGGTCGATGCCACCGAAGCAGACCCGTTGGCGCCCTTCGCAATGCACTCGCTCAAGAGCTACTACTTCAATGCCGCCGGCACCGCCGCCATCGCCTACCGAACGCGGCTGGGCTTCGCCGTCGTCAGTGGCGACCCGATCGGCGACAAAACCCAATTCGAGCGACTGGCAGTCGATTTCGCCGCCATGTGCCGGTCGCGGGGCTGGCGGATCGTAGTATTGGCGGGTGCGCAGCGAAATCTCGGTCTGTGGACGAAGGGGCTGATCGGGCAGGCCATGCGCGCGGTTCCGATCGGGCACGACGTGGTGGTCGACGTCGCGCACTTCAGCCTGGCCGGCCGCCGGTACCGCAATCTGCGCCAGGCCGTACAGCGCTCCCGCAATCACGGTGTCACTACCGAGATCATCGACGAGCGGGATCTGGACGCCGGCCTGGTCGCCGAACTGAGTGAGGTGCTCTACGCCTCACACGGCGGGGTGCGCACCGAGCGCGGGCTCTGCATGACCCTCGACGGTGCGCTGCAGGGTCGTTGCCCCGGCGTGCGGTTGGCCATAGCCCGCGACAGCGGTGGGCGGCTGGTGGCTTTTCACCGTTACGCGAGCGCCGGAGGCGGGTCCGAGATCACCATGGACGCGCCGTACCGTCGGCCCGACGCCCCCAACGGGATCGACGAGCGACTCAGCGTCGACATGATCGATGCAGCGAAAAGCCTTCATGCACAGCGTCTTTCATTGGCATTCGCGGCCTTCCCGGAAATCTTCGACGCGACCGACCCCGGCGCCCTGCAGCGCGTTGCTTACCGGTTGATCCATCTGCTGGACCCGTTGATCCGGCTGGAATCGCTCTACCGCTACCTGCGAAAGTTTCATGCGCTCAACGAGCGTCGGTACGTAGTGCTGTGCACGCACCACATTCCGGGTGCGCTGGTGGTGTTGTTGTCGCTGGAGTTCGCGCCCAGGCGCCGCCGGTTACGGCCGGCGCATCACCGGGTTGAGGCCGGCGCGTGAGCTTCGACATAGCCCACCACGTCTGACAGGGTGCGCAGCGACGCGTAGTCGGACTCCGGGATGTCGACGTTGAATCGCTTATGGATGCCGAGCAGGAAGTTCAGCCAGTCCATCGAGTCCAGGTCGACTTGATCTCGCAGCAGGTCGTCATCGGTGATGTCGTCGGCATCCACTTCCGGCGCGATGGTCGTCAGCACGGACAGGACCACGCCGCGGGTGTCTTCTTGCGTTGGCATTTCTCACTTCTCCAGTACGTCGGGTTGTTGCAGCAATTCGTTGATCGCGGACAGGAACAGGGCGCCGCGGTGGCCGTCGCTGGCCCGGTGATCGGCGGCGAGGGTGCCCTGGATGGCGTTGACGACGCGAATCCCGCCGTCGATGACGCACACCCGCTGCGTCGTCTTGCCGAAGCCGACGAGGGCGACCTGCGGGGGATAGATCACGCCGAAGACGGTATCGACGCCCTGGTCGCCCAGGTTGGTGACCGTGATGGTGGGGTCGGACATCTCCGAACTGCGCAGTGAACCGGCGCGCGCCCGCGCCACCAGGTCGGTGAGGTCGGTCATCAGCTCGTCGAGTTTCTTCTCGGCGACATCGTGGATGGCGGGGGCCACCAGACCGCCGCCGCGCAACGAGATGGCGACACCGACGTGCACCGCGGGGGCGGGCTGGTAGCCCGAATCGCGCCAGAATCCGCTGAATTCGCCGAAGCGCTGCGCGGCCAGGGCCACCGCCTTGAGTTGCAGCACGGCCGGCAATACGCGTTCGGTGATGGGCCGCTGCGCGTTTCGGGCGGTGAGCCAGGTCAGCGCGGTATCCATCAGGATCTCGTCGGCCAGGTAGTAGTGCGGTATCTCGCGCTTGGATCGGCTCATCGCGGCCGCGATCGACTGGCGCATCGCGGCGCCCCGCTCGGCCATCGACAGGCGTTCACCCTTGGGTTTCGGTGCCGGTTTCTTGACAATGGTTGGCCGGGTGGCGGCGGCGTGCTCGACGTCGACGATGGTCACCGCACCCCCCGGGCCGGTACCACTGACCGCGTCGAGGTCGACGCTCAGGTTCGCCGCCAGCCGCCGTGCCGCGGGAGAAACCCAGCGGCGGTGTTGTGGCCCGATCGGCCGCGCAGGCGCCGGCGCTACGGCCGCCGGCTGCGCTTTGCGTGGCGCTTTCGGGGCACGTTTGGGCGAAGCCTTCTTCGGTGCCTTCTTGACCGGCGCCTCGGCCGTCTCACCTACCGGCACCAGGGTGGCCAGCACCGCTCCCACTTGCACGGTTTGGCCGACCGGGACCACCAGCTCCGCGATGGTGCCCTCCTGCCAGCACTCGATTTCCACTGCGGCCTTGGTGGTTTCGACCACTGCGACGACCTGTCCGCGGCTCACCTTGTCCCCGGGCTTGACCAGCCATTCGTCGAGCGTGCCTTCGTCCATGTCGGAACCCAGCGCCGGCATCGTGAACTCGATCATCATCGGTCCCCGAACAGTTCGTGCACGGCGGCGACGATCTTGTGCGGCTGCGGAAGCGCGGCCTCCTCGAGGTGTTTCGCGTAGGGGATCGGTACTTCTTCGCTGCACACCCGGCCGACCGGCGCATCCAGATCGTAGAATGCGCCTTCCATGATCTGCGCCGACACCTCGGCCGCCAAACTGCCGCTGCGCCAAGCCTCGTCGATCGCGACCGCTCGGTGGGTCTTGCGAACCGAGTCCAGAACCGTATCGGTGTCCAGCGGCCGCAGCACCCGCAGATCGATGACCTCGCAGTCGATTCCGGACAAGGACAACTCATTCGCCGCATCCAGCGCTTTGGATACGCAGCCACCGTAAGAGATCAGGGTCACGTCGGTGCCGGACCGACGTATTGCGGCCCGGGTGATGTCGGTCGGCTGCAGGGTGTCGATATCGGTGGAGGTGTTGTACAGCTGGACATGCTCGAAGATGATGACCGGGTCCGGGTCGGCCAGTGCCGGCCCGAGCATGCCGTAAGCGTCCTCGACCGTCGCCGGCGCCACCACCTTGATTCCCGGGATATGGGCATACCACGGTTCGAGGCTGTGGGAGTGCTGAGCGGCGAGTTGCCGACCGGCGCCGGTGGCCATCCGGACGACGATCGGCACCGAGAACTGCCCGCCGGACATGTGGCGCAGCGCCGCAGCGGTATTGACGATCTGGTCCAGTGCCAGCAGGCTGAAGTTCACCGTCATGACTTCGACGATCGGGCGTAACCCGTTGAGGGCGGCACCGATACCGATTCCGACGAAGCCGAGCTCCGAGAGCGGGGTGTCGCGTACCCGGTCCGGGCCGAACTCCTCCAACAGGCCCTTGGATGCCGCGTAGGTTCCGCCATAGCGTCCGACGTCCTCGCCCATCAGCACCACGCGCGGGTCGTCGCGCAATGCGTCGCGGATCGCGTCGTGAACGGCAGTGCGGTAAGTGGTTTTCATCGCGCCGCCTCCAGCGGGGTGAGCACGTCACGGGCCAGCTCGGCCACGTCTTCCCGGGTTCCGGCCTCGGCATAGGCCACCGCGTCCGCGATCTCGGTGGCGGCCGCGTCCTCGATGTCGCGCACGTCCTGATCGGTGATCAGGCCGTCGCGTTGCCGCCGCTGGATGAACAGGTCGATGGGGTCTCGCTCGCGCCACTGTGCGACTTCGGCCTTGTCCCGGTAGAGCTCCGGGTCGAACATCGAATGGGCGCGGAACCGATAGGTGCGGAACTCGATGAAGAACGGGCCACCGGTGCTGCGTACATGGTCCACGCCTTTGCGAGTCACTTCGTAACACGCTTCGACGTCCATCCCGTCGACCGACAGCGCATCGACGCGGTAGGCCGCTGCCTTGGCGGTGAGATCGGTCTGGGACTGCGCGCGCTCCAGTGAGGTGCCCATGGCGTAAAGGTTGTTCTCGCAAAGGAAAAGCACCGGCAGGTTCCACAACACGGCCATGTTCAGCGACTCGTGGAAGGCGCCCTCGGCCACCGCTCCGTCACCGAAATAACATGCGGTGACCCGGTTTCGCTTCAGTTGGGCGTCGGCGAGCGCGATGCCGACCGCCAGCGGCAGACCGCCGGCCACGATCGCGTTGCCGCCGTAGAAGTGCCGGGCTGCGTCGAACAGGTGCATCGACCCGCCGCGTCCGCGCGAGCAGCCCTCCTGCTTGCCGAACATCTCGGCCATGATCCTGGTCATCGGGATGCCGCGCAGCAGCGCGTGCGCATGCTCGCGATACGTCGCCACCACTGCGTCCTCGTCGCCCAACGCGCGCAGGGAACCCGCGGCCACGGCCTCCTCACCGACGTAGAGGTGCAGAAAGCCGCGAATCTTGGCCGCGCTGTACAGCTCTGCGCATTTCTCTTCCATGCGACGCACGCGGATCATGTCCGACAACAGTGCGTGCGTCAGGTCCTTCTCGCTCACAGGGGCGCTCCTTGAGGTTGGTGGTCTCGTTGATTTTCGTCCGCATGCGGTCGTTCAATCGTGGAGGTGTCACCTTCGGGCAAGCCGAGTTCGCGGGCCTTCAGCAGTCGGCGCATGATCTTGCCGCTGCTGGTGTGCGGGAGCGACTCGGCGAACTCGATCTCCTTGGGCGCCACGGCCGGACCGAGCCGTTTGCGGGCGTGACCGAGCAGCTGCAGCCGCAACTCGTCGCTGGCGACGAAGCCGTCCTTGAGCGTGACAAAGGCTTTGATGACGGCGCCGACGGTGGGATCGGGCTTGCCGATGACGGCTGCCTCGGCAACCGCCGGATGATCGGTCAGCGCGCTCTCGACCTCGAACGGGCCGATCAGGTGCCCGGCGGACTTGATCACGTCGTCCTTGCGTCCGATGAACCAGAAGTATCCGTCGGCATCCCGCTTGGCCAGGTCGCCGGTGAGATAGAGCCCCTCACTGAAGCACTTCCGGTACCGCTCGTCGGCGTGCAGGTAACCGCGGAACATCGACGGCCAGCCCGGTTTGAGGGCGAGCTCGCCCTCGACGTCCGGTTCCGCTACGACGGTGTTGGTGCCGTCGTCGTTGTTGCGCACGATGCATGCCTCGACCCCGGGCAGCGGCCGGCCCATTGAACCCGGCTTGATGTCGAAGGCCGGCGTGTTGGCGATCATGATGCCGCCTGTCTCGGTCTGCCACCAATTGTCGTGAATCGGCAAGCCGAGGATCTGCTTTCCCCACCACACCGCTTCGGGGTTGAGTGGTTCACCGACACTGGCGATGAATCGCAGTCGCGGAAAACTGAAGCGGGCCGGCAGTTCTGGACCGGCTTTGATCAACATCCTGATGCCGGTGGGGGCCGTGTACCAGACGGAGACCTGTTGGTCCTGCAGGATCCGGTACCAGCGCTCCGCGTCGAATTCGGCCTGGTCGACGATGGAGGTCACGCCGTGCAGCAGCGGACTGATGATGCCGTACGACGTCCCGGTGACCCAGCCGGGATCCGCAGTGCACCAATAGATGTCGTCGGGATGAAGGTCGAGAGCGTACAGGCCCGTGACGTAGTGCATGGCGACGGCGCCGTGCACGTGAATGGCGCCTTTCGGGGTGCCGGTGGTGCCGCTGGTGAAATGCAGCAGCGCCGGGTCTTCAGCCGTCGTGGGTTCGACGGGCGCGTGCCGGTCGGCGGCGTTCATGCAATGCCAGAAGTCAAGTGTTCCCGACGGCGGCTCGCCGCGGGTGCCGTCGTCCACAACAATGACGTGTCGCACCGAGGTCAGCCCGCTGTGGATCTTGGCGATCTTGCGCTGATAGATCGCCTTAGTGGTGACCAGCACGTTGGCCTGCCCGATATCTACCCGGGTGGCGATCGGTTCGGGTCCGAACGCGGAGAACAGCGGTGAGACGACGCTGCCGTTGCGCAGTGCACCCAGCATCGCGATGTAGAGCTCGGGGATGCGGCCCATGATGGTGAAGACCCGGTCGCCTTTGCCGATACCCAGCGCGCGCAGCACCCCGGTGAATCGGCTCACCCGGTCGCCCAACTCGGCATAGGTCAGTTCGTGTGTCGCGTCGTCGGTCAGAAAGCGAAGAGCGTTGCGGGCGCTGATGGGCCCGTGTGCGTGCCGGTCGACGGCCGCATAGGCGATGTTGCATTTCCCGTCGCCCATGCCGTCGCACAGGCTGGGCACATCGGACCACTGAAAGCTCGCACGGGCCTGGTCGTAGTCGGCGAGATTGGGTCGGACGCGGTAGTCGTGGGCGGTCTTGCGAATCAGGTCCATGAGCGGTCCTCGTCCCCGGGGTGCTGGCTCCTCAAGGGTGTGCCCGATGCACCGGGGGCGATAGGGAAAAAGGTCACCGATCTGAGCGGCCAGGTAACGGGTGTCCTATGACCTAATGCTGGTGACCAAGGACCCTGGCATCCGCTGTCCCGGTGGCGCAGCGTCGTACTCAAAGCAGAAAGGTGAGTGCGATGACGCAGACGCTGGTCGAGACTGCGGTGATCACGAACGCGGTAGACCTGGCGTGCCACGCTCCTTCACTGCACAACAGTCAGCCGTGGCGGTGGGTGGTCAAAGGCGCGAGCGTCGGCCTGTTCGTTGACCAGACCCGAATCTTGAACTCTACCGACAGTTCGGGCCGGGAGGCCATCCTGAGCTGTGGCGCCGCTCTGGACCACTTGCGCGTCGCGATGGCCGCCGTTGGCTGGGACACCCATGTCGAACGGTTTCCCAACCCGAACAATCTCGACCACCTGGCCTCGCTCGAGTTCACGCCGATGTCGTACGTCGGCCGGGCGCGGCGCGACCGCGCCGAGGCAATCACCGTGCGCCGCACCGATCGGCGTCCATTTCGCGCGCCCAATGACTGGCCTTCGCTGCAGCCGCTGCTGGGCAGCTGTGTGGACCAGGATGCGGTGGGGATGGAAGTGTTGGGTGATGAGGCGCGACCGCGCCTGGCGGAGGCCACCCGGCTCAGCGAGGCGCTACGTCGCTACGACGACAGCTATCATGACGAATTAGGCTGGTGGACAGCGCCTTCCAGAGAGAATGAGGGCATTCCGCAGGCCGCGTTGGTGTCGGGGGCCGAAGCGCGGGGAGTCGGGGTGAACCGGGAGTTCCCCACCGCCGCCGATACCGAGCACGCCGCCAGACATGATCAAGCGAAGATCGTCCTGCTGTCGACGGCGGAGGACACCCGAGCCGATGCGCTGCACTGCGGTGAAGCACTGTCCGCCGTGCTGCTGGAATGCACCGTAGCCGGCCTGGCAACCTGCCCGATCACGCACGCGACGGAACTGGAGCCCGGTCGTGCCATCCTGCGGGAGCTCACCGAAGGTCGCGCGGCCGTTCCGCAGGTTCTCATCCGGGTCGGCATCTCACCGTCGGGCCCGATCCCGGCAGCGACGCCGCGGCGCCCGTTGGGTGAGGTGCTCGAAGTCGTCGGCTGAGCCGGATAAATGGCTTCTGTACCCCTCAGCCGGGACTTCGGTCCCTACCGAGGGTGCGGGGGGATTGGTCGAATGAAGCATTGTCGCAGCGGGATGTGAGCCGCCGGGGCGATTTGAGAATGAGGAGTACGTCATGACCAATGCAGCCGAGGCCGCCAGGCCCGCACCGCGGCGGGTGTTTCGCGACCGTCGTGAAGCCGGCCGGGTGCTGGCAGACCTGTTGGACGCCTACCGCGACAACCCGAACGTGATCGTGCTCGGCCTGGCCCGCGGTGGGCTGCCCGTGGCGTGGGAGGTGGCGGCTGCGCTGCACGCCCCGCTGGACGCGTTCATCGTGCGCAAGCTGGGCGCCCCCGGTCATGAGGAGTTCGCCGTCGGCGCACTGGCCAGCGGGGGCCGCGTGGTTGTGAACGACGACGTGCTGCGCGGTTTGCGGATCACGTCCGGGCAACTTCGCGACATCGTGGAGAGTGAGGGCCGCGAACTGATTCGGCGCGAGGCCGCCTACCGCGGGGGTCGCCCACCGGTGGAGGTGACCGGGCGGACGGTGATTCTCGTCGACGACGGATTGGCCACCGGCGCAAGCATGTTTGCGGCCGTTCAGGCGCTGCGCGACGCCGAGCCGGCGCACATCGTGATCGCTGTGCCTGCCGCGCCGGAATCGACCTGCCGGGAATTCGCCGCCCTGGTCGACGAAGTCATCTGCGCGTCGATGCCCACACCTTTCCTCGCTGTGGGAGAGTCGTTCTGGGACTTCCGTCAGGTCAGCGACGAAGAAGTGCGCGAACTGCTGGCCAAGCCCACCACCGGCCTGACGCTGATCAAACCGGCAGTGCCGACCGCGGCCGAAATGATCGCTGACGTGGCCATCGACGCGCCACAGGGCGTTCCGTCGCGCGAGGCTCTCGAAGAGATCATCGGTGACGCCCGGGTCGTCCTGATCGGTGAGAGCTCCCACGGGACCCACGAGTTCTACCAGGCCCGCTCGTCGATCACCAAGTGGCTGATCGAGGAGAAGGGCTTCTGCGCCGTTGCGGCCGAAGCGGATTGGCCCGACGCCTACCGGGTCAACCGTTATGTTCGCGGACTCGGCAACGACACGACCGCCGAGCAGGCACTGAGTGGGTTCGAGCGGTTCCCGGCGTGGATGTGGCGTAATACGGTCATTCGTGACTTCGCCGACTGGCTGCGCGAGCACAACCAGCGCGCGCAGCGGCAGGCCGGGTTCTACGGGCTCGATCTGTACAGCCTGCACCGGTCGATGAACGAGGTGATCACCTACCTCGACACCGTGGATCCCGCAGCGGCGGCCCGGGCCCGGGTCCGGTACGCGTGCTTCGACCACCCCGCGGGCGACGACGGGCAGGCATACGGTTACCAGGCGGCGTTCGGCGCCGGACCGAAGTGCGAGCGCCAGGCGATCGAGCAGTTGGTCGAATTGCAGCGCAACGCGCTCGCCTATCTGCGTGCCGACGGCCTGCTTGCCGAAGACGAGCTGTTCTACGCCCAGCAGAACGCGCAGACGGTCCGCGACGCCGAGGCGTACTACCGCTCGATGTTCAGCGGCCGGGTCTCCTCGTGGAATCTGCGCGACAAGCACATGGCACAAACCCTGGAAGCGCTGCTGAAGCACCTGGACCGTCATAGCGATGGCCTGCCCGCGCGAATTGTGGTGTGGGCGCATAATTCTCACGTCGGCGACGCCACCGCGACCGAGGTGTGGGCCGATGGCCAGCTCACGCTCGGGCAACTCGTCCGACAGCGCTACCACGGGGACTCGCGTCTGATCGGTCTGAGCACCTACACGGGCACGGTCACGGCGGCCAGCGAATGGGGCGGCATCGCCGAGCGCAAGGTGGTCAGACCGGCGCTTCCGGGCAGCGTCGAAGACCTGTTCCACCAGACCCGCAAGGACGCCTTCCTGGTGTCGGCGCGGATCAACGAGAAAGCGGCCGAGCCGTTGTCGGCCGTTCGATTGGGCCGCGCTATCGGCGTGATCTATCAGCCCGCGACCGAGCGGCAAAGCCACTATTTCCACGTCCGGCCCGGCGACCAGTTCGACGCGATGATCCATATCGATACGACCCGTGCGCTCGAGCCTCTCGAGACCACCAGCCTGTGGATCGCCGGCGAAACGCCCGAGACCTATCCCAGTGGTCTCTAGTCCCCTTCAAAGTCCACACTGACGAGCGGAGTTCACAATGCACACCGGTTTCGCACCGGGGTTGCCGCGGATCGTCACATTGACGATGAATCCCGCACTCGACATCACCACCAGCGTGGAAGTTGTGCTTCCGACCAGCAAGTTGCGTTGCAGCGCAACGCGTTACGACCCGGGCGGCGGCGGTGTCAACGTCGCCCGGATAGCGCACGTGCTCGGTGGGTCGGCGTTCGCGGTGTTGCCGGCGGGCGGCTCACACGGTGGCCTTCTCACCAGACTGCTCAGCGATGCGGGCGTGCCCTTCGGTGAGATTCCGATCGCCGGCTGCACCCGGGAGAGCTTTACGGTCAACGAGACGAGCACCGGTCGCCAGTATCGGTTCGTCCTTCCGGGTCCGGTGCTGTCGCAGGCCGAGCAGGACAGGTGCGCGCAGGAACTGCGAATGGCGGCCCGGTCGGCCGAATACGTGGTGGCCAGCGGCAGCCTGCCGCCGGGCGTTCCTGCCGACTTCTATCAGCGGGTAGCCGACGTGGCGCGCGATGTGGGTGCCCGCCTCATTCTGGACACCTCCGGTGGCGGCCTGCGCGGCGTCTCGTCGGGGATATTCCTGCTCAAAGCGAGCGCACGAGAGCTGCGCGAATGCGTGGGACGCGAACTCACCACGGAGGCAGACCAGATCGCAGCCGCCCGCGAACTCGTGGACAGCGGTCGCGCCGAGGTCGTGGTGGTGTCGCTGGGGTCGGCCGGTGCGTTGCTGGCCACCCGCCACGGCTGTCACCGTTTTGCTGCGGTGCCGATGCAGGGCGGCAGTGGCGTGGGTGCCGGCGACGCGATGGTGGCCGCCATCGCCGTCGGCTTGACCCGCGGATGGCCGCTCGCCAAGTCCGTGCGGCTGGGGGTCGCCGCCGGGGCGGCGATGCTGTTGACCCCCGGGACCGAGGTATGCGGGCGCGCCGACGTGGAACGGCTTTTCGAGTTGTCCGACGAACCCGTGGAGGTTGGCGATGCCCCGGGGTCCTAGGGCATCGCAAACTCAGGCCAAACGGCCCCAGCAGAAACAGCTGACCGCGCAATAGATTGATAGTGAGCGAAGGAGCCACCATGAGCCAGCTGGACGCGAAGTCGGTGGTGGTGGGTGTCAACGGCTCGCAAGCCGCGGTCAATGCCGCCAAATGGTCGATCGACGAGGCGCTGGCGCGGCAGATGCCCCTTCGTCTTGCCTATGTGATCGCCAGCAAAGGCGAGCGCCCGGGTTCGGCCCACGCTTCCGAGTGGGAACTCGAGCGCGCCGAGATGGTGCTGTCGCAAGCGGAGGGCGCTGTGCTCAGCGCGGCGCAGGCCCAGGGCAAACCGGTCGACATCGAAACCGCCATCCTCTCGGGAGACCCGGCACAGGCCCTGGTCGATGTCTCACACGAGGCGGCGCTGGTATGCGTGGGCACCTCCCGGCGTGGGTGGGCCACCGACGGCTTGCTGGGGCCCACGGCCGCTGCCCTGGTGCGGCACGCACACTGTCCGGTCGCGGTCATCCGCACCAATCCCGACGGCACGCCCACCCAGGTCGGAGTGATCGCCGTCGTCCTCAACGATGAACCCGACAACGACGAAGTGGTGCGACTGGCGATGGAGGAAGGGCGGCGCAGGCACGCGATCGTTCGGCAGATCGACCGCCGCCTGGACAGCTGGGTCCGCCGCTATCCCGACGTGCCCGTCGAGGTGGTGGCATCGGGCACTGGCCCCAGGACCGGCGGGACCCACAGTCGCGCAATCGATCTCGCTGTTGTGGGCGAGTCCGAGGCCGCCGGGTTGCCGGATTTGAACACTCCGAATTGCCATCCCATCCTCGGTTACCCGGACTGCTCGGTGCTGCTGGTCCGGCACTGAAGGCGTCGGCTGCGTCGATGCTCAACTGACCTCGATCGTGCTGCCCGGCAGTAGCTGTCGGATCCGGCCGCGGCATTCGACGTCGATAGCCCCGGTGCTTCCGGACTCTGCGGTCAGAGTCGCGCTTCGCCCGCTGATACGCAGGTGCAGGCGGTGACTGCGGTACACGAACGGGAACTCGATCGGCCCGAGGCCTTCCGGCCACTGTGGGCTGAGGATCAGCCGGTCGTCGCGGGTTTCCAGGCCGGTGAAGCATCGCTGCAGCAGGTCGATGCTGCCCGCCATGGCCGCAAGGTGAATTCCTTCCGCGGTGGTGCCGCCCTGAATGTCGGTGATATCCGAATCGAGCACCTGCTGGAAGTACTCCAGGGCGTTGGCCCGGTTCGCGCGCGCCAGAACCCAGGAGTGCACGACAGCGCTCAACGTGGAGCCGTCGGAAGTGCGAGCCAGGTAGTAGTCGACGGTCCGGGGAATCTGCTCGGGGGCGAAGTGGTACCCGAGCCGGCCGAACAGGCCGAGCAACTCTTCGGATGACAGCAGGTAGAACAACATCAGTGCGTCGGCCTGCTTGGATGCTTTGTAGTTGTTGACGCTGTCGTTCTCGGCTTCCAGGATGCGGTCGAGTCGCTGGATGTTGTCGTACCGTTGGCGGTAACCCTCCCAATCCAGTTCGGCCAGTTCGGAATACCCTTCAAACTGACTGATCACTCCGTCGTGGAACGGCACGAACATCCGCCGGCTCACGTGATCCCACCGCTCCCGCTCCTGGGTGGTCAGACCCAGCTTGCCGACGAGTTCGAGACGGTCGCGCAGCGGCAGCAGGTCCAGTGCCTCCATCGCCCGCAGGATGACCCAGACCGCCATGACGTTGGTGTAGGCGTTGTTGTCGATCCCGTCGTATTCCCGGCCCGGATAGCCGGAATGAAACTCGTCGGGGCCGATGATGCCGCGGATCGTGTAGCGGCCGAGGCGTACGTCGAAATTGGCCAGCCCCACCCAGAATCGTGCGATCTCGACCAGCATCTCGGCGCCGTAGTCCACCAGGAACTGCCGGTCACCGCTCACCTGATAGTTCTGCCAGGTGTTGAGGGCTACCGCGAGCCCGACATGGTGCGCCCGCGCACTGGCGTCGGGGACCCAGCGCCCGGACTGGGGGTTGAGGTGGACTTCCTGACTCACCTCACGTCCGTCACTGCCCGACTGCCAGGGAAACATCGCGCCGAGGTGGCCGGCCCGGCGGGCCGCGCGGCGGGCTTCGGGAAGGCGCCGGAACCGGTACAGCAGCAGCGAACGCGACACGTTCGACATGCGCAGGCTCAGCACCGGGGAGACGAACAACGAGTCCCAGAAGACGTGCCCCCGGTAGGCCTCGCCGTGCAGTCCCCGGGCCGGAACCCCGGCGTCGAGTTCGGCGGTGTGCGGCGAGATGGTCTGCAGCACATGTACCAAGTGCAGCCGCAAGATTCGCAGCGCATCGTCTCCGTCGGAGAGGCCGACACTGCACTGTTCCCACAATCTGGCCCACGCCCGGGCATGCGACTGGTGCAGGTCGGCATAACGACCGGCCGCGTCGAGGCTTTCCGCAGCGGCGCTCGCCGCTTCGGTGATGGCGGCGTCGCGGCCGGTGAAAACGGTCACGATCTTTTCCAGAGTGACCGGCTCACCCGTAGAGACCGTTATTCGGATGTCCTGGCCGCCGCGGTTGTGCTCCCGGATCGTCGTGTAGTGGGCGTCGGCCGGGGCGGAGGCATGGCTGCCACGCCACACGGCGTTGCGGGCCGCCAGGGCGATGGCGATGCGTGATTGTGATGTCTCGGTTCGCAACACGACCGCATTGGGCGCGATTTCGTGGATTACCGCGTCGGTGAGATGGCGGCTGGACAGTGAGTTGTAGCGTTCCACCATGGTGTTACACACGGACGCGTCCAGTAGCGATCTGAATTCAACTGTGCCTGACCAATTCTCGGGATAGACCGTGGTGCGCATCGCCAACAGGTGAGGATCGTGCATCGATGCGAAACGTTGCTCGTGCAGCGTCGTGATTCTTCCGGCGTCGTCCTTGAAACAGAGCCTTCGCGTCAGCGTGGCATGCCGTAGGTCGAATGTCTGCCGATAGAACAGCAATTCGGCCTCGTCGATGTGGAACCAGGGTCCACCGTCGATGCGTAACGTCAGGGACAGCCAGTTGGGCAGGTTGACCAGGCTCTCGTTGTCGATGGTCCGGCCGGCGATCTCGTCGGAGAGGATGTTGTACACGCCGGTGGCATAGGTGCCGGGATAGTGGTGCTGGGAAGCGGTGGCTTCGGACGCGCAGCCGCGGGTGGCGATATAGCCGTTACCGACGGCGCACAGCGTTTCACGAAGTCGCTCGGTCGCCGGGTCGTAATGGTCGTAGACGAGCTGCCAGGCATCGTGGGGAGCCGCCGCCTCCTCCTTCAGGTCGTCGGCGAGTCTCTGCAGAAATCCGGTAACGGCCTTCGGGCCCTCGAGGCTGAAGGTGGCAGCCGAAGGCCGGTCACCCCCTTCGAGGTGACGGACGACGATGCCCACGCCGTCGAAGCGGATGGCGTCGAACGCATCCTCGTCGGTGATGTCGTCGCCGATGAAGATCGGCAGCGTGGTGGCCGACGGCGAACCCTCCTGATTCGCAAGGTGTTCGAGAATCCAATGCAGCGCCTTGCCCTTGTCCCACGCGATGTTCGGCCGCAGTTCGACGAGTTTGCGTCCGGTCGTGACACGCAGCCCTTTCGAACGCCCGAGGCGGCGCACCGCGGCGATCACCTGGTCGACGGCCTGCGGGTCGGTGTTGCGATAGTGCACCGCCACCGCAAAGCGTTTGCGCTCCACGATCGTGCCCGGGATGTCCCTGAGTTCTTCGGTCAGACGTGTTGCCGCCCTGACCAACACGCCGACCGAGGCGGCGGATTCGGCGTTCTGGTGGAGGGTGCCGTCCGGCGCGACGAGTTCGAAACCATGACTTCCCGCGAACCACAGCCCGCCCACGTCGACCTTGGCTCGAACATCGGCCAGGTCGCGACCGCTGATCACCGCGACGGCGCAGTGCTGAGCCAGCGCCTGCAACGCTTCGGCGGCACCCTGGACCAGCGTCGCCGACTCCGGCCGGCCGACGATATCGGACAGGGTGCCGTCGAAGTCGACGAACAGCACGGGTTGCCGGGCCGTGACGAGTTCCTTGAGCTGGCTGTAGACCTGCAGCGCGTCGGTGATCGTCGATATCGCGGCGTCCGTGTTGCGCACCGAGATCTCCGCGAGATCGGCGATCACGGCGTCGGCGCCGTGCGAGGTCAGTTCCTCGCTCCCGTGGTCAAGGCCGATCACCAGGCTGAACCCGGCGGCGCAGGCGGCTTGAACCCCGGCCCCGTCGTGCTCGATGACCGCACACCGATCGGGGCGGACCTTCAGCCGGGACGCCGCCCGGACCAGCACCGAGGAGTCGTGCTCGTCGGCGAATTCGATGACGTCCACGTCGACGAGTTCGTCGCGCCGGCCGCCCAGTTGCTGCTCATCCGCGGCACCGGCCAAGTAGACAGCCGTGCCGATCCCTGCATCGCGCAGCCGGCGTAGCAATGGGCCGGTGGATTCGGAGGCGTGAAAGCCGCCTGAGGCGGCGGCGGACAGCACTCCGTCAAGGTTCAAGATCACCGCGTCGTGGTAACGCCGGTCGATAGTGGCGGGCCAGTCGGTCACGGCTGGTGACGATGCCACAGCCAGAGCTCTGAATGACGGCCCAAGACGCAATGAAGGTCCCACGTCCCTGCACTTGGTGACTTAAGCCCCACGACCCAGGTCGGTTCGGCCAATAGCGTTTTCGGTAGTGGAGGGAGAACAGAATGGACGCACTGGCCAATCGCCACGGCATCCTGGTCGGGGTGGACGGATCTGAACCATCGAATGCCGCAGTGGTGTGGGCGGCGCGGGAGGCGGCGCTGCGCCATGTTCCGCTGACGCTGGTCCATCTGGTCAGCGTGGCGGTCCCGATGTATCCCGAAATGCCGTTGTCGATGGGTATGGGCATGTGGGGGGACGAGGACGGCCATCGAATTCTCCAGCACGCGGTCAAGGTCGCTGAAGACATCGTCGGCGCGGGACGCCCGGTTCCGATCGCGACCGAGCTCAAATGCTCGCCGCCGGTTCCGGCCCTGGTGCAGTTGTCAGAGTTCGCGGAGTTGGTGGTGGTGGGTAGCCATGGACGCTCGGCCGTGGCGCGGGGACTGCTCGGCTCGGTGAGTTCAGGGGTGTTAAGGCGCGCGAGCTGCCCGGTCGCGGTCATCCGTGACGGGGACTTCTCCGATGGAGCTCCGGTCGTCGTGGGTATCGATGGGTCACCGGCTTCCGAATCGGCTACGGCCATCGCGTTCGACGAAGCCTCCCGGCGCGGGGTCGAGCTCAAAGCGGTACACGCGTGGAGCGATATCGAGGCAGTCGAACTGCCGGGGCTGGACTGGTCGACGTTCAAACAGGACGCGGATCGCATCCTGGCCGAACGCTTGGCGGGCTGGCAGGAGCAGTACCCCGACGTGGCGGTGCACCGCGTGGTCGTGTGCGACCGACCCGCTCGCCAGCTCATCAAGCAGGCGCAATCGGCTCAGTTGGTCGTGGTCGGTAGCCACGGGCGCGGTGCGATCGGCGCCATGATGCTGGGTTCGGTCAGCAACGCGCTCATCCACTCCACCGGCACGCCGGTGATCGTGGCGCGCCCGGGACAGCACCCGTCCCGGCGACCGGCGGTGTGAGGTCATGGAGTTGCCGGCAATGGCCGAACGGCTCGCTGAATCGAGCACCCGCGGCACCGACACCGGGCCTTACCTAGAAGTGCGCGAAACACACACCGGTGTGGTGGTGCTGGCCGGTGAGCGTGCGTACAAGGCGAAAAAGCCGATCGTGACCGATTTCGTCGACTTCCGCACCACCGAGCAACGGGAGCGCGCCTGCCGCCGGGAAGTCGAATTGAACCGCCGCCTGTCGCCGCAGGCATACCTCGGCGTTGCCCATCTATCCGACCCGGCCGGAGGCGCCCAGGAACCGATCGTGGTCATGCGCCGGTACCGCGACAGCGACCGGATGGCATTCCTGGTCACTCACCCGAACGCCGTTGCATCCGCGGCGGACCTGTTGGACGCCGTCGCGGCCGTGCTGGCCGAGTTCCATGGGGGCGCACGGCGCGGCGCGGTCATCAGCGCCCAGGGGGAGGCCCGTGCCGTCGACCACCGGTGGCGGGCCAACCTGGCTGAACTCCACCGATTCACCACGATCGCCGGGGTAACGGAGGAGAACGTCAGCCGCATCGAAGGTATGGTCGCCGAATACCTTTCGGGCCGGGAGCGGCTGTTCGTGCGCCGGATCGACGAGGGCAGCATTGTCGACGGCCACGGAGATCTGCTCGCCGACGACATCTTCTTCGTCGATGGTCGGCCGGCGCTGCTGGATTGCCTGGAGTTCGATGACGAACTGCGCTACCTCGACCGCATCGACGACGCCGCCTTCCTCGCCATGGACCTGGAGTTCCTCGGGCGCGGAGACCTCGGCGACTACTTCCTCCGGCGGTACACCGCATTGACCGGGGATACCGCCCCGGCGTCGCTGCGGCACTTCTACGTCGCCTACCGCGCGGTGGTACGCGCCAAGGTCGATTGTGTGCGATTTCTGCAGGGCAGGGCGCAATCCGCCGACGACGCCGCCCGCCACCTCGCGATCGCTGCCGAGCATCTGGCCAGTGGCGCCGTTCGGCTGGCGCTCATCGGGGGCAATCCAGGCAGCGGCAAGTCGACCGTTGCCCGTGGCATCGCTGAAAAGGTTGGCGCGCAGGTGATCTCGACTGACGACGTGCGTCGGGAGCTACGGGAGACGGGCGCGATCTCCGGGGACCCGGGGGTGCTGGACTCCGGGCTGTACAGCCCCGACAACGTCGCTGCCGTCTACGACACGGTGCTGCGCCGGGCCGCTGTTCAGTTGAGCCAAGGGCAGTCGGTGATTCTCGACGGGACCTGGCAGAACCCGGACCTGCGCGCCAGGGCCCGCCGGGTCGCTGACGAAAACCATTCGCGGATTGTCGAGTTCATGTGTGCGGTGCCGGTGGAGACCACCACCGGCCGGATCCGGCAACGCGCGGCAGGCAACTCCGACGCGACTCCCGAGATCGCAACGGCCCTGGCGGCCCGCCGCGACGCGTGGGAGTCGGCGTATCGGATGGATACTTCACAACCGCTGGAAACCTCTGTGGCGCAAGCACATGACGCCTGGCGCCACGCGATCTGATCACCTTCACATGGAAAGGATGCCGCCGAATACCTAAACCACCAAGTACGTCGCCAACATCGGCGTCGAACGCCGGCTGCTGCTGGAATCGGCACTGCGAGTGACGGCGCAACGGTCCTGCAACGGAAGGAGTTGCACCCGATGACACGGCATTGGCTGGTGATGGAGGCCGACGGGCAAGGGGCCCGGACGCCCTACATCACCCGGTTGGCGGGCGCTGGCCGTCATCTGCCCCAGACACGCTTGACCACAGACGATTTGATGGCCACGACACGTCACCGCACCCACATCGATCTGGAGCGGCTGACCGGCATTCGGGAGCGCCGGGTGTCGATGGGCGAGGAGGATTCGTTGTCGTTGGCCACCGCAGCCGCGCTGAACTGCCTGACCGCGGCTCAACAGGATCCCGCGGACATCGACGTGGTGATCAGCTGCAGTATCACGAAATTCCGTGGCGGCCTAACCCAGTGGCTGGAGCCGACGATGAGCGGTGCGGTGGCCCGCAACATCGGGGCGAGCGGCGCGATGACCTTCGATGTGTCCAATGCGTGTGCCGGGATGCTCACCGGCGTAACGATTCTGAACAACTGGATCCGGCAGGGCATCGTGCGGCGGGGACTGGTCGTCAGCGGCGAATACATTTCACAGCTCAGCCAGAACGCGGCCCGGCACATCCGCAACATCATGAGCAAGGAACTCGCGTGCCTGACACTCGGTGACGCCGGCGCGGCGCTGTTACTGGAACGGGCTCCGGCCGGGTCTGCGGGTATCGAGGTGGCCGGATTCACCACGGTGGCCGACTACAGCCGGCTCTGCCTGGCTTATCCGCAGGGGCACGACCCCGGTGCGCGCATGTTCACCAACTCGCGCGCCATCCAGAAGGCCGCGATCGCCAACACCCCGCTGCTGCTGCACGAAGTGCTTGACGCGGTGGGTATTTCGATTCACGACATCGACCACGTCATCACCCATCAGACGTCAGCGCGCGCCATCCGCAAAGGCATGACGCGCATGACGGAGTCGTTCGGGGACAGCCCTCAACACGATGCCGTGATCACCGTCGACCGGTACGGCAACACCGCGTCGACCACGCACACGGTGGCGCTGGTGGAGGAACTGGAAGCCGGACGGATAGCGGCCGGCGAGCGGGTGGCGTTGCTGTCGTTGGCCTCGGGCCTGGAGATCGGTGTGGTCTTGTTGACCCTGGATGAGGATTTGGTGAGCCGCTATGGGCATGGTGATTGACGAAGTCGACATTTCGCACCCGCGGTTGCGTGGCCGTCACAGCGCCCTGCACCTGGCCGTCACTGCGGCGAAAGGGTGTCTGCGGCAGGCCGGGTGTGAACCCCACGAATTGGATCTGGTAGTCAACGCCGGCATCTACCGCGACCGGAATCTGGGTGAGCCGGCACTGGCCGCGCTGATTCAGGACGACATCGGCGCGAACCCGGAGGATCCGCACTCCGACGCGCATGGCACCTTCTCCTTCGACGTCGCCAACGGCGCCTGCGGTGTCTTGACCGCGTTGCAGATCGTGGACGGGTTCCTGCGGACACGCTGCGTGCGGCGCGCCCTGGTGGTGAGCAGTGATGCCGACCCCGGCCACGGCATGAGCGAGCATTTCCCGTTCTCCGCCAGCGGGGCGGCGCTGCTGTGCGGCTGGACCGATGACGACTACGGTCTCAGCGACGTGTCGTGGGCGAACGCCGCCGATGCGCTCGATGACCTCGAGACATCAGCTGCAACAGTCGGATTTGCCGATGGCCGAAATGTGCTGCGGTTCAGCCAGTCTGCCGAGGCGGATCACAGATTCGCGGCGGTGGCCGCCGACGCGGTCGGCAAGTGCCTGGAACGCAATGACGTCTCGCTGACCGATGTCGACCTGATCCTGGCCGCACCGGCCCGGCGGCCGTTCCGGGAGGCGCTGAGCACGATGCTGGAGGTGCAGATCGAAAAGATCTGCGTGGCAGACGATCACCGCATGCACACCGCGGCGCTCGCGGCCGCGTACGAGCAACACAACGCAGCCTTGCGGCCGGGCGGTCAGGTGCTGTTCGTCGCGGCCGGAGCGGGGGTTGTAGCGGGTGCGGCGCTCTATCGCCGGCCCCCGCCGGCCTGACCACCAAGCGTTCATCAGACGAAGACCCGATGTTCATCTAGTTGAGGACTTAAGGCACGCGACCGAGCGGTGTTCGCGCAATAGCGTTTTGGTGTGTCGAACGCTAGGAGATACTAAATGACGAACTGGAAATCGGGCGCACGGGGCATCGTCGTCGGAGTCGACGGCTCGACGGCCTCCAATGCCGCGGTGGCATGGGCGGCCAAAGACGCGGGCCTGCGTAATGTCCCGCTGACTCTGGTCCATATGCTGAGCACCTACGTGCCCACTTTTCCGCAGATCCCGCTGGCGGGCGGCGTGGCGGTGTGGCAGGAAGACGACGGCCGGCAGGTTCTCGAACAGGCTGTCAAGCTTGCCCGGGACTCGGTCGGCCGGGCCCTCGAGATCGCAAGCGAACTGAAGGGTTCGCCTCCGATCCCGACGCTGGTGGAAATGTCCAAGGATGCCGAGCTGGTGGTGGTGGGTAGCCACGGGCGTGGCGCGGTCGGGCGGGTGCTGCTGGGTTCGGTGAGCTCGGGGGTGCTGCGCGGCGCTGCGTGCCCCGTCGCCATCGTCCCCGGCGGCGATCCGGCCGCCGACATCGACGAGAACGCTCCGGTGCTGGTGGGCATCGACGGTTCTTCGGCTTCGGAAGTTGCCACGGCGATCGCATTCGACGAGGCCTCCCGCCGGGGCGTCGCTCTCACAGCACTGCACGCGTGGAGCGATGTGGAGGTGCTCGATCTCGGCGGCCTGGACTGGCCCACGCTGGAGGTCCAGTCGGAGCAGGTCTTGGCCGAACGCCTGGCCGGATGGCAGGAGCGCTATCCCGACGTGACCGTGCAGCGACTCGTGGTCCGCGACCGGCCGGCCCGAGAGCTGATCAACCAGTCGCGATCGGCGCAACTGGTGGTGCTCGGCAGCCGCGGACGGGGCGGCATCGCAAAGATGCTGCTGGGTTCTGTGAGCAACGCCGTGGTGCACTCGGTGCACACCCCGATCATCGTGGCGCACGCATCCGGCTAGGACGCCTGCCACGACGGCGCGGCGATGCGGTCGCGGCGGCGGACCGCCTGGGCGCTCAGCATCGTTCCCCAGGCGCGGGCGGCGCTGCGGCGCATCGCATTCGGGTCGCCGGTGGTCAGGAACGTCCGGCGGGCCGGGCGGGTTGGTGAGGCCGCCTCGGGATAGCGGTAGGCGATCGCCGCGGCCAGGTGTTCGGCCGGGTCGATGAGCAGCGCGCCGGGCAGGGCGGCCGCGAACCAGCGACTCGCCGCCGGGTAGTGCGTACAGGCCAGCACCAAGGCATCCACCCGTCGCAGCGGCGCCACAATGGCGGCCAGGTCCGCCCGGAACTGTGGGGACCCGGTACGGCCCGCTTCGATGTGTGCGGACAACGGTTGCGCGACTCGCGACAACACCTCCCGCCCCGGTCTGGCCAGCCCGCGCCGATAGTGGCCGGCGTCGATGGTGCGCCGCCCGCCCAGCACGCCGATCGAGGCGAGGTCTTCGGGGACGGAGGCCAGGCCGTGGGTGATGATGCCTTCCACGGCAACCGGCGCCGCCCCCAACCGCGTGACCACGGTGCTGGCCGCATTGCAGGCGAGCACCACCTCGGTGGCGCCGCGCTCGGCGAGGGCGGTGACCACCCGGAGCAGGCGGTCGGTGAGCTCGTGCGCGTCCATCCGGCCGTAGGGGGTGGCCCCGGCGTCCGACCAGTACAACACGGGCAGGCCGGGGGCGAGCCGGTCCAGTGCGTTGACCAGTCCCACCCCGCCGATGCCCCAGTCGATGATGCCCAGGCAGGCGTCGCTGACCATGGTTCTCACGGGTAGGACAGCGCGGCGGTGCGCCCCTTGGCCAGGGGGCCGGAATCGAAGGCCACCACCCGCGCCCGCATGGTAGCCGTCAACGTTTGTAGTGGCCTGCCCGGGAAGCGGCTGCCGAAGTACCAGAGGTATTCGTGTTCGGCGCGAATCGGGTTGTGTTGCAACAGTTGTCGCCATTCGTCATGGTTGGTCAGGGTGGCCAGGTCGTGGGCGAATTGGGGCCGGTCTCGCCGCGTGCGCAGGTGCGCGCACGCCGACCGGGCGAGCACGGGAAGTTCCCGCATTCGCAGCGGTTGCTCAACCATGTCGACGACCAACAGGCGGCCGCCGGGGACCATAACCCGCCGGATCTCGGCCATCACCGGATCCCAGTCCAGATAGCGGAAGGACAGAAACGAGATCACCACGTCGACGTGGTTGTCCGGTACGTCCAGGGCCGGGCCGTTGGTCTGGCCGAATCGCAGTCGGGGCCGATCGCGGTTGCGTTCACGCGCCCGGGCCAGCATGCCGGCGGAACTGTCCACTCCGACGGCGAAGTCGATATCACCGTTGTCATCCAGTGCCCGTAGCAAAGCCCCGTTGCCGCAACCAATTTCCAGTACCCGGACCCGTCGGCCCAGGTCGGCGTGCACGGCGGCCAGGCGGGCCGCCACCCACCGCCATTCGGCCTCGCGGACGCGGATGTCGGCGTACACGCGGTCGTAGAGGTCGGCCACGCGATCGTAGGACCGCTCCTGTTGCACTGGCGCGGGGCGAGTTTCCGCCATCGGCTCTGCGGCGCAGCCAAGATACTTTCGCACGCTGCCGGCCCAGCCGTGTGACCTCCTGCCCGGAGCGGCGATCAGATAAAGACTCGGGCGAGCCGCCGGTCGACGGCCCGCCCACGCAAACCGGTCCTTACGCGCGGACACGGTGGTGTAGTTGTGGTTGCCGAAGGCGGTGACACCGAATACCTCGGCAAAGAATGGTGTGAACCAGCGAGCCGTACGGCAGGCATGGAAATATGCCCTCCCGTCGGTCGTGAACGGGATGGTCATTGCCTGCCACTCATGCGGCGAGAACTGCTCCGGCCAGTCCGTGGAACCGAACATCGGGCCGTACATGCCCGAGTGCCCGATCAGGTGCAGCTGGCTGATTTCTTTCCCGGACAGCGTGAATCGGGCCAATTCGGCTTCGAAGTCCGCCTTTCGGTGCAGACCGGAGACGATCACCTGCGCGTCGGGATGTGCGGCGGCCAGCTCACGGCCCATGGTGGCCGCGGCCACCGCGAACTCGGCCGAACCGCGGCGGTAGTGAGTGGTGTGCGCCACCCAGATCACCGGCTTGGGCCGGCTGGGTGCCGCAGCGGCGAACGGGATGCGCGCGTGGTCGCCAGAGGGAACCCACGCCCCATAGTTGCCGATCAGTTCGAGTGCTTCTGCGCGTTCCAGGTCGAAGACCCGCATGCCCGCCGGCGGTGGGCTGTACAGGTGCAACGACAGGCCGCCAGCCGGCGCGGCCATGTCGTGAATCACCTCGGGTGGAATCTGGATTACCGTAGCCTGTTGCCGCTCAATCGTTTCGGCGACGGTCAGGTGCGGTCCGTCCCACCGGAACCGGTGTTCTTCAAACGTGCCTTCGATGGCGATCACGAAGCCACCCGAGCCGCCGTGGTCGTGCGGAGCGCAACCGTGGCCCGGACGCCAGCGGGCGAGCATGATCTCAACCCGATCGTCGGCGTGCAGGATCGAGCGCGAGTAGGGTGCGCCGTCATCGGGATCGCCGGCCAGTACCGACAATGCCGGCCGGGCCGCGGCGGCCCGGGCCAGCAGCTCAGCATCTGGAACCTCGCCCCGCACCGCGACGCCTGTCAACGTGTCGAGCAGCGGACCCAGCTCCGCGAGGTGTTCGCGCGTGCTTGCCGGCGGCTGGTGCGCGGTGTCGGTCATGTTCTTTCCCCCTTGTTGACGAGTCCGGCCGGGGTAGCCGCGGTGCTGATCTCGGTTCGGTAACCGACACGCTCTCGCCAGGCGCTTGGAGGATTCTTGGAAGAATCTTGGAGGCGGTGCTCACTCGCCGACGGCGCGCGTGTCCAGGGGATTGAGCCGGTTGACGATCAGGGGGTCGGCCTTGGTGAACGGGAAGTCGGGCAGATCCTGTAAGCGGGTGTTGAAGGTGGCCGCAAGAACCTCGCGGGAGTAGGCACTCACCGATGCGCGATAGCCGATGTCGCCCGGGGTCGGCTGGTCGAAGAAGATGCAGAAGTGCATCTCCGGGGCGTCGAAGACCTCGATGTGGTGCGGGTAGGCGCGGGGGATGAAGTACACGTCGCCCTGCCGCAGGTACCAGGTGTCCAGTTCACCGCCGGGTGCCATGACCGTCATCCGCGCCGACCCTTGGTTGACGTAGCCCATCTCAGCGGTGATCGGGTGCCAGTGCGGTTCCCGCATCCCATCCTCGCGGATGCGTAGCGAGTACATCGACAGGTCCTTGAGCGCGGGCCAGTACTGCAGCCGTGCGGTCCTGGCCGAGCCGACCGCGATGCTCACCGGCGGCTCCATCGCCTCGACCGCGAATTTGTGGGGGTCGTTGAAGAACGCCGTGGCCGGGACGTCGGGCGCCCCGATACGTGCGGCCAGGGCGCGGTCGGTGGTACTGCGGCGCATCGCCGCGAAATCCGCGGCCGGCAGGTCGTAGGTGTTGCCCAGGACCGCATCGGTCATGGCGCCGAATGCTGCCCCCAGCCCGAAGTCTTCGGGCCGTTCGCTGCGGAACGCGATGATGAATTCACACACCCCGGTGCTGATGTTCTCGATGTGGTGCAGCGAACCAGAGTCGATATGGAACATCTCGCCGGCGCGCACCACGAACGACGAGAACTGGCTGCCGGTGTCGAGCACCGAGACCAAGGCGGTACCCGACACGCAGTAGGTGAGTTCGTTGGCGTTCGCGTGCCAGTGCGGTGTCCGCATCGCGCCCGGGTTGATCACCAGCCGCTTGATCGAAAGACCCTGCAGGATGGGGAAGTTGTCGGCGGTCAGCCGTTGGATCGACCCGAGGTCAGACTCCTCTACGATCTCGCCGTTGATCAGTGATGCGACGTGTGCGCTTGTCTGCGTGTGCATTTCATCCTCCTGGGGTGCGCCGGGTCGAGGTTCGCTTCTGTTTGCTGCCTCTACGATCCCGGTTGCCGGAGCGCGCCGTCCAACACCGGTTGTCGATCTGTTGATCAGCATTGGTTATCAAGGCCCCGCGAACATCTAGACCCGGCATTCGGAGCGGTGGCACGATACGCACGTGGGTGAGAGCCGGGCGGTCGTGCTGCGATGACCGGAACACTGGGAGCAGAGGTCTCGTGTGCGTCGTGCGGGAGCAGTCTGGCCGCCGCGGCAAGGTTCTGCAGCCAGTGCGGGAGAGCTCGCGACCAAGCCGGCCAGTCGGCGGAGTACAAGCAAGTCACCGTGTTGTTCGCCGATGTGGTGCATTCGATGGACTTGGCGGCCGCGCTGGGGGCGGAGCGGTTGCGCGAGATCATGGGCGCGCTGTTGGATTGTTCGACGGCAGTCGTTCAGCGTTACGGCGGTACGGTCGACAAGTTCACCGGCGATGGCATCATGGCGCTGTTCGGGGCGCCGACGGCGTTGGAGGATCACGCGTTTCGCGCCTGCCTGGCGGCCATGGCCATCCAGGGTGAGGTGGAGAGCCTTGCCGCCGAAGTCAACCGTCGCGATGGCGTCGCCCTCGAACTGCGGGTCGGACTCAACTCTGGTCAGGTGATAGCAGGCGAAATTTGTTCTGCTACAGCGAGTTACACCGCAATCGGCGAGCAGGTCGGGATGGCTCAGCGGATGGAGTCGGCCGCCCCGCCGGGTGGGGTGATGTTGAGTGAGAGCACGGCTCGATTGGTCGACGGCGCGGTGGTGCTAGCCGATCCGGAGCTGGTTCGGATCAAGGGTGCCAACGCGCCGGTTCCGGCGGTGCGGCTGCTGGCCGTTGGCGGCAAGCGTCCGGAACGTGCGCGGCGAGAGCCCACCTTGGTGGGCCGCATCTGGGAGCTCAACACTCTCGGCGGGATTCTCGACCAATCGATCGACGGCGACGGCTGCGTGGCCGGAGTAGTGGGGCCGCCCGGCATCGGCAAGAGTCGCACGGTCCGGGAGGCGACGCGCCTGGCCGCTGAGCGCGGCGTGGAGGTGTTCACCACCTACAGCGAATCCCACACTCACGACGTGGCGTTCCACGTGGTGGCCCGACTGCTGCGCGCGGTGTTCGACCTCGTCGATGCGGGACCCGATGCGGCTCGCAAGATTGTGCGCGACCGCATCCTCGACGCCAATCCCGAGGATCTGTGCCTGCTCGACGATCTCCTCGGGATCGCTGACCCCGCAGTGGCGTTGCCTGCCATCACTCCCGACGCCCGTCGGCGCCGACTGGCTGCGCTCTTGAACGCGGCGGCCTTGGCCCGCGACCGGCCTGCGGTTTATGTGATCGAGGATGTGCATTGGATCGACGAGGCCAGCGAGGCCATGCTGGCCGAGTTCGTCACGGTGGTGCCCCAAACCCGGTCGCTGGTGCTGATCACTTACCGCCCCGAGTACCAGGGGCCGCTGTCGCGGACACCGGGTGGGCAGACGATTGCTCTGGCGCCCTTGAACTCGACGCAGACCAGCATGCTCGTCGCCGAGTTGTTGGGGGGACATCAGTCAGTGGCAAAGCTGGCCGCGCAGATCACCGAACAGGCCGTCGGGAATCCCTTTTTCGCCGAAGAGATCACCCGGGACCTGGCCGGGCGAGGTGTCCTTGAAGGTGAGCGCGGTCAATACGTCTGTCGCAGAGAGACGGCGACCATCACACTGCCGAGCACGGTGCAGGCCACCCTCGCCGCGCGCATCGACCGCCTGGGAATCACCGCCAAGCGCGTGCTGTACGCGGGGGCGATCATCGGGGCACGGTTCACCCTCGACGTGCTCGACACCGTCATGCGCGGGCCCGGTCCTCTGACTGCCGCCCTCGATGAGCTGGTGCACGTCGAGCTCGTTGACCAAGTGCGGTTCACTCCGCACGCCGAATACGCCTTTCGGCACCCCCTGGTCCGTACGGTGGCTTACGAGTCGCAACTCAAGGCCGAGCGTGCCGAACTTCATCGGCGGGTGGCCACCGTCATCGAACAACGGGATCTGGACGCGGTCGAACAGAATGCCGCGCTGATCGCGGAACATCTCGAAGCCGCCGGCGACCTGCCCGAGGCGTTCGGCTGGCACATGCGTGCGGGAGCCTGGTCGAACCACCGTGACCTGGCGTCGGCCCGGACCAACTGGCAGCGTGCCTGCCAGGTCGCCGACCGCCTGCCCGACAGTCATCCGGGCCGCGTCCCGATGCAGACTCAGCCGCGAACTTTGCTGTGCGCCACAGCATTTCTGGCGGGATACCGTGCCGACGACGTCGAATTCGGCGAACTGCGCGAGCTTTGCGCGACGGCTGGTGACCAGGTGTCCCTTGCCATCGGCATGTCCGGCGTCGTCATGGCACTCGCGGCCAGCGGCCGCGCTCGGGATGCAGCCGCGTTGGCCGGCGAGTTCGTCGAACTGGTCGAGTCGACCGGAGATCCGACACTCTTCGTCGCGCTTTTCTATGCAGGGACCTACGCCAAAATGGAGGCGGGTCACATTCGCGAGGCGCTGCGCTTGGCGCAGCGAGCCGTCGAACTGGCCGACGGAGATCCTACGAAGGGCAACCTGATCTTCGGTTCGCCCTTGGCGATGGCCACGGGCTTGGTGGGTTTCACCAAGATGTGCCTCGGAATGCCGGGCTGGCAGGCGGATGCGGACGCCGCTATCCGCATTGCGGCCCCGGTGGACCCAGTGGTCCACGTCATGACAGTCATGTGGAAATACGTTCTGACCATCCCATTTGGCGCGCTGGCCGCCGATTCCACTGCGCTGCGAGACACCGCCGACGCGCTGTGGATCGCTGAGCAGACCGGCGACCAAGTTGTGCTGGGGTTCGCCCTCCTCGCGCACGGTTTCGCCCGCATCCATCGCGGCGGCCCCGATCGCGAGAGAGGTATCGCGCTGCTGCATCAAGCGCACGAATCTTCGTCGAGGCAGCGCTTTGTCGGATTGGCGATATCAATCATCGAGCCCGAAATCGCACGGGACAGAGCCAAGAACGGAGACATTGACGGCGCCATCGCGCTGGCCCGCAACGTCGTCGAACGCAGCTACGCAACGGGTGAGATGGTGTGGCGCTGGTCGGCTGTCAGCGCGTTGGTCGAAGCACTGCTGGTTCATGGCGCCCAGGCCGACGTGCAGGAAGCCCAAGCCGCCATCGACCGGCTGGCCGCCGTGCCCACCGACGAAGGTTTCGTCCTGAACGAACTGCCGGTTTTGCGCCTGCGCGCGTTGGTTGCCCGGAAACGCGGTGACGATGCCGCCCACGACGAGCTGGTGGCACGGCTACGTGAGCGGGCCCGCGCGCTAGGTTTCGAACCGCTTGCCCGCTGGCCGCAAGCGTGAAATCCGGCGATCTCATCGAGCCGTTACGTTCGCAGCTCAGCGGCAGACCGTTCGAGTTCTGTTCGGGTTGAGCCGATTTGGCGGTATGCGTTTAGATCTCGTTGCCGAGGCCGCACCTAAATGGGACGCGTGACAGACTCCTGTGGTGCCCGAAATCGACTTCACCTCGCTGGCTCCGATCGTCCCCGTCCGCGACCTCGACGCCGCGCTCGACCGATACCGGCGGCTGGGATTCGACGCCCGCGGATACGAAGGCCCCGAACGCTACGGCTTCGTCGACCGGGGTTCAATTCAGATCCACCTCACCGAGTGGGCCGAACACGACCCACTGACCACCACGTCCAGCGTCTACCTCTACGTCAGCGACGCCAATGCCCTCTTTGGGGAATGGAAAGCACTGCAGAATCTGGGCGGCCGGTTGCACCCGCCGCACGACACGCCCTACGGCCTGCGAGAGTTCGCCTACGTCGACCCGGACGGCACGCTGCATCGCATCGGCTCGCGACTCTAACTGTTGCGGTAGACCTTGATCGCCGCCGTGATCATCGGGAACTGCAGCGGCAACCGGGCCAGGGCGGCGATGCGCATCGGCCACGGCTTGCCCCACCAGAGCCGCACCATGTTGAGGTTGCCCGGGTAAACCCCGATGAACAATGCGGCAGCCGCCCCCGCGGCGGGGCGCCGGGTGCGACGCGGCAGCAGCAGGGCACCGATCACCAGCTCGGCGACCCCCGACGCATATGTGTAGAACCGTGGGCTGCCGGGCAGCTCAGCGGGGATGATGTCGTCGAAGGGTTTGGGCGCCAGAAAGTGAAGGGTGCCGACGCCCAGCAACATGGCCCCGAGGCGGTAGGCGGTGATCCGGGCGGGGTCACGCTCGATGAGCGGTTCGGTCGTCATAGCGCTCATCATGCACCGCGGTCGATTATCGCCGGTTGCGTCCCCGACTCCGGCCACCGGCCCGGTCCATCCACTCCTTTTCGACCCGGCCGATCTGCAGCGACAGCGTCATCAGGGTCGGATTGTCCAGGTGGACTTGGTGGGCGTGCCGGAACTGCGCCGATTCGCCGGAGTCGGGCCGCGCGGGGGTTACCATCCCGTTGAGTGCGCGCCCAGCGCCGGGCAGGAGATCTCATGGTCGAGATACATGTGCAGCGGACCATCGCCGCCCCCGCCGAACGAGTCTTCGACTGGCTGGCCGACCCGGTCAGCCTGGAAGCAGCGCCGCTGGTCCTGAAGTCCGGATGGACAAAGGATACGAAGGGGCCCGGCGTCGGAGCGGTGCGCGAGGTGGTCGGGACCGGAATGTGGTTCCGGGAGGACATCACCGCCTACGACCGTCCGCGTAGCTACACCTACCTGATCGTGCGCTCGGTGCCGGCGTTCAACCACGACGGCGGCACCTTGACTTTCACTCCGTCCGGCGACGGCACCCACGTCGACTGGCGGTCCAACTACACCCACCCGATCTACGCGGGCGGCAAGCTGATGGAGGCGGTCAGCCGGCGGCTGCTGCGGTGGAACTTCCTCGCCATATTGGCGGCCTGCGAGAAAGCGCTGTGAGACAGCTGTGAAACCGTGGCTGGATATGCGAAAGAGCGATCCGCTGCGCGAAGACGGTGTAAGACTAGGCATACTGCCGAACACGGTCGCCGAGGGGTCAGCCGCACTGGCAGCACAACCGAGGAGCGCCAGTGAGCGCTGACCGCGCCGCGGGGCGCACGTTCGTGGTGACCGGCGCCTCGTCGGGCATCGGGTTGGCGACTGCCCGGCGACTGTTGGACGAAGGCGGCACCGTCATCGGTGCCGACCTGGTCTCGCCGCCCGATCTGGGTCCGCATTTCCACTTCGTCACCGCCGACATCAGCGACGAGAGCGCGGTGGGGGCGGTCTTCGCCGCGGTACCCGACCGGCTGGACGGGATGGTCCACTGCGCGGGGGTGGCCGGCGGCGGTCCGGTGCATCTACTTCCCCGATCCGAATGGGACCGGGTCATCGGCATCAACCTCACCGCCACCTTTCTGGTCGCCAAGGCCGCGTTGGCCAGGATGATCGAACAGCCCCGGGTGGACGGCGAGCGTGGCTCCATCGTGACACTGGCCAGCGTCGAGGGCCTGGAAGGCACCGCGGGCGGCAGTTCCTACAACGCCGCCAAGGGCGGGGTGGTGCTGTTGACCAAGAACATCGCGCTCGATTACGGGCCGAGTGGGATCCGGGCGAACGCGATCTGTCCGGGCTTCATCGAAACACCGCTCGCCGAAAGCGTTTTCGGCATTCCCGGGATGGAGGGCCCGCGCGCCGCGATCACCAAGGAGCACGCTCTGCAGCGGTTGGGTCGACCCGAAGAGGTCGCGGCGATGGCGGCTTTCCTGGTCTCCGCCGATGCGTCGTTCGTATCGGGTCAGGCCATTGCGGTCGACGGCGGTTACCTGGCCGGCCGCGATCACGGTGTTGTCGAGCTGTTCGGTTTCCCCGACTGATCAGTCGCCTTTTTCGCCCTTGGGTTTCTTGCCGTGTTTGCCCGGCGGTGCAGTCGGCGGGGGCGGCGCGGATTCTGGTGTACTGGCGATCGTCGTTGCCGACGGCGCGGTCGTGGCGGGCGCCGGCGGCGTGCTGGTGCCCATTGGCGCGGGCGGCGGGGTGGAGAAGGGCGGGCTGATGGCCATCAGCATGACCGCAAGCACGAGAACGGCCAGAATCGCCGCGGCCCACAGTTTGCGTCCGGGACGTGTCGGCTCGGAATCCACTGCCACGAATGCCGAACTGGCCGCCGGCGGCGGCACCGGCATGACCAGGGTGCGACTGCGAACGGGTCTGGCGCGCGGCACGGGGACGTCCAATGCCATGCGCATCGCGCCGGCACTCTGAAATCGCTGCGCCGGATTGCGCGCCATGGCTTGCTCGCACACCGCGGCAAGCTCCGGTCGAACATCTGGACGGAGCGCGGCAATCGGCGGCGGTGATTCGTGAAAGATCGCGTTGGCCAGCGCAGGGAATTGCTCCTGCGGAAACGCTCTTCGCCCGGTAAGGGCCTCGTAGCCCACCACGCCCACCGCGTAGAGATCGTCGGCCGGCGTAGCGGGTTTCCCGGCCAACCGGTCCGGGCTCAGGTATGCCATCGTGCCCACGACTTGGCCTGTCATGGTGTGGGGGCCCCCGGCCGTCTTGGCTATGCCGAAATCCGCGAGCTTGGCTTCGCCGGTGGCGGTGAACAGAATGTTGCCGGGCTTGACGTCGCGGTGCAGAATCCCGGCGTCGTGGGCCACGGTGAGGGCGGCGAGGACGGCATGCAGAACCGCCAGGACCAACGGTTGCGGAAGCGGGCCCCGTGCGATGTGGTCGGCCAGCGACACGCCTGGCAGACGCTCCATCACGATGAACGGCAGGCCGTGATGGTCACCCACATCGTGCACGATCACGATGTTCTGACTGCTGAGCACCGCGGTTGCCCGTGCCTCGGTCTCGAACCGGACACGGCTTTCCGGCCGGTCTCCGTCACCGGGCCCTGTCTTGAGCAGCTTGATCGCCACGGGTCGACCCAGCTTCAGGTCCCACCCCTCGCGGACTTCGGCCATGCCACCACGGCCCAGGACGCTGCCCAGCTCGTAGCGCCCGCCCAGCACACCGCCCGGCTCCAGCAGCGCTGCGCCGTCACCGCGGTGGAACTGTGGCTTGCGGTACTCCGTGGTCATTTCTCTTGTCACGTAGCCAAAGATGTTGCCGCCGAAACTTGTGGCGTACGGTCATCGTGTCGTTGTTCGGGCTTGGTAGTGGTCAGCAATCGCGAGGGAAACAACAATGACGTCGACAATCGAGGTGGGTGGTCAGGTCGTTGCGCTGGCCCGGGGCATGCGGGAACTGGTGCGGGCCGAGGCCGGAGAATCAGAGCGGATACGAACGTTGACCGACGCCGTGGTCGACGAGATGTGGGCCAGTGGCCTGATGACCGCGCTCAGCCCCGCCGAGGCCGGCGGCATCGAGCCCTCGCTGGCCGAGATGATCGATACCTGGATCGAAATGGCTTGGCAGGACGGCTCATTCGGCTGGATCGGAATCGCCAACCTGCCATCCAGGTTCGCCGCGGCAACTTACCTGAACGACGAGGGCTACGCGGAGGTGTTCACCGCCCACGACAACCACGTCACGATGGGCGGCCAATTCTTCCCCAACGGACAGGGCGTCGTCGTCGACGGCGGTTACCGGTTGAGCGGGTCGTGGAGCTTCGGCTCCGGCACCGGCCATTCGCAGTACGTCGCGGCCGGCTTCTTCCCGATGGACAACGGGGAGATGCGCTGGGTCAGCGAGGGGATTCCCGACATGCAGGTGGCGGTGGTGCCCCGGGAGGAGATCCAGTTCAACGACGGCTGGCACGTTCAGGGCCTCAAGGGCACCGGGTCGTATGACTACAGCGCTCAGGACGTTTTCGTGCCCCTCAGCAGGACGTTCGGGCTGTTCGACCGCCGGCCCCACCGCGGGGCGTCGCCGGCCGCGCATATGGGGTTGATGCCGGTGACCGCCGCCGGTCATGCTTCGTGGGCGCTCGGGGTTGCCAAGAGCATGCTCGACGACGTGGCCGAACTGGCCGCGACGAAGTACCGGATGAGCGACATGGCGTCGCTGGCCAGCCGCCCCACCTTCCAGAAGGGGCTGGCGCACCACGTGTCGGCGTGGCGCGCGGCCCGGCTGCTGGTTCTGCACGCCTTCAGCGCCGCCGAAGCCGCCGTTGCCGGGGGGGACGAGCTGACACCGATGCTGCGCGCGGATATGCGTGCGGCCGCCGTGTATGCCACCGATACGTCGCGCGAATGTGCGGAATGGGCGCACTTGGTGGCGGGGACCAGTTCGATCCGGGAAGGCACTCGCCTGGAACGGGCCTTCCGCGACATCTATACCGGCACCCAGCACGCTTTCATCAGCGAGAAGGTGGCCATCGACTCGGCGCAGATCTGGCTCGGTGTCATCCAGGACCAGTTCGGGCTGTGAACCTGACGTTTTCTGCGCCGAGCGTGAAGCCACGGTGAAAAAATGCGTCGATTTCCGCCGTGGCTGCACGTTCGGTGAGGGGCAGATTTAGCGCCAGGCCAGGATGCGTTCGGCGAGCTCCGGCCGCTGTCCTCCTGGATGAAGTGGCCGGCATTGATCCGGGCGTGCGGCTGTCCTTACGTCGACCGTGCGTGTCCACCACCGGTGATATCGCATCGTGCGTAGGCGGGTAAAGTCGGTTAACATAGCTAACTTTTTTCCATCGATCGAGGACGGCGCCTGCCATGAACGACCATGCACTGGCCGCCCAGTTGGCCTCCGAAGCCGGACGGTTACTGCTCGGGGTGCGTGCCGAGTTCGCCCAAGCTGACGCGGGCGAACGGAAAGCGGCGGGGGACAAGCGGTCTCACGATTTCCTGATGGAGGCGCTGGGCCGGCAGCGCCCCGGCGACGCGGTGTTGTCCGAGGAGGGCGCCGACGACCCGGTCCGGTTGCGCAGTGAGCGGGTATGGATCGTCGACCCCTTGGACGGTACCCGGGAATTCTCCGAGCAAGGCCGCGAGGACTGGGCGGTGCATGTCGCGCTATGGCAGTCCGGCCGGCTGGTCGCCGGCGCGGTGGCACTGCCGGCTCAGGGGGTGACCCTGGCGACGCCGGATGTCTTGCCGCCGCCGGACGCCACCGGCAAGCCCCGCATCGTGGTGTCGCGTACCCGCCCGCCCGCGATCGCGCTGGCCGTCCGCGATGCCCTGGACGGCGACTTGGTTGAGATGGGTTCGGCCGGAGCCAAAGTCGCGTCCATCGTGCAGGGGTTGTCCGACGTGTACGTGCACGCCGGAGGCCAGTACGAGTGGGATTCGGCGGCACCTGTGGCGATCGCGCGAGCCGCCGGCCTGCACACCAGCCGCATCGACGGATCGCCGCTGGCCTACAACCAGCCCGATCCGAAGCTGCCCGACCTGGTGGTATGCCGACCCGAGCTCGCCGACGCGGTACTGGCCGTCACGTCTTAAGTCTTCGTAACACGCAACCATCCGGCTGGAGGACGTCCTTTCCGTCAACCGGGGGACAGCGGATTCATCCTGCTCACTAACCGCTCAGGTGACAGACATCGCCAGGAGCTCACGGCACTGTAGTGCTTGTCGGTTCTTAAGGATTCCTCAATCAAAGGAGATTGCGATGCGGGGCGACCTCATCCTCGGGTCAGCGGTGACGGGCGCCAAGTTCACTCCCCGCAACCACGCCAAGACCGGCAATCCGTTCATCGATCTCGTATCGCGCGGCCAGACCATCAAATCCGACGTCGGCCAGCTTGTCGCCGAGGCGGCCGCACTCCACGATATCGGCGTCCGCTACTACCACTATCACGCGCGCAACCCCCTGACCCAGGAGCAGAGCACGTGCAACGCGCTCTACTCGTCGGTCAGTCACGAGATTCAGGACCGGCTTCCCGGCATGCTGATCAGCTTCGGCGCCAGCCGCAACGGAGTCGAAGTCAAGGAAGCCATCCAGCGTCACGGCGAATGGGAGCGCCTCAGCCAGGCAGCGTTACCGCTGCACCTCGGCGGGGCGCATTTCGTCACCAGTCAGGCGGCGGTGGAGCTACAGGTCATTCTCGACATCGAGCGCCGCGGCCACGACATCGGCATCCAGGCGGTGTCGAGCCCCGAATTCGCACGCCTGGTACGCCACTACGTCCCGTCCAAACGCGACAACGAGACCGCGCTCGATGTGCACTCCACCTCCGGAGGCAGCAGTTACGGCAGCACGTCCCCCCACACCCAGTTCGAGGTGTACCGCAAGGCCGTGGACGCGCGCCGTCGGCTGCACCTGCTGCACGAGGTGGAATGGGTTCAGCTGGAACGCAGCTATGCCATGACACGCTTCGCCACCGAACACCCGCTGATCGGGCTCGGCTCGGAGGGCCAACTCAATATCACGCTGCTGTTCGGTTTCTCGCCGCGCTTCCCGTTCCCGGACAACTACCAGGAATTCCGGCGCGCGGTGTCGTTGGCCAAGTCGCTGGAGTACGACCTGTCCGGCCGGCGGGTGCGCAGCGTTACCGTCTCCGCCGGTGCGGCGGTCCTGCCCCAACACGCGCAGGCACACGTCAAGGAACTCGAATTCGGTTCGCGCAAAGGCCAACTCGCCGGACCGGTGGAACGCCTGGCGTGCTATGCGGCTCAGCCCGACAGCGGCGTCGACGTGATCCGATCCGGGATGGAGGACACCCCCTACATCGTCACATTCGACGGCGAGGTGACTTTGACCGACAACCTCGGCCTGGCGCACCAGGTCAAAGCGATGGTCGACAGCTGCGGATCCGAACTGCTCACCGACCCGCGCGCGGTGCGGCAGCGGATGGGATTCACCGCGTTGTCCCGCGTCATCGGGACCGAACCCGCACCGGCCGTCGCCCGGTGATCGCGCCCCGGCACCGTGGTCTGGCGGTAGCCGTCTGTAGTCTGTCGACCTTCATCGTCAACATCGACAACACCGCCTATCAGGTGGCGCTGACGCAGATTCGCGACACCCTGCCTGCCACGTTCGGACAGGGCCAGTGGATTCTCAACGGGTACATCCTGACGCTGGCCGCCCTCGAGATCGTCGCCGGCGCCTTCGGCGACCGGTTCGACAAGCGCAGCCTGCTGGTCGCCGGATTGTCCGTCTACATCGTCGGGTCGATCCTGACGGCGCTGGCGCCCAACGCCGTTGCGTTGATCGCCGCGCGGGTGGTGGCGGGGATCGGTGCGTCGATACTGGTGCCGGTAGGGCTGGCGATGGTACGAGTCCTCGCCCGCACCCCTCGCGAACTCCAGGGTTTCACCGGCGCCTGGGGTGCGGTGGTCGGTCTGGGCATGGCCAGTGGACCGCTGGCCGGCGGATTCATCGCCGGGACCTGGGGTTGGCGGATGCTACCGGTGGCTACCGCGGTCTTGGCGGGGCTGTTTGCGGTGCTGTCGGTCGCGCTGCTGCCGTCGACTCCGGTCCGCAGCGCCCCGCGCCACGACTGGACCGGCATCGTCGCGCTGGGAGTGGCGATGTTCGGTGTGATCGGCGGGTTCATCGCCGTCGGCCAACGCGGGCTGCTGACGGCGTCCGGTCTGCTGGTCGCGGTGACGGCAATCATGGCCACGCTGATCGTCAGGAGGCGGCGCCACGGTGTGTTCCCTGTCCCGCAGCAGGCGTGCGCCTCGCCCAAATTCCGCGCGGCGATGTTGGTGGCGGTCGGCAACTACTTCTGCGTAGGCGGCGCGATCTTTCTGCTGGCGACCGGCTACTTCCAGTCAAGTCAACATCTTTCGGTACTGAGCGCCGGCGCCTGCCTGGTCCCGCTGGCAGTGGGTTACGCCATCGGCGCCCGCCTTTCCCCGATCATCATGGCCCGATCCGGACCGTTCCAGGCCGTTGTGGCTGCCGGGTTGCTGATGCTGGCATCGAGTGTGGTCGTCGCGGTGCTGGTCGGCGTCAGCGCCGGCCCGACGTCGGTGAGTGTCGTCGCCGCCTTCCTCGGTGTGGGCATGGGGATGGCCAACACCCCGACCAATGCGCTGGCCATGTCGGAGCTGCCGGTCGACTACGCGGGTGTCAGCGGTGCCTTCGCCTCGACCGCGCGTCAGGTTGGTCAGGCGATGGGTATAGCGGTGTGCGGCGCCGCCTACTGGCTGGCCACGCTGGAACACCTGTCCGCAACGCTGCCGTGGACCGCGGTCGTCCTCGCCGCCGCGGCCGTTACGCTGACCGGAACCCGTTGTCTGTCAAGGCCGTCAGGAGGCAACCATCATGAGGTCGTTGTCCAGGCGATCGGCCGGAGCCCCGTCGCCAACGCTGGCGCTCAACGACACTGTCGCGCAATTGCGCAAGGCGGGCGCTGACGTCATCTCCTTCGGCGCCGGCGCCCCCACCGTGCCGCCCCCACAGGTGACGTTTGACGCGCTGGCCGGCTTCGATGTGGCGAAGTCCTCGGGTTACGGCAGCAGTCGCGGCGAGCGCGAGTTGCTCGAGGCGCTGTGTAATTGGTACGCAACGGAATTCGATGCGGTTACCACGCCTGGACATCATGTCGTGACGAATGGCGCCAAGCAGGCGATCATGATCGCGTTACTGGCATTGTGTGACATCGGCGACGAGATCGCGATTCCCGATCCGTACTGGCCGAGCTACCTGGACATGGCCGAATTGGCCGGTGTGTCGGTCAAGCTCCTTCCCTATGCGTCGGACAAGCCCGACGTCGCCGCCTGGATCGATGGGGTGAGTGATCGCACCAAGGTGGTCATGTATTCCAGCCCATCCAATCCGACCGGTGCCGTGCTGTCGCTGGATGACATCCGCATGCTGACGTCGTGGGCCAAGGCGACTGGCCGCTGGATCGTCGCCGACGAGATCTATCAGTTCCAGTACTACCCCGAATGCGGCGCCGCACCGTCGGTCCTGCAATTGCCGGCTGACGAGACCGGGCATGTACTGCACGTTTCCAGCGCGTCCAAGACTTTTGCGCTGATGGGGCACCGAATCGGCTGGATCACCGCCCATCCCGAGGTGATTACCCGCTGTGCCGGCATCGCCTCGAACATGGCGGGCAATGTGAATACCGCGGCGCAGTTCTTGATGGCTCGCGCGTTGTCGACGCCCCGCGCCGAATTATCCGACCGCTGTGCGCAACTCGAACACCAACGCGACGTGTTGTGCTCGGCTCTCGAATCCGTGCCGTGGTTGCGCTGGCGGAGGCCCGACGGTGGATTGTTCGTGTGGTGCGAGCTGGACGAGAGTCTCGACGGCAAGTGGGATGGGGACGCGATCGCGGCCTCGCTGTTGTCCGAACAACACGTGGCGGTGGTACCCGGTTCTGCGTTCGGTCACCGTGCTGCCTTGCGGCTGTCTTTCACTGAGCCGCCGGGTCAGATCCGCTCAGGGATCGAACGGATCAAGGCCTGGGGGGCGCGGCGGGTTTAGCGCTTGGCCAGGATTCTCGACACGACGCTGCCGCCGATGATCAGTCCGACACCCACCAGCCAGTCGACGGATCCGGTGATCAGCCCCACCACCCCGGTGACGGTGACGAAGGTGGGCAGCCAGTCGATGACCTGCAGGATCGAGGGCGCCTGCGCGTCCGTGCCGTTGTCGCGGTCGACCATGGCCGTGGCGTAGTCCGGGTAGAACTCGGTGAAGGCCACGGCGAAGAATATGGTTGCCAGCTGCAGGATCCAGCCGGTCCAGAAGTTCTCCGGGTCGTGCAGGAGCAGGTTGCCGACGAGGCCGACGCCGGCGGCGAAGGTGAACGCACCTGCCCAGACGGCGCTGATCACGGTGTTGATCCGCTTGAACAGCGGGCTGCTCCAATGCTCCTGCGGAGTAGTGTCTTTCGCGTAAGCGATGGTGAACGGCCTACCGATCAGCACCGTCAGCCAGGTGAACGCGGCCAGCGACAGGTTGGTCAACTCGCCCGACCACATCTCCAGAAACCGGATCACGTTGTCGGTGGCGAAGAGGCCAGCCAGTCCCACCGCTGCGAAGAACACCGCACCGAAAACCTCGAGCGAGTGCACCTTGATGCCGCGGGCCAGCCCGACCAGCATCACCAGCACCGAAAACCCGAGTGCCGAGGCGACCGCGATCTCGAAGCGGCCGGGTGCGGACAAGATGGACAACAGCGCCCACGGCGCGATGCCGGCGAAGGGGGACTTCAGGAATCCGTCCAGCACGCCGGTCACGCCGCGCCGGTCGGCCTGCGGCTGGTCCTCCGGCGGCTGCGCGTCGCGGTCGATGCGTGCTTCCTGAGCCATGGTGAACTCCCGATCGTTCGAACGTTCCAATTTAGACATGTCGATACTGACATTACGGTAGTGACATGTCAATGTAGGAACGTTAGGATGGGCTGGTGAGTTTGCGACACGCTGCGCTGGGCCTGTTGTCCCAGGAGTCCGGAAGCGGGTATGACCTGCTGAAACGCTTCCGCGATTCGATGGACAACATGTGGCCGGCCACCCAGAGCCAGCTGTACGGCGAGCTGAACAAGCTGGCCACCGCGGGGCTGATCGAGGTGTCCGACATGGGGCCGCGGGGACGCAAGGAGTACGCGATCACCGATGCCGGCCGTGCGGAATTGCACCGGTGGATGCTGTCGCCGCAGGAGGATCCGCCGATCCGCAACGCCGCGATGCTACGCGTTTTCCTGCTCGGCCAGCTGACACCGGACCAGGCGCGCGAATACCTGCAGTCGTTGCTGTCGGTGTCCGAGCAGGAACATGCGCATTATGAAAAAATCCTCGAATCCCACGACTGGACCGCTGACGAGGACGCCTTCTTCGCCCGTGCCGCCCTGGAGCAGGGACTGCGCTGGAGCCGGCACGAAATCGAATGGGCCAATTGGGTTCTCGCCGGCCTGGACGCGCGTTAAGCGCTGAGTGCCCGGCCCATCCGCGCGACGGCGTTGGTCAGAATCGCTTGTGAGGTCGCGAAGTTCAGTCGCACATGACCCGCACCGCCGGTGCCGAAGACGTGCCCCGAGCTGAGCGCCACCCGGGCATGGTCGCGGAACCAGCGGGCCGGCCCGGACAGATCGGACACCACCTTGATGCCTTCGGCGTGCTCTTCCTCGAAACCGAGCTCACGACAGTCCAGCCAGGCCAGGTAGGTGCCCTGCGGGCGTAGCAGCCGGACCTCCGGAAGGTGCTTCTCGACCAGATCGCTGAGCAGGGAACGGTTTTCATCCAGGCCGGCCAGCAGCGCGTCGAGCCACTCGCCGCCGTAGCTGAAGGCTGCGGTATGGGCGATGAGCCCCAGATGACTGGCGCCGTGCCCGACCTCTTCCGGCATGCTGCGCAGCTCGGCCGCCGACTCCGGGCCGGCGATGGCCAGGGCGGCCTTGAGTCCAGCCAGGTTCCACGCCTTGGAGGCTGACGTCAGGGCCAGGGCGTTCTCGGCGCCCGGCACGCTGAGGTAGGGCGTGAAGCGAGCTCCGGACAGGATGAGTGGCGCATGAATCTCATCGGACACCACTCTGATGTGGTAGCGCCGGGCTAGAGTGGCCACCGTGTGCAGCTCCTGGACGGTGTGCACCGCGCCCGTCGGATTGTGCGGATTGCACAGCAAATAGGCGACTTTGCCGTTCGGTCCGGCCGACCGGCGAGCTTTGTCGAACGCTTCTTCCAACCCGGCCAGGTCAATTCGGCCGTCGACCCCCAGCGGCGCCTCGACGACCATGCGTCCGTCGTGCGAGACGAACGCGTAAAACGGCGCGTACACCGGCGAATTGACGATGACGGCGTCGCCGCGGTCGGTGACCAGGCGCAGCAGCTCGACCACGCCGAGCATCACGTCGGGAACCACGCGGGTGCGGCCGACCGCCAGGCCGTCCCAATTCCAACGCCGGGAGGCGAATTCGCTGACTGCCTTGGCATAGCCCTTGCCGTGCGGATATCCCGTGTCGCCGGCGTCAACGGCTCGATGGATGGCCTCGGCAACCGGTGGTGCGAGGTTGACGTCCATCTCGGCGACCCACAATGGCAGTACGTCGGCCGCGTGCGCACGCCATTTCATGCTGGTGCGCCGGCGCAGCTGCGCAAGCGTCAGCTCCTCGAGCGGGTTCCCCCCTTCCCGAGTGCCCCCTTCCCGCGTGCCCCCTTCCCGCGTGCCCCCTTCCCGCGTGCCCCCTTCCCGCGAGCAGTCGCAAACTCGCACAATTTCGTCAGCCATCATGCGATTTTGCGTCTGCTCGCCAGCGGTGTCCACAGGGTGACTGGTTGATCGGAGGTGTTGCGAGCATGCTCTGGCTGTGTCGGCCGACGCGACAGCGCTGATGCAGCGGCGCGGTGGATTCGCTAAACCGCAGAGCTGCTGACGATAATGACCCGCCAGCAACTCGATGTGCAGGTCAGGGCGGGCCGCATCAGCCGGGTGTGGCATGGGGTCTACGCAGCTCGAGAGCCGAATCTGTTGGAGCGCTTGGCTGCGCTCGACATCTTCGCGGGGCAGCGTATGGTCGCGTGCCTTGGCACCGCGGCTGGTTTGTACGGATTCGACACCGAAAACACGACAGCCGTCCACGTGCTGGACCCGGGCGTCCGGATGCGCCCCTCGGTGGGTCTGATGGTCCACCAACGAATTGGTGCCCGGCTGCAGCGGGTGGGTGATCGTCTCGCGACAGCGCCGGCCTGGACGGCGGTCGAGGTTGCCAGACAACTAGGCCGTCCCCGGGCCCTGGCTACCCTGGACGCGGCTTTGCGCTCGATGCAGTGCAACGCCCGCGAGCTCGAGCGCGCCGTCGGCGAGCAGAGAGGCCGCCGCGGCATCGTTGCGGTGCGCAGCCTCTTGCCTTTCGCCGACGGGCGTGCGGAATCGGCCATGGAGAGCGAGGCGCGACTGGTGATGATCGACTCAGGGCTTCCGCTGCCCGAACTGCAATACGAGATCCGCTGCCTCGACGGCGAATTGTTTCGCGTTGACTTTGCTTGGCCCGAAATGCGTTTGGCCGCCGAATACGAGAGTATCGATTGGCATGCGGGGCGTGAGACGATGCTTCGGGACAAGGCGAAGTGGGGCGCACTGCAGGAAGTCGGGTGGACGATTGTCCCGATCGTGGTCGATGATGTCCGGCGCTACCCTGGCCGACTTGTCCAGCGGCTCGACAGTCACCTGAACCGCGGGCGCCTGGTGGGCTGACGCCAGTCGCCTCGCGAGTCAGCCCCGCGCACCTGCCCCGCGCACCTGCCCCGCGCACCTGCCCCGCGAGCAGACGCGAAATCGCACGTCTCGTGCCGAGAACGTGCGATTTCGCGTCTGCTCGCGCAACCAGGGGGGCCGCGCAACCAGGAGGCCTGCGCAACCAGGGGCCGCGGAACAAAGGTTAGGTTAGGCTGCTGAAGTGTTCACGCTGCGGTTCGACATGCGTGCGCCGGACTGGGCCGCGCCGGCCGTGGACCTGTACGCCGCCGCCATCGACATGTGCGACTGGGCGGAAACCAGGGGCGCATTGCTCGCGGTGCTCTCGGAGCATCACGGCGCCGCCGACGGTCATCTGTCGGCACCGCTGACGCTGGCGGCCGCGATCGCGGCCCGTACCCGTCAATTGGCGCTTCTCGTTGCGGCCGTGCCGGTTCCGCTGTGGGATCCGGTTCGGCTTGCCGAAGAGATCAGCGTGCTGGACCTGATCAGCCGGGGCCGGGTGTCCTACGCGCTCGGGGTGGGCCACCGTGCTGAGGAGTACGAACTCTTCGGTGTGGACATGACCGCGCGCGGCCGGCTGGCCGACGAGATCGTGGCCGTGCTGGCCCCCATGGTTCGCGGTGAGTCCGTCGCATACCGTGGTCGCCAGGTCACGGTGACCCCTCGGTGCGCGTCGACCCACGGGCCGCTCATGCTGATCGCCGGCGGCAGCAGGCCCGCCGCCCGACGCGCCGGTACCCATGGGCTCGGTGTCATCTCGCAGACCGACTCGCCGGGTCTCAAGGCGTACTACGAATCCCAGTGCCGCGCCCACGGGCATCCGCCGGGCACCTTCCAGGGCCCGGTAGCTGGCTCAGCCACAGCGGTTTTCGTCGCCGACGATGTCGACGAGGCGTGGGATGAGCTGGGCCCCCACCTGCTGCACGACGCACGCACGGCGGCGTCTTACCGGCCCCACGAAGACGCGGTCGCCAGCATTACCCGCGCCGACACCGTGGCCGCGTTGCGCGCCGAGGGCGGCCCGTACCGGATCCTGACGTGCGAAGAGGCGGCCGACTACGTAAGCGGTGGACGTCCACTCCCACTGCACCCGCTCTGCGGTGGCCTGCCGCCCGAGGTGGCATGGCCGTACCTCAAACGTGCCGCGATGGCGGTGAAGGCCGAGTGAAGGAGTCGCTGCCGTGCGTGTCGTCGTATGGTCCACGGGGGGAGTCGGTTCTATCGCCATCGACGCTGTGCGGCGCCGGCCCGACCTGGAACTCGTTGGGGTCTGGGTACATTCGCCGGAGAAGGTCGGCAAAGACGCCGGCGAGCTGGCCGGCGGCGCGCCGCTGGGACTGGCGGCCAGCGATGACGCTGCGGCGCTGATCGCCCTGCAACCCGACTGCGTGGTGTACGCGGCCAGCGGCCCCGAACGCGACGCCGCCGCGGTGCCGGACTATCTGCGGTTTCTGACCGCCGGCATCAACGTGGTATCGACGTCGTCGACGAGCCTGGTGTACCCGCCGTCGTATTTCTCGGCGCAGTGGCACGATCAACTAACGCAAGCCGCGCACGACGGCGGGGCGTCGCTCTACGTCTCGGGCATCTTCCCGGGATTCGCCTCCGATCAGCTGGCGCTGCAGCTGACGACCCAGTCCAAGAGTATCCGCCGCATCACGGTCAGCGAGGTATCGCTCAACGACCACTACCCGGTGGCGGATGTGATGATGAACGGCATGGGCTTTGGTCACCCTCTCGATTTCGAGCCCATGCTCAAGACGCCCGGATTCATCGAAATAGCTTGGAGGGCAACGCTTTACCTGATCGCCGCGGGGCTCGGCGTGCAGATCCAGGAGGTGCGCGGCACGCTGGACCGCCGACTCACCGACCGGGACATCCAGGTGGCGTTCGGCACCATCCCCGCCGGCACCTGCGGCGCCGTCCGCACCCGCGCCGCCGCAGTGGTCAACGGCGAAGAAGCCATCGTGATCGAACACATCATCCGGATGGCGCGCCACGTCGCGCCGGACTGGCCGGCATCGGAGAGCGACGCCACCTACCGCGTCGACATCGACGGTGACCCCGACGTGCACTGTTTGCTGACGCTCGGTGCCGCGGAAGGGCGCGGCGCCGGACGCGCGGCGATGGCGGCCACCGCCATGCGGGTGGTCAACGCCATCCCTTACGTTGTCGCCGCCGAACCCGGCCTGCTGAGCTCGCTGGATCTGCCGACGACCCTGCCGCGGCATGTGTTCGATTGAGCCCGCCGAGCAGACGCAAAATCGCACGTCGCCGCGCCGGCACGTGCGATTTTGCGTCTGCTCGCGAGGGGGGTGACCCGCTCGCGAGGGTGGGGTGACCCGCTCGCGCAGCAGAAACGACCCCGCCTAGGCCAACTGCACGCGGCCCGTGATCAGATCCATGATCGGCTTGCCGGGGGCGAACGATCCGGTGATCGACGCCATCGCGTGTCCCTGGTCGACGTTGAGCGTGATGCCGTTGACCGATGCCGCGGCGTCACTGTTGAGCATGATCATCGCCTTGCCGATGTCCTCGGGTGTCAGCGTTGCGCTGCCGGTGTCGTCGCGGTAGTCCTGGGCGAAGGTCAGCCACAGGTCAGCGTTGGCGCGGGCCAGGGGAGTGTCGGTGGGGCCGGGACACACCGCGTTGATCCGCACACCCTTCTTCTGGAAGGGGTAGCCCTGCCACGCGACATATCCATTGATCGCCTTCTTGCTGAACCCGTAGTGGATGATCCCCTGCGGTTCGCGCTCCTGGCACCAGTCTTGCGCGGCTTTGTAATCCGGTGTCGCCAGAAAGTCCTGGACGAGTTCCAGGTCGTTCTCCCAACCCATTCCGGCCACCGACGAGATGAAACAGATGGCCGCGCCCCGGGGCAGCAGGTCCTTGTCGAAAAGACGCTCGATCAGGTGCCGGTGCCCGATGAAGTTGACCCCCATCAGCTTTGGCCCGTCGGCCACCCCGGCGGCGGAGAACAGCTTGTCGACCGGCCCGTCGAGCTCGTCGACCGCCCGGTCAATCGAATCCGGATCACTGAGGTCCAGCGAGATCACCCGGTCGGCGTCGTAGTCCACCGGCGCGAAGTCCATCACGGTCACGTGCGCTCCGAGGGACTTTGCGATCTGCGCCGCAGCGGCGCCCATGCCGGTCGCGCCACCGACCACCAAGACCCGCCTGCCCTCGTAGCCCAATAAGTCTGACGCCGTCGTCATCGTTCCCCTTTTCGCTGGTGATTCGTCCGCAGACGTTACAGTATCCGGACCAGTTGTAAGTTTCAATCGGGACGGTTGACCGCCGTCGCTGGTCCCACGTAGCGTACGTGAGACAAATATTAGGTCGGCTGGGAGTCGCTGTGTTCACGCTGCGCTTCGACATGCGGGCTCCTGTTTTCGGGGCCGATCCGGCGGCGTTGTATGCCACCGTGCCGGAGATGTGCGCGTGGGCGGAGAACCACGGGTGCCTGGCGGCCGTCATGTGCGAACACCACGGATCCGAGGATGGCTACCTCCCGTCGCCGCTGCTTCTGGCGTCGGCCGTGGCGTCGCGGACCGAGCGGCTGGCGCTGAGCCTGATCTTGATCCTGCCGTTCTACGACCCGGTGCGCCTGGCCGAGGACATGGCTGTGCTCGACATCCTCAGCTCAGGGCGGGCGACCTACATCCTGGCGCTCGGTTACCGGCCCGAGGAGTACGAGATCTTCGGCCTGGACCTGGGCGACCGCGGCCGGTTGGCGGACGAGAAGCTGGCGCTGCTGCGCCGGCTGCTCGCCGGAGAGACGGTGGTGCAGGACGGGCGTCGGATCGCGGTGACGCCGCGGCCGCTCAGTCCTGGCGGACCGGGGATGATGTGGGGCGGCGGGAGCCTGGCCGCGGCGCGCCGGGCCGGCAGATATGGGCTCGGCATGCTGGCCAACGCGAACGTGGCGGGGATGCGCGAAACCTACGAGGCGTCGTGCCGCGAGCATGGCCATCGGCCGGGGCCGGCGTTCTTTCCCGACCGCGCCACACCGTCGGTGTGCTTCGTGGCCGCGGACGTAGACGCGGCCTGGGCTGAGCTGGGTGAGTATCTGTTGCACGACGCGCGCACCTACGCCGCCTGGAACCCCGGCAACGAGGTGTCGGCGGGTTTCACCGACGTCGATACCGTCGACGAGCTGCGTGCTGCGGCGGCTTCACACGTGATCTACTCAGTGCCGGAAGCGATTTCGCGGGTGCGGGCCGGCAAGATGCTGGCCCTGTCACCGCTGTGTGGCGGATTGCCGCCGGAGGTCGCGTGGCCCTATGTGAAGCGGGTGGGGGAGGTCGTGCTGCCCGAGGCTGCCGGGCACGCGGACAACGCGCTCGGCGAATTGTTGTCCAACAGGAACGGGTGATTGATGACTGGTGCCAGCACCACCGAGATCTATTATGACCCTTTTGATTTCGACATCGACGACGACCCGTACCCGATCTGGAGGCGAATGCGGGACGAAGTTCCGTTGTACTACAACGAAAAGTACAACTTCTACGCACTGAGCCGGTACGGGGACGTCGCTCCGGAATTGACGAACTGGGAGACCTACCGCTCGGGTCGCGGCACCACCATGGACATCATCATGAGCGGCATCCAGGTGCCGCCCGGGGTGATCCTGTTCGAGGACCCGCCGTTGCACGATCTGCATCGGCGACTGCTGTCAAGGGTTTTCACGCCTCGGCGGATGGAGGCGATCGAGCCGCTGACCCGGGATTTCTGCGTGCGCGCGCTGGACCCGCTGGTGGGCTCGGGCCGGTTCGACTTCATCGAGAATCTCGGGTCGATGATCCCGATGCGCACCATCGGCTACCTGCTGGGCATCCCGGAGGAGAACCAGGCGCAGATCCGGGATCGTGGCGGCCGAGCCATCAACCTCACCGAGGGGACCTTCCGGGCGGTCGACCACGACCTGTTCGAGAAGAGCTACGAGGTGTTCTCCGACTACATCGACTGGCGCACCGAGCATCCCTCCGACGACCTGATGACGCAGTTGCTCAACGCGGAGATCGAGGACAACGGGGTCACGCGGCGGCTGGACCGCACCGAGGTGCTGATGTACACCAGCATGATTGCCGGCGCCGGCAATGAGACGACGACCCGGCTGATCGGATTCATCGGCCAGTTGCTCGCCGAGCATCCCGACCAGCGCCGCGAGATCGTCGCCGATCCGTCGCTGATTCCGATGGCGATCGAGGAAGTGCTGCGCTACGAGGCGCCGTCGCCGGTGCAGGCGCGCCACGTCGCGCACGACGTCGAGTGCCACGGCACGATAGTCCCCGAGGGGTCGATCATGTTGCTGCTCAACGGGTCAGCCAATCGCGACGAGCGCAGGTTCGTCGACGGTGAGCGGTTCGACATCCACCGCGGCGGGGCGCATCTGAGCTTCGGGCACGGTCTGCACTTCTGTCTGGGATCGGCGTTGGCGCGAATGCAGGCGCGGGTGGCCCTCGAAGAGGTCATCAAGCGCTGGCCGGAGTGGGAGATCGACTACGCCAACGCGGTCAAGGCGCACACCAGCAGTGTGCGAGGTTGGGCCAAACTGCCCGTCATCACCGGATGACGTCCGGCCGGTCGTCAACACCGGAGTCCCCACCCGCTCGGGTAATGTCACGCCGATGGCCCCCAGGAGGTTGCCCGCAGTTGCGGTGACATTGGCCGTCGGCGCGCTGGGTACCGGTGGGTGCAGCCACTCGAGCAACGAACCTCCGCGGAGCGGCAGCGCCGTCAAGGTGACGATGACCAGCGACGGTGGCAACAACCGGTGCGTGCTGGACACCACGACGGTCGCGGCCGGCCCGGTGACGGTCACCATGTTCAACGCGAGTGCACCCGGCATCTCGCAGGTCGAGTTGCTCAAGGCTCAACGCGTCATCGGCGAGAAGGAAAACCTTGACCCGGGAGAGGATCCCGTATCCCTGACCGTCGTCCTGGACGGCGGTGATTACCAGATCTACTGCCCGGGAGCGGACGTCGAGTATCAGACCCTGACGGTTACCGGGCGCGCACCGAAGCCGCCCGCCGGCCCGGTGGCGACCATTCTCGGGCAGGGCAGCAAAGAATACGCAACCTACGTCGTCAACCAGATGCATCAGCTCGACGATGCGGTGAAGGCACTCGATGCGGCCGTGCGGGCCGGCGACGTCGGAGGCGCGAAGGCAGCGTATGCCAGGGCGCGGCCGTTCTATGAACGGGTGGAATCGAGCGTGGACGGCTTCGTGCTGCCCGGATTCACCATCGGCGACAACGCCGGAAATCTCGACTATCTGATCGATATGCGGGAGGCCACACCGGTCGATCCCAGAGTCGGCTGGAAGGGTTTTCACGCCATCGAGCGCGACCTGTGGCAGTCCGGCGCGATCACTGCCGGCACCAAGGCGCTCAGCGCCGAGTTGGCGGCCAATATAGGCATCTTGACCACCACGGTGGCCACCCAGCAGTACCGGCCCGAGGACCTGGCCAACGCCGCAGCCGACTTGATCGAAGACGTCCAGAACACCAAGATCACCGGCGAGGAAGAAGCCTTCAGCCGACTCGATTTCCTCGACTTCGCCGCCAACGTGGAAGGCGCACAACAGGCATATGCTTCGCTGCGGCCGGGACTGGACAAGATCGACAGCAACTTGGTCCAGCAGATTGACCGGCAATTCCGAGACGTGGTGGCCACATTGGACAACTATCGCGACCCGATGGTGCCGGGCGGGTATGAGCTCTATACGCAGCAACTACGGGAGCGCGACACTCCGAAGCTGGCCGCGGTCGTCCATCCCCTGCAGCAGAGTTTGGCCACGGTCGCCCAGAAGGTGGTCGTGGCGAGCTGAGGCGCCACTGTTCAAACGGCTCAAACGGGTACGGCATTCGCATGGAGATCACCATCACCTTCGTCGGGAATGCCACCACGCTGATCAGCAGCGGAGACATCACCGTGCTGACCGATCCGAACTTCCTGCACCGAGGCCAGCGTGCCTATCTGGGCCACGGCCTGGTGTCCAAGCGCCTCAAAGAGCCTGCGCTGTCGGCCGACCGGCTGCCACCGGTCGATGCCATCGTGTTGTCACACTTGCACGGCGACCATTGGGATCGGGTCACCGAAAAGCATCTGAACCGTGAGCCACTGATCCTGACCACACCGGCGGCGGCAAAGCGACTGCACTCCAAGGGATTTAACCGCGCCAGCGGTATCTCGACGTGGCAGACGCACACGATCGTCAAGGGCGACGTCCAGCTCACCGTGACGTCGTTGCCCGGGCGTCACGCCCCGATGCGGGCCACTGGTGCCGCCGGTGATGGGCAGCATGCTGGAACGGCCCGGTCGACGGGCCGCAGCTTTCACCGGCGAGATGCAGCGCCGCGGTCTGGCCGACCGGGTGATCGAGATCGAGCGGGGCGGCGCCGTCGTGCTTTATGACTGGTCGACCAGGACCGCACCCTCGGGTCGGTCGCCGAGAGTCTGCAGCTGCAGCGTGATGCTGTCACCCTGCGCAGTGAGCCGAACGATCTGAGCCAGCTCCGCAGGTGCGTCGCACTGCAGGTAGTGGTCGGCGGTCGGCACCACCCAGTAGCGGCTGCGCCCCGGCATGGCGCGCAGATACCTCTGCCAGACATGGTTGGCGACACGCAGCGGGGCGACGGTGTCGTGCACACCCCACACCAGCGTGACGTTGACGGGGAGCGCGGAAAGGTTTTCGAGCCAACTCTGCTCATCGGCCGCACGCTCGTGCAGATACTGGATGGTGTCCGGCAGCACCCGAATTCCGTCGTTGTATGCGAAGCACTTTGCCAGAGCCGCGATTTCGGGATTCTCCAGGTTGCGGCGCGGCATGAACGTGGTGAACCCGAGGCCGGCGGCCAGTAGCTCCGGTGTGGTCTCGGCGGCGGTGGCCCGGCCGGTCGGCTCGTTGAGCAGCGCGGTCTGGAATGCGGTGAGATTGGACAGCGGCAGGTACACGTTGCCGTTGGTGATGATGAGATCCGCTGGAAGCGCAGAGCTTTCGGCCAACAAACCGAGCGCGATCATGCCGACGCTGCAGCCACGGTCGTGGGTGATCATGCGGTAGTCGGTCAGGTTCCACACCTGGGTCATGGCGTGGACCAACAGGCGCGCGTCGTCGTACAAGGAGTAGACGTAGGGCTCGGGCGGCTTGTCCGACACCCCGTAGCCCGGGAAGTCCAGTGTGAAGATCTCGAACTCGTCGCTCAGTTCGCGGGCCAACGCAAAGAAGTCGATGCTCGAGGTCGGGAAGCCGTGCACGCACACCAGCGCTGGTTTCCCCGGTGTGCCGAAGCGCCGCAGGAACACGGTGACCTCTTGCCCGTCGTTGGCTTCGGTGGTTGAGCGCCAAGTCAATTCCGCTCCACCGGTGTGCCACTCGACGAAAATATCCATGGTGTCGGCCTTTCGGTCGCTAACTGAGCGGGAATGTCACGACGGCCAGCAGGAGAGGCAGCTGGTTGCCTTTGAGTTGAGGGGCCGGGAGCATGTCTGGGCCGAGGAATGAGCCGCTGAGGTAATTGTCGGCGCCCCACACCTGTGCCGCGTTGACCCGGCCCTGGTAGCTGAACCCTTCGATGACGTAAGGCAGTCCGTCGGCCTCGAACAGCGACGGCCCGCTCATGAGCTGGAAGTGCAGGTGGGGTGCGTTGGAATTGCCGGTGTTGCCCAGTTTGGCGATCTGCTGCCCCTTCGTGACCCGGTCGCCCGGTTTGACCAGCAGCGAGCCCTGAATCAGGTGCGCATACATGGCGTATACGCCGTCGCCGAGATCCACGATGATGTGGTTGCCGTCGACGTTGTCGACGGTCAGTTTGGCGGCCAGGACAGGGTCGGAGGCCGGCAGTATGCCGGGCACGTTGGCTGCCATGTTGTCCAGCGTGGAGACGATGGTGCCGTCGGCCACCGCATAGACCGCGGACCCGTAGTCGACGAAGCTCTCGTTCTTGGTCTGGTCACCGGCGTAGAAGCTGCCCTGGTCGTTCATGCGCATCCAGTCGATCGCGAAGCGCTGGCTGTTGTTGAGCTTCATGTTCAACGGAAGGATGGCATCGCGGTGCGCCCAGCCCGGATCGCAGCATCCGTTGAATGCGACCCAGTTGTTGCCTCGCAGCGGGGAGGCGATGATGCGCGGCATGCCGGCCGAGATGTCGAACGGTGCGCCCAGGGTTTCAAAGGGGCCCGGGTCTTTGGTCGCCGGGTTCGCCACACCATTGCCGTGGAACCGCAACATCACCGCTTTGGGGAAGTCGGACAGGTTGTCTTGGCGGAAATCGATGAGCAGCGATCGCGACGTCGCCGGTGCGATGGTGAAGTCCTGTGCGGGCGCGGCCGGCAGTACGCGCAGCCGGTTGCAGTCGCCGTAGTTGCAGGCGGGATCGACCAATTGGTTGCCGGAGAACGAGGCCAGCAGTTTGGTGGGGTCGCGGGCGTCGACCACGTCGACAGCGGTGAGTGTGGCGGGTTCCGCGCTCGAGTTGGTGACCTGCATGTCGAAGGCCAGATGCATTTTGTCGTCGGTGCCGGGGAAAGGGAACGTCGGCCGGCTGATCGGGGCAACCGTCAGCGGCGTGAAGGCATTGGGGACGCTGATGCCGGCCAGCGGGTCGGCTTTGGCGGGGGTGCTGGTGGCGGCGGGTTGCTTCGGCGACGTCGCGCACGCGGCCAGCACCAGGACGAACCCGAGGACCACCAGATGCCGCAGCTTCACCATCGGGTGAGCATAGTATTCCCGCGCGGCGTCGCGGCTGCTTACCATGCTGGGCATGTTCAACACGCGGGTCATCGGGCTTGCCGAGTACCGGATGAGCGCAGACGAACCCGGCGTGCTCACCGCCCGCTACCTGACTGCGGGCGCCCGGACAGTGGGCTCCGGACGCGCGCAGGGTGACGGCTCGGCGGGCTTGGTCGGCCACTACCGGGTCCGATACCTCGACGGCGCAGGCGAATTCACCGGAGACCTTGATCTGGAGATCCAGCAAGCCGGGGAGGGCTATCGCCTGACCTGGCGGCACCGCCGCGAGAATGTGGCGCTTCCGGTGGCCATTGGAGAGGTGGTCTACGAAGGCATCGGGTTGCGCACCGGTGACGACGCGATGGCCATCACGTACTGGATGGCCGAAAAGCCGACGTCGGCGATCGAGCTCCGGCCGCTGCTCTGAGGAGGGTTCACGTGAGACGCATACTGCCGGCGTTCGCCGTTGTGCTGTTGGTGCTTACCGGCTGCGGGAACACGTCCTCACCGCGGCTGTGGGGTGCGTTCACCGAACGCGGCTTGGCCAACATCCCGATGAAGCCGGGGCGCAACACACGGTTGTTCACCGACGTCAACCTGGACGCCCATGGCTATATCAAGTACGACAAGGCAACGGGGCACTTCACTCTCGAACCCGGCAGCTACCGGGTCGACGGCTGGTCGGTGACGACGTTCGGGTTCAAGCTGACTCCGGAACAGCGGGCCGCCGCATACTCGGCGCCCGGCTACGCCTTCGTCTGGAACGTCGACAAGAACGACGTGGAAGTTCTTGCTTCCGTTCAGGATCCGCTCTATTCGTCGCCGAGCACCATCCATGGTGTGCTCAAAGTGGAGCGCACCAGTCAGTACTATTTCGGCCACCAGAACGGTGACAAGGTCGAGGGAATCAGCCTGCAGCTCGAAACACCGATCAGCGGCAATGCTTTCGCGCAGTTGGTCATCGAGCGACTGTGACGGGATCGAATAGCAATTGCGTTACGACGGCACATCGCTAGTCAAAAAGATCGATAACGAATCTCCAACTCTCGGCCGTGTCACGCGAAAATCAGTCGTCGATCGCTTCAGCCACGCCTGGGAGACAGGGGGATCGTGCTCAATCGGTTCCGCGTTGCTCTGGTCGTGGCCGTCGCGCTGTGTGTCGGTGGCGGCCTCGCCGCCGCCGACCCCGGAGGTATGCCGAGCGTGGTGACGTCGGCCTGCGAGCAGCGCACACTGGTGTTGACGGCTTTTCCGGCCGAAGCCGACGCGGTGCTCGCCCACACCATGCTGGAACCGAATCCCGTTGGCGTCTACGACAGACAGTACTACTACCGCGGTTCGATCGCCGGCAAGAAGGTGCTGGTCGCAATGACTCGTATCGGCCTGGTGAACGCCACCGACGTCACCGAGGCCGCGTTGAACCGCTTCACTTGCGCGTCGGGCACTTCCATTGGTGCGGTGATCTTTTCGGGTGTGGCCGGCGGAGCCGGCCGGACCAGCGTCGGCGATGTGGCGGTACCGGCACAGTGGACCCTCGACAACGGGGCAACGTACACGCCCGTCGACCCCGGGATGCTCGCTGTGGCACAGACGTTGAGCGTGCACCTCAGTAGCGTCAACACACTGGGCAACCCGATCTGCCTGTGCCGTCACGTCCCCACCGTCAAGCTGAACGACCTGCATCGCCAGCCGCAGCTCTTCGTCGGAGGCAACGGTTACAGCAGCGACTCCAACAACGGCCAGGCCTTTCCTTGTGTGCCCAATGCCGGTGACGTCTTCGGCTGCCAGCCGTGCAGTCCGCCGGGCCGGTCGTTGTTCTACACCGGCAACTTCTTTCAGGCGATCGGGCCGTGGATTGCCAAAGGGCTGCTGAGCAATCTGAATATCCAGACCGCCGAGAACCCTGCGTACGACGCGGTGGACCAGGAGACCGCCGCATCATTGGCCGTCGCCACCGCGCACGGGGTGCCGTTCCTGGGTATCCGCGGAATGTCGGACGGCCCGGGTGACCCTTTGGGACTGCCGGGCTTTCCGTTTCAGTTCTTCTTCTACAAGCAACTCGCCGCGGACAACGCCGCGCGGGTGGTGGAGGCGTTCATGGCCGCCTGGGTGGGTCCGTGAAGCCGCCTCGACAAGAGTTGTCGCTGCGAGTCGGACGCGCAGAAAATTGCTCTGCGCCGCAGCGCTATTCGACCCCGCGGGCAACAGACCGCGACGGATCCGAACTCCATTCCGACCATGAGCCTGGATACAGCGCCGCCCGCTGACCCGTGGCTGCGAGCGCGGCGATGATGACCGTGGCACTGACGCCTGAGCCGCAGTACGCTCCCACGGGTAGCGAAGAATCGATGCCACGATCAGCAAGTAACCGAATCAGCGCGTCATCGTCGAGAAACGTGCCGTCAGCCTGCAACAGTTCCACGAATGGAAAGTTCTTCGCCCCGGGGATATGGCCGGCCGCGGCGTCAACGGGTTCGCTGTCGCCGCGATAGCGCTCGGGCGCGCGCGCATCGAACAGCGGCACGCTCAGCGTTCGCTCCGCGGTCAACGTCGGCTGACTGCCGTCGTACAAATTCTCGTGCGGCACAGTCACATTCCCAGCCGTCACCTCGGCAGCCCCAGATTCGATGCTGCCCGCCCAGGAGCGCCAGGCGGCCAGGCCGCCGTCCAGAATGCGCACGTTCGTCAGTCCCGCGGCCGTCAACACCCACCACGCCCTACTGGATGCCATCCGATTCCAGTCGTCGTATGCCACGATCAGGTCTTCCTGGCGAACTCCCCACCGCCGCAACGCGTTCTGCAAGTCGCCGCCGGACGGTAGCGGGTGCCGGCCCCGCCCGGCGAGCGTGTGGTCGCTGAGCTCGTCCTCCAGCGACACATAGACCGCGCCGGGGACGTGTCCCTCGAGGTAAGCCGCACGCCCGTCGGGCGCGTCGAGTTGCCATCGCACATCGAGGATTGTCAGCGGTTCGCCAGCCTGGATGAGGTTGGCCAGCTCGGCGGCGGTGATCAATACTTGGCTTCGGGCATTCATCGGGTCACCTCCTCTGGTGGTTCCGCATCAACGACCGTATCTTCCGGAGAGAACGGTGCTGTTGGCACGCCTGCTGAATCCCGGGAAGGTGAACCACATGGCGGCGCGACGGTATTTCCGGTACTGGGCGGCGGGGGCGGTGGTCCTCGGCTGTGCCACCGCCGTCCCGGCTGCGGCGATACCGAATACCAGGTGCGCGCTCACGACGCCCGTGCAGGAAGTGCAGCACGTGTCGCAACTGCCGAGCGAGCTGCGCGCACTGCTGCCGCCGATCGCCGACATCGATGCACCTTTCAACAAGACCGACTCGGTTGACGACCCGACCCTGCCATTCCGTCGCCTGATTCGTGCGGGAAACCGGGGCAACGACTGGTTCGTCTGGTACGAGCGCGGCGGGATCGGCTACTTCTGGCAGGCCGTCGTCGCGCGCGTCACGTCCGGTAGTCCGCCCACCGTATTGGCCAATGCCGGCACCATTTCCGACACCCTGTGCACGGTCACGGACGGCGTCTACGCCGGCCAAGTCCCGCCTTATCCGCAAGGCGCGTGGGCGGTCACCGGCTTCTAGATCAGGTGTGGCGTCGCCGCCAGGTACACCTAGGCGATGCCACCCGCACCGCCGACGCCACCGCCGCCGACGATGCCTCCCGCAATGCCGCCTATGCCGCCGGCACCACCGTTAGGGCCAGTAGGTCCAACCCCGGCGCCACCGGCCGTGCCATCCTTGCCGGGACCGCCTGGCTGACCGCCATTGCCGTTTCCACTCGTGCCGCCGTCGCCACCACTGCCGCTCTTCCCGCCGTCACTGCCGTCGCCCCCGGTGCCGCCGATGCCGCCGGTGCCGGTTGCGGTGCCGCCCTTACCGCCATTGGCGATGGTTGAGCTGGCCGAACTGCTGCCGCCACCGGTCTGCCCGCCGGCACCGCCTTTGCCGCCGTTGCCGGCCCCGGCCGTTCCGTTGCCGCCATCGCCACCCTTGCCGCCGGCGGCGCCGTTGGCGTTTGTGCCGCCGTCGCCGCCGTCGCCGGCAACACCGTTCGTGAGGGCATTGGCCCCACCGGCGCCGCCGTTGCCGCCGTTGGCGCCACCGAGGTTGTTGCCCCCTGCGCCGCCGTCGCCACCGTTGCCGCCCTTGCCGAAGATCGAGTCGCCGCCGCGCCCGCCGCCGCCACCTGCCCCAGAGTCAGCACCTGACCCGCCCTTGCCGCCGTCACCGCTGGCTACGCCTGCTGTGGTGCTGACGCCACCTGTGCCGCCGGTGTTGCCATTGCCCCCGTTGCCGCCGGCGCCACCGAATCCGCCGGTACCGCCGTTGCCGGAGCCCAGTGCCGCGCCGCCGTCGCCGCCGTCACCGCCTTTGCCGCCTAGCCCGCCGTTCCCGCCGCTGAAGCCGTCGCCGGTGCCGGTTCCAGTCCCGCCAGGACCGCCGAATGCGCCTGCGCCGCCTTTGCCGCCGTTTCCACCGGTGCCACCGTTGCCGCCTATCCCGCCAGTACCTGAGGCGCCGCCAGCGCCGCCCTTTCCGGCATTGCCGCCGGCGCCTCCATCGCCGCCGGCGGCAATGGTGCCACCGCTGTTGCCGGTGGCTCCGTTGCCGCCGTCACCGCCTCTGCCGCCGGCACCCCCGTTGCCGTTGATGCCGCCCGCAGGTGCGTTGCCGCCGGCACCGCCGGAACCGCCGCTGCCACCCGTGGCACCATCGCCCCCGTCACCGCCGATGCCGACGGCGCTTTTGCCGGGGCCGCCGGAACCCCCGGCACCGCCGACGCCACCGTTGCCGCCGGTGCCCGCTTTGCCGGTAGCGCCCGCGTTGCCGGCGTTGCCGCTGCCGGTGCCGGCTTGTCCGCCGGCACCGCCGAAGCCCGCGTTCCCGCCGTCGCCGCCGTTGCCGCCGTTGCCGCCGTTGCCGCCGTTGATACCCGCCCCGCTGATGGTGCCCGCGCCGCCGTTGCCGCCGTTGGCACCGGTGCCGCCCGTGCCGCCGTCGCCGCCGTCGCCGTTGGTGCCGCCGGCGCCGGCGTTGCCGCCGTTGCCGCCGGTGCCGCCCTGGCCGCCCGCCGTGCCCGCGCCACCTATAGCGCCAGTGGTGCCATTGGAACCCACCATGCCTGCGCCGCCCTGACCGCCTGTGCCGCCGGTGCCGCCGGTGCCGGCAGTGCCGTTATCGCCCGTTTTGCCCGCGGCGCCGCTGCCGGAGCCGCCAGCTCCGCCAGCTCCGCCAGCGCCGGCGTCGCCGCCGTTGCCGCCGGTTCCGCCGGTACCGGCGCCGCTGCCGGTGTCGGTGGTACCGGTTGCGCCGGCACCGCCTTCACCGCCCGTCCCCCCTCGACCCCCGGTTCCGCCGGCGCCGTTGAATCCACCGGCGCCGGCATTGCCGCCGGTACCGCCCGTGCCGCCTTGACCGCCAGCCGTGCCCGCGCCACCGGTGGCACCCGTAGCGCCGGCGGCGTTGACTCCGGCCTGGCCCGTGCCGCCTTGGCCGCCGGTGCCGCCGGTGCCGCCCGTGCCCGCTTTGCCGTTGGCGCCCGCGTCGCCCGCGGTGCCGATGCCGCTTCCTGCCTGTCCTCCGACGCCGCCCGCTCCGGCATCGCCGCCGGTGCCGCCGGTTCCGCCGTTGCCGGCGCCGCTACCGCTGTCGGTGGTCCCGGTGCCGCCCTGGCCACCGTGACCGCCGGTGCCGCCGACCCCGCCGGTACCGCCAAAACCGTTGCTGCCGCCGGCGCCGGCGCTGCCGCCGGTACCGCCCGCGCCGCCTTGCCCGCCGGCCGTGCCGGCGCCGCCGGTGGCGCCGCTGGTGCCGGTGGCATCAGCGCCCGCTCTGCCGGCCCCGCCCTGACCGCCGGTCCCGCCGTCGCCGCCGATACCGTCGTCGCCAGTCGCGCCCACGTTGCCCGCGGCGCCGCTGCCGCTGCCTGCCTGTCCGCCGGCGCCGCCCGTCCCGGCGTTGCCGCCGTTGCCGCCGGTTCCGCCGATACCGGCGCCACTACCGGTGTCGGTTGTCCCGGTGCCGCCGTGACCGCCGCGGCCGCCGCGTCCGCCGGTGCCGCCGGCGCCGCCGTCACCGTTGATGCCGCCGGCGCCGGCACTGCCGCCGGCGCCGCCCGCGCCGCCCTGGCCGCCCGCGTTGCCGGCGCCACCGGTGGCGCCGGTCGCGCCAGACGCGTCAATGCCGGCAATCCCGGTCCCGCCTCGTCCACCGGTGCCGCCGGTTCCGCCGTTGCCCGCATTTCCGGTGGCGCCCACCAGCCCGGCTGTGCCGGTGCCGGTGCCGGCTTGGCCGCCGCTGCCTCCGGCGCCGGCGTCGCCGCCGAAGCCGCCGGTTCCGCCAATGCCGGCGCCGCTGCCGGTGTCGGCAGTCCCGGTGCCCCCGCGACCACCGGTTCCGCCGGTGCCGCCGACCCCGCCAACCCCGCCGTCGCCATTGGTGCCGCCGGCACCTGCGCTGCCGCCGTTGCCGCCCTGGCCACCTTGCCCGCCCGCGGTTCCGGAGCCACCCGTCGCGCCGGTGACGCCGGTGGCGTCGGTGCCCGCGAGCCCGGCGCCGCCTCGGCCGCCGGCCCCGCCAACCCCGCCGTTACCCGCCTCACCCAGGCGGCCGCTGCGCCCGGCGCCAGTGCCGGCCAAGCCGCCGTCACCCGCGTCGCCGCCGGCTCCGCCGGTGCCGCCGGTGCCCGCGCCGCTGCCGGTGTCGTCGGCTCCGATGCCGCCCTGCCCGCCAACCCCGCCGTTACCACCGAGACCGCCGCTGCCGTTGGTGCCGCGGAGGCCGGCTGAACCGCCCTGTCCGCCGGCTCCGCCCGTGCCGCCGTTGTATCCCGTGCTGCCCACGGCACTGCCGGCATCGCCGGCGCCACCGTCTCCGCCGGCACCGCCCGCTCCGCCGTGCCCGGACGCGCCCGCGGCACCGGGCCGCCCGAAGTGCCGCGTAGACCCGCCCGCGCCCCCGGCGCCGGCGTCGCCACCGTTCCCGCCTGCACCGCCTGCATAGCCATCGTGGCCGACACCCGCAGCGCCGTCGGCGCCAATGCCGCCAGCACCGCCGTTGCCGCCGATGCCGCCCTTGCCGCCGGTGCCGAACAGCAGCCCACTGTCGGTGCCACCGGCGCCACCGGCACCGCCCGCCCCACCATGGCCGCCGGCCCCGCCGTCGCTGCCCACATCCGCGATGCCCGGGCCGCCGATGCCGCCGCCGCCGCCATGCCCGCCCCGGCCGCCGGTGCCGAGCATCAGCCCACGATCGGCGCCGCCGGCCCCGCCGGCACCACCCGCTCCACCGTCACCGCCGACGCCGCCGGCTCCGCCGAACCCGCCCGCGCCCCCGGCCCCGCCGGTTCCGCCGAACAACGCCCGGTTGGCCCCGCCGGCCCCACCGCCCCCGCCGGCACCACCGAGCCCGCCGGGGGTCGTGGCGGCACCGCCGGCGCCACCGTTACCGCCGGCTCCGCTGTGTCCCCACAACAGCCCGCCGCTGCCGCCGGCGCCGCCGCTTCCACCGGTTGCGCCGGCGGCCGTGGCCGCGCCGCCCGCGCCTCCGATCCCGCCGCGACCGATCAACCCGGCCGAGCCACCGGCGCCGCCGCTGCCACCGGGTGCACCGGACCCGCCGTTGCCGCCGTTGCCGAACAAGATCCCGCCGTCGCCGCCGGCGGCGCCGCTGCCCGCCGCGCCATTGGCGCCGTTACCGATCAGTGGGCGCCCCAGCAATGTCTGAGCAGGGGCATTGATCGCACCCAACAGGTTGCGTTCCAGGCTCTGCAGCGAAGCGTTGGACGCCTCGGCCACGGCATACGCGTTGTTGCCCGCGCGCAACGTCTGAACAAACTGGTCATGGAAGACGGCCATGCGCCCGCCGAGAGCCTGATAATCCTGGGCGTACCTGCCAAACAGCCGTGCGATCGCCTCGGATACCTCATCGGAGGCCGCCGTCGCAACTGTCGTCGTCGAAGGCCCCGCGAGCGCATTGGCCGACCTGAGCGCCTCTCCGATTCCCGACACGTCCGCCGATATGGCGGCCACCGCGTCAGGTACTGCACGCACGAACGAAGACAATTCTCGGCTCCCATCTCCAGGCCCGATTCATTGGAGTGCCAGCGCAGCGAACGGTACGCGCGGTGGAATTCGAGCGCGTGAAATTGGGAAATCTCGGGTTCTTGAATTCTCGGAGCACAAACTCCGCGTCGCACAGCGGAGTTCACGCTCCGGGAGGCCACGCCTCCCAGCGGATCATGCTGCGCAGCGGTCCGGCGAACACCGGGCGCACTTCGCCCGATCGCCACCGCTTCTCCACCAGGGGCGCCAGCGCAGCGGTCACGGCCAGCGGGTCGTCGTCGAGGTAGACGACGGTGACGTAGTGCGGGTCGGTCCGCCAGCCACGCGGGCTCGGCGTGCAGATCGAGCCGAACGTCCACACCCCGGCAGCGCCGGGCGTCGCAAGCAGCTCGGGGCAGTGTTCGGCGTGCAACCACCGCAGCCAGCGCTCCGGCCGCTCGCCGGTGGGCTCCGCCGGTTCTTCCAGGATCAGCAGCACGCCGCGGTGCGGACGAAACGGCACCACCTGCGCCGAAACCAGCGCCCGGGGCGCCGAATCCCATTGCAACAAGGCAAGACCCGAGATCTGCAGCAACGGCCGCATGGCCGGCATGCGACCGTTCTCCCGCAGCACGCGGCCGAGTCCGACGAAGTCGCGCAAGGTCTCGGAGACAGGTTCGCCGACCAGGTAGTGGACGACGTTGGCGATCTCTGCCAGCGGTCCGTGCCCGGCGATGCGATGTGACGGGTAGTCGCCGTCGGCGATCCAGCGCAGCCCGTGCACGATGCCCGGCAGTTGGTATTGCTCGGGCTGGTGATCGAGCAGATGCCAGCGCAGGTAACCGTCGTCGGTTGGCGCGGCGGCGGTGAGACTGAAAATCCCGGCCCTGACCCGGTTCATCCGGCGGTCAACTCCGCCAGCGCCTGCAGGCCCTCCAGGTAGTGCTGCAACGAGGTGTGCGTGAGCGTGACGCTGACAACGGTGGCGCCATGGGTGACGGTTTCGGCGATCAGGTCCCGGGTCCGCTCGGGGTGACTGAGCGGATCCAACCGGTGTGCGGGCCCCAACACCACGTCGAACCCGGGCGGAAGCGCGAAGCGCCCCAACCATTCTCGCGCCTGCTGCAGGCTCACATGGAACGGCGCCCAGCCGTCGGCCAGGGTGACGGCCCGGCGTAGCGACCGCAACGTGCGTCCGCCGATCCAGAGCGGCACGCGCGGCTGCACCGCGCAGGGGTCGACGACCATGCCGTCGAACGAGTAGAACTCGCCGTGATAGGCCGGCTCTGGCACCGACAAGGCGGCGCGAAGCGCCCGCAGAGCATCGTCGGCGCGCGGCCCACGATCCTGGAACGGGGCGCCGATCAGGTCGAACTCCTCCTTGAGTGAGCCGACACCCACACCGAGGATCAGCCTGCCGTTGCTGATCTTGTCCAGGGTGCCGTAACGCTTGGCGATCTCCAGCGGATGGTGATAACCGAGCACCAAGACGTTGGTGGCCAACCGGATTCGCTGCGTGCGGGCGGCCAGATAGCCGAAGGTGGAAAGCGGGTCCCAGTAGCGCGCGCCGCGGCGGGCTTGCTCGCCGGCGGGCAGGGCGATGTGCTCACTGCAGGTGAGATGGTGATAGCCGAGTCGGTCGGCGGCCTCGGCGACTTGCGCGAGGTCCTCGATCGTCGCATCGATCTCCCAGTCGGCGCTCGCCCCGGGGAACAGGGTCACCACCGGCGTGGCGATCGATAGTCTCGCGGACAACTTTGCGGTCACCGTGCTCATCGGGCTAAATTCTAACAGTGCTCGAATTGATTCGAACCTGGCTCGAATGACGGCGCGGCGCGCGTACGGCGAACTCGACCGCAGCCAGGTGGTGTCCTCATTGCACACGCTGGCGCGACGCGTCGGGGTGCAGCAGGTGACGATGCGCGAGCTGGCCGCCGAACTCGGCGCCGCGGTGCCGTCGGTCTACTACCACGTGCCGGGTAAGCAGGCTGCGCTGGACCTGCTCGCCGAGTCGGTGCTGGCGGACATCCCGGTTCCCGAGAACGGCCCGTGGGACTCACGGCTGGCCGAACTGTACTGCGCGGCGCGAGATGTGATGCTCGGTGTTCCCGGGATCGCGGGGATTCTGCAGACCCGCGGTGGCGGGGAGCGCGCCCGCCGGCTGGACCGGCTCAGCCGCTCGCTGCTGGCCGACGCCGGCTTGACCAAAGCCGTTGCCGCGGCCGCACATACGGTGCTCTACACCTACCTGCTGGGGTCGGTCAGCCTGGACGAAGCACGCGGCAATGCAGCGCCGGTTTCCAAGTCCACCAAGCGGTTCCGCGCCGGCCTGGGCGTGATCATCGCCGGTATCAAGGCATCTGAGGGGGAGACATGACCATTCCGAAGCTGGGGTCGCTGGTGGTGGAGAACCAGCAGACGCAAGCCGACCGCGACGCGTCGACGGTGCTGAACCCCGATACCTACGTCACCGGCGCCCCGTTCGACGCATTGAGCCGGTTGCGCGCGGACGCGCCGGTGCATCCGGTGCAGCTGTCCGGATTGCCCCGGGCGTGGCTGCTGACCAGGCACGCCGACGTCCGTCTGGTCAGCCGTGACACCGAGACCTTCACCAGCAGCAGGGGCAACACTCTGGTCGAAGTGGAGGCCGGACCCACCTCGGCGATGCTCCCCGGCATCGACCCGCCGCGACATGTGCACTTCCGCAAGCTGATCAACCAGGGCTTCACCGCGCGCAACGTGTTGCGCCTGGAACAACACATGCGCCAGGTTGCCCGCAGCATCGTCGCAGACATCCTCGAGAAGGGCGATTTCGATGCGGTGCCAGACATTTCCGCGGAGATGTCGCTGCAGGTGATCGCCGACGTGCTCGGGGTGCCGGCCGAAGACCGCATGGAGGTGTTCCGCTGGAGCAACGCGATCGGCACCCTGGGCATCGAAGACCCCGACTACGCCCCCACGCCCGAGGCACTCGGCCAGGCGGCCGCCGAAATGTTCCGGTACTGCGGAGAACTGGTCAAGTATCGGCGCCGGCACGGCCTCACCGACGACATCCTGTCGGCGTTGCTGGCCGCCGAGGTGGACGGTGCAAAGCTCGACCGCGACCAACTCAACGAGTTCTTTCTGCTGCTGGCGATCGCCGGTAACGAGACCACTCGAAACACGTTGAGCCACGGCATACTTGCGCTGTCGCAGCACCCCGGGCAGCAGGCGTTGCTGGCCCGCGACCCGGGGGCCGTCAAACCGGCGGTCGAGGAACTGCTGCGCTGGGCTACTCCGGTCATGCATTTCCGCCGCACAGTCACCCGTGATGTCGAGATCCGGGGGCAGCACATTCCCGCCGGGGACTGGGTGCTGATGCACTACCTGTCCGCCAACCGCGACGAGGAGGTGTTCGAGCACGCCGACGAGTTCGACGCGACCCGAACGGATACGGGGCACGCGGCGTTCGGGGGTGGGGGAGTGCACTTCTGCCTCGGCGCGCAGCTGGCCCGCCTCGAGCTGCGGGTGATGCTCGAAGAGCTGTACCCCAAGGTGCCCGCGCTGACGGTGACCGGCGAGCCCGACCGATTGCGGTCGTCGTTTTTCCATGGCATCAAACGACTTCCGTGCTGTACGGGTTAGCCGCCTTCGGATTTCGTGATCTGCTCGCCCATGTCGTCCGCGGATAACCGCGCTTGCAGGAACGCGCCGGAGGTCGGCAGGCTGAGGTGCAATTGTGATGCCCCGCTGACGGCGACGTCGCCGCGCTCGCACGTGAAGTCCAGTACGTGGCCGCCGGCGGTGCGGTCGTCGTTGAGGAAATGCAGGTGATAACCCGCGACGGAAATGCCTTGTTCGAAGTCGGGCGTGCGAAAGCCGACCAGGGTGCCCGAGACATCGGTGAACCGGGTCTCGGCCTGTCCTTCGGTCGCCTGCGTCAACGGGGGATACGGCTGCTGCTGCTCCATGACGGTGCGGGTGTGCAGGTCGGCGAAATGGCCGGTGACTTTGACGGCGTAGATCAGGTTGGTGCTGGTGATCCGCTGGTCGATGGCGGCGATCAACGTGGCGCGGTCGGTGCGGGCGGTTATCGAGATGTCGAAGTCGCGGTGGAACCGGGTGATCGCCGCGAACGGGGTGCGGGCGGTTTGTGCTGCGCGCGTGGCGGTTCCGTCCGCACGTAGCCGGTAGCAGACACCGTCGAGGATCACCATCTCGCCGTCGAGGTGATTGAACGTGCCGAGCCCGAAATCGCCGTGCTGCAAGATCTCGGCCACGGTAGCGTCGCCGTCGTACACGCCGTCGAGCAGGGCGCTGATGGTGGAGTACTGGTAGACCTCGGACTGGTGGCCGATGAGCCTGGCCGCCCAACGGCGGAAGTGTTCGTGTGCGATGCTCATTCGAACGTGTCGTCGTGCAAATGGGCGGCCAGTTCGATGTTGTGACTGTAGTCGACCGGGACATCGATCAAGGAGGGTCCGGGTTCGGCCAACGCCTGTCGCAGCACCGAGCCGAATTCCTCGAGACTGCCCACCCGGTAGCCGTGTGCGCCGAACGCCTTGGCGTAGGAGACGACGTCGTAATCGCCGAGGTGCACACCGGATCTGCGGCCGTATTTGAGTTCTTCCTGGAAGCCCACCATGTCGTAGGAGTTGTCGCGAAAGATGATGTGGGTGAACGTCAATCCGAGCCGGGTGGCGGTCTCGAGTTCTTGGGCGGAGAACAGGAAGCCGCCGTCGCCGGACACCGACACCACGGGGGTGCCGGGCCGGACCAGGCAGGCGGCCATGGCCCAGGGCAGGGCTACCCCGAGAGTCTGTTGACCATTGGAGAACAGCAACCGGCGCGGCTCGTAGACCCGGAAATGGCGCGCCAGGTAGATGTAGACCGAGCCGATGTCGCAGGCGATGGTCGCGGTGTCGTCGAGTTCTTCGCGCAGCCGTAACACGACAGCGACCGGGTTCAGCCCCGCACCGTCGGGAGAATGGTCGCGCGCGGCATTGTCGATGTCGGTCAATGCTTTTCGCTGAACATCGATCTCGTTCTGGTAGTCGGGGGTTAGAACGAGGCCGGCCAGCGAGTCCGTCAGTTCGGTCAGTGTCGCCGCGATGTCGCCGCGCAGTTCCACCGTCGGCAGGTAATGGTTGTCGACGTCGGCGGGGACGGAGTCGATGTGGACGATCGGGCGCCCGTTGTTGACGTTCCACAGCACGGGGTCGTATTCCACGGCGTCATAACCGATGGTGACGATGACGTCGGCGTGGGCCACGATGACATCTCCGGGCTGGTTGCGGAACAGTCCCACCCTGCCCAGGAAACAGTCTTCGAGATCGCGGGAGATGACGCCGGCGGCCTGGAAGGTCTCCACCACAGGAAGTCCCGTTGCGGCCACCAAAGTCCGCAATGCCGTGCAGGTTTCGGGATCGGCGCCCCGGATGCCCACCAACAGCGCCGGTCTTCGTGCGGTGCGGATCAGTTCGGCCGCGCGCGTCACACCGGCAGCGGGTGCCGCCGCCAATCGGGGGATCGGCAACGTCGCGGTGATGCCCGCGGTGGTCGGGGCGGCCAGGACGTCAGAGGGCAGCACCACCGCTGCGGCGCCGCACGGTTCGGTCAGCGCCGCGCGGAATGCCGTCACGGTGGCCTCGGCGGCGTTGTCGGGATGGTCGATCTCGCCGGTGAACTTGGTGACCGTCCGCAACAGCGCTGCGGCGTCCATCGACTGGTGGGTGCGCTTGAGCCGGTCCTCACGTTGCACCGCGCCGCACAGTGCCACCACCGGATCCTGTTCGGTGTTGGCGGTGAGCAGGCCGGTGGCCAGGTTGGCGGTGCCCGGCCCGGAGGTCACCAGCACGACGCCGGGAATGCCGGTGAGACGGCCGACCGCAGCGGCCATGAAGGCGGCGTTCTGCTCGTGCCGGCAGACCACCAGCCCGGGTCCGCCGTCGAGCAGCGCGTCGTACACGGCGTCGATCTTGGCGCCCGGTACCCCGAAGACGTACCGCACACCTTGGGCGGACAGCACGTCGACGATCTTCTGGGCGCTGCGCACGGGAGTCACCTGGGTGACGCTACCCGTGTTCCGGGCCGAACCACCGTTCCAACGCGGCGCGCAGCGGATCGGCGGACCCGAATTCGTCTGTTGCCCAGGCGATATAACCGTCGGGGCGAATCAGCATCGCTGCAGCGGGCCCTTCGGTCAGTTCGACGGTGTCGACCCGGTGAGCCCACCCACGGGCCGCCCGCACCGCCTCGCCGCCCCCCATGTCGAGCAACACGGGGCGGGCCTCGTGCAGCAGCTCGGCGACGCGCCGCCCGTCGTCGAGCGTCAGATCGGGCACCAGCCGGCCCGACAGCGGATGATCGTCGCCGATGTCGTAGCGCACATCGGATCCGGCCAACAGGGCGGCCATGTGTCGCGTCACGTCCGGCATGGCGAACAGCTCACCCATCAGCTCGCGCAGCGCACCGACTTCCGGACCGGGGCTCATCAGCGCGGTCTGCGCCAGTGAGTGCATCATGACGCGCTGGCCCACGGGATAGCGCTCGGACTGGTAGGTGTCAAGCAGGTCGGGCGGTGCCCAGCCGTTGATCTGCGCCGCCAGCTTCCAGCCGAGATTCACGGAGTCCTGCAGGCCGAGGTTCAGACCCGGGCCGCCCATGGCGCTGTGCACGTGGGCGGCGTCGCCGAGCAGGAACACCCGGCCGTCGCGGTAACGTTCGGCGTGCCGGGTGTTCCACCCGTTGATACGCCGAAGCGCATGCGGGCCGGGCCCTTTCGGTTCTTCCAACGGCAGGTCGACACCGAGCAGCCGGCGGGCACTGTCGCGCAGTTCGGCGATGCTCATCGGCGGGTCTTCGACGGGCGGGCCGAATTCGAAGGTGCCGAACATCGACCGGCCCGGCTCGAACTCGGCGTAGATCAGCCCACCCCGGTCCACCCGGGTGTGGCCGAAGGGCAGCCGACCGTACCCCGGAATCACCAGTGCCCCTTCGCCGTCGCGGAGCTCTTCAGGAATACCCACGTGCGCGAGCCGGCCGATGGTATCCGAGGTGCTGCCCGGAAATCCGATGCCCAGCATCTTGCGCACCAGGCTCCGCCCGCCGTCGGCGCCCACCAGATGGTCGGCGGCGATGACATAGTCCCGCTCGGCTGAGGAGACCGTCACGGTCACCGGATCGGCTCTCAGTCCGACGAGTTCGTGTCCCCAGCGCAGATCGACGCCGAGGTCGCGCGCCCGTTTCTCCAGCAGGCGCACCAGCCGCGGTTGCGGCATCAGCATTGCGTACATCGGGTTGTCGCTCACGTGCAGGAAATCCAGCGGCATCGCGGCGAACATCCAGCCCGGAGCAGGCCGCGGCGGTTCGTCGTCGCCGGTGAACACCCGGTACAGGCCACGCTGGTCGAGCATTCGAACGACCTGTCCGACAAGGCCATTGGCTTTGGGTTCGAGGCTGGGCCCGGGCTGCAGATCGAGCACGACGGGCCGGATTCCGGTCAGCGCCAGCTCGCAGGCCAGCATCAGCCCATTGGGTCCCGCGCCGGAGATGACGACTCGGGTGTGTTCGTCAACCATGCCGCGCCCCTAATCCACGTCGGCGGGACCGAGCAACCGCACCTCTTCGAGGTCCATGGTCTGCTGGATCTCCCGCAGCACGATGTCGTCGATGCGCCGCTGGTCGCGAAGTTCGGTGATGGCCTGGCGTTTGCGCTCGAGGACGCGAAGGTGCACCTCCCGGATCTTGTCCCGGGCCTCGGTGAGGTGGTTGCTGTCGTCGGAGCTGTCACCGTCGGCTTCGGCCAGTAGGGCCTTTTCCTCGTATTCCTTCTGCAGCCGCGCCGATAGCTTCGGGCCGACCCCCACTTCGGCGGCGACCTGCGGCAACGCCTCCAGCGCGACTTCGGCGGCGCGGGTGCGGGCCAGCTGCACCTCCTCGGCGCGGGCGACGTCTTCGGGCAGCCGCGCCCACCTGACCACCATGGGCAGCGTGCTGCCCTGGACCAGGACGGTCACCAGGATGACGACGGAGACGACGAAGATGATCATGCTGCGGTCGGGGAAGGGCGCGCCATTGCGCATCTCCAGCGGGACCGCCAGCGCCGCGGCCAGCGAGACCGCTCCGCGGAAGCCGGCCCAGCTGGTCACGCTGCGTTGCCGGAACGGGACGTGACGGGTCGGCCGGTTGGTGGTGCGGTCGATGGCCAGCCCCAGGATGGTGGTGAGTTCCACCCAGGCGAACCGGGTCGCGATGACCACGCCCGTCACGGCCAGGGCCAGGTAGGTCGCGTGGCGAATCCCGCCTTCCACGTTGGCGATTCCGTGCATGGCGTTGGGGATCTGGACGCCGACGAACACCCACAGCGAGCCGTTGAGCAGGAACGTCGTGATGTCCCAGAATGCGAATGCCTGCAGCCGGGAGCGGGCCCGAATGACCCGCGGGCTGACATAGGTGAGCATCAGCGCGGACACCAGCACCGCGACCACGCCGCTGCATCCGGTCGTCTCGGCAAGCAGAAACGCCGCAAACGGCGTCAGCAGGCTCAGCGCGCCCTCCTCGAGCGGCGCGTCGATACGCCGGCGCAACAACGTCACCAGGCCGCCGACGACCAGCCCGGCGACGATGCCACCCAGGTAGGAGTAGACGAATCGGAGCGTGAGGGCCAGCGGGCCGACCTCGCTGCCGCCGACCGCGACCGATACGGTGACGCCGAACAGCACCAGCGCCGTGCCGTCGTTGATGAGGCTTTCACCGCGCAGCACGGTCAGCGTCCGGCGCGGCAACTTCTTCGCCAGGCCGGCGACGGCGGCGGCGTCGGTGGGGGACAGTACGGCGCCCAGCACCGAGGCCGCATGCGATTCCATGCCCATCGCACGGGCCGTCCAGGACACCGCGAAAGCCGTGGCGATGACCAGGCCGATGCTGGTCATCACGATGACCCGCATGTTGGCTTTGATCTCGCGGAAGCTGGTGTTCAGGCTCTCCCAGTACAGGATGGCCGGCAGGAACAGCAGCAGCACCAGCTCGCCTTCGATGTGGACATGGGCGAAGCGGGGGATGAGCCCGAGCAGGGCGCCGAGGAAGATGAGCAGCACCGGGGGACCGACGCGAAAACGCCGGCCCAGGAGGGTGCCCAGGACCACGGTGGTAACCAGCGCAACGATGAGGACAAGCGCAAACACCCGTCCCATCCTTGCGCATGGCTGAAGAGTCGGCGCGGCGACCGAGGCCGCTGTTCAGCTGCAGTCGCAGCAGTCCCCGCAATCGCAGCAGCAGCCATCGCCCTCGCAGCAGGTGTCGCAGCAGCAGTCGCATTCACACTCACAGCAGCAGGCGTCGGTGCAGCTGTCCCAGCAGCTCTGTTTGCGCTGCGGATCGGGTGGAACCTGACCGGGCGGAATCTCGCCGGGGTAGTTGGTGAACGGCTGATTGCCGAAATTGATGCCGTCCTGCTGGCCGTGCGGGGTTCCCGAGGGCCCGTTGGGGTAGTTGTTGAAAGTGCGGGAGACGGAGCGTCTGAGCTCTTTGGTCAGCAGCCTCCTGGGCAGCCGCCCGTCGGTGAACTCGACGTCCGCCAGCGCCAGTTGGATGCCCAGTACCGCGTCGTCGCACCGGGTGCGCGCCTCTTCAAGCGTTGTTCCGGTGGCGGCCAACGGATTCCACTTGCCGCGTGCCACGTCCTCGCGGTAGTCCTCGACGGCGTCGAGCAGATGCGCCACCCGTCCGAACAGCTGCCCGATCTCGCGCAGCGGCGCCTCGTTGGCGGGGCGGCCGGCCAGCACGGCGGTGTGGGCGAAGGCGGCCGCGACGGCGGTCTCGGTGGGTTCGGTGACCGTCAGCAGCGAACTGCCCGGACCGGCCGAAGCTTCCAGTTCGGTTTGGCGGTCCATCGCGGCCACCAATACTCCGGCGTCGAAACCCAACTCGTGCCCGGTCTCGGTGCCGCGGCGCACCCAGCGTTGCGCGATGCGTCGCGCGGTGGGACGCACCGCGGCCACCCCGACCAGGCCGTCACGGTCATCGACGTGGTCGCGGACTTTGGCGGCGGCCAACGCCAGCGACACCACGGCGGCCAGTCGCACGCATTCCCCGGTCGCCACGTCCGCGCGCTTCATGCCGCGTAACGGGCACGGCCCGGCCGTGCGCCGCGTCGGCTTTGCCTCCGACTGGGCTTCGACCAACAGCGAGACGATCAGGCCGTCGTAGTTGGTCGCGATGCGCGCCGCCTGACCGTAGTCGTCGCGCAACGCCAGACACAGGCCACAGAGCTGGGCGCGCCAGGCTGCGGTGAGTTCGCCGCCAAGCCGATGCCGACAGGGCCGGATGATCCCAAACACGCATTGAAAGTACCGGACGGTTTGCTGGTGCGCGCGGATATGGGACGTGCGGCTGAATGCGCGTGGTGGGGGCTATGGTGCAGGGATGAAGGTCAAGCTAATGGCCGCCCTCGCTGCTCTGGTCATGCTCGTGGGTTGTTCGAGCCCGACCAAGGCCGAGACGAAAACCATCGACGTCCCGATGGAGGAGGTGCTGAATCAGAGCACCATCACCCGCGACGTCACACTCGCGGTCGGCGACACGCTCCGATTGTCGTTGGGCGCCAACCACAGCACGCCGTACCGGTGGACCGCGGACCCGAAGTTGGGCGACGCCGCGGTCGTCAAGCAGACCGGCCACGAGTACGTGCGCGGAAATACCGACCGGATGGGCGCACCCGGCACCGACGTGTGGACGTTCACGGCGTTGAAGTCCGGGAAGACGACGATCGTCGCCAACTACGGCAGCGTCGTCGGGGACGCCGCGCCGACGTGCACGTTCACCGCGAACGTCACGGTGCAGTAGTGAGGCGCTGGCCGAGATATTCCAATGTGACAAAGCAGTTGCGCGAGCAGCTCGACGCCGAGGGCATCATCTTCATGGCTGCGCGGGTGCGGGTGAGCCGCAGCTTCAGCGGCCACGTGCCGGACGTGTACTCGCCGGCGGGTGTCGCCCGCTATCGCGGCATGTTCGCTTTCAGCGAGGACCGGATCGTCGCCACGTTCCCCACCGGCGACGATCCCTTCCTGCGGGCCATTGACTGCGCGTGGAACCCCGAGCCGGGTCCGGCCATCGCGACGATCAGCAGCGACGGCCTGGTCATCGAAATCGAGCTGGGCGAAGTGGACCACGTATTCAGTGGAACCATGAAACTGGTCTATCGGCATGAGGTTCCCGACGCCGTGCTGCAGACGCTGCCCGCCACGACGGTGAAGTATCGGCTGGAGCCGATGTTCGTGTATCGCGCGGCCGGGGTGCGTCCCCGGCACTAGAGAGGAGTGCGGCTATGCAGTCGGATGGGGTCACGGTGGATTTTCACTTCGATCCGATGTGTCCGTTCGCCTACCAGACTTCGGTGTGGATCCGGAACGTGCGCGATCAGCTGGGCATCACGATCGACTGGCGGTTCTTCAGCCTCGAGGAGATCAACCGCGTCGAGGGCAAGAAACATCCGTGGGAGCGGGACTGGTCCTACGGGTGGTCGCTGATGCGGATCGGGGCGCTGCTGCGCCGGACCGACATGTCGTTGCTGGACCGCTGGTATGCCGCGATCGGCCACGAACTGCACGACCTGGGGGGCAAGCCGCACGACCCCGCGGTGGCGCGGCGTCTGCTCACCGAAATCGGTTCCGACGCAGAGGTTCTCGACGCCGCGCTGACCGATTCGAGCACGCATGACGAGGTGCGCGCTGAACACCAGCGGGTCGTCGACGCGGGCGGGTACGGGGTGCCGACGCTGTTCCTGGACGGGCAGTGCCTGTTCGGGCCGGTGCTGGTGGACCCGCCGAAGGGGTCCGACGCGCTGAAGCTTTGGAACGTTGTCACCGGCATGGCCGAATTGCCGCACGTGTACGAACTGCAGCGGCCCAAGTCGGCGGCCGACGCCGAACTGATCGGCCGCAGCCTGCGTCCCTATCTGGACGGGCGAGACTGGGTGAGCATCAACCGGGGTGAGGTCATCGACGTCGACCGGCTGGCCGGGCGGTCCTGAGACCTACACCATCGCGATCGGCGAGATCCTCAGCCCGATTGCCAAGGCGCCGGCCAGTTCTCGGCTGGTGTCGTAGTCGAAGATCACATGCCCACTGATCACGTCGACGTCCCGCTTGGCCCGCTGTAACGGGTTGTCGAGGAAGTGCGCGCCGGCCCCGGACGCTTCGAGCAGGTCGGCGATGACGCCGCGCGATTCCCTGACGATGTGTGCGGCGGCCAGGCGAGCGTCGGCGCGCACGGCCTTGGGCACTTTGTTTCCGGTGGCCAGGATGTCGTCGATGCGCCCGGTGGTGTCGTGCAATAGCCCGTGCAGGGCGCGCAACCGGACGCGGGCCTGGCCGAGGCGGGCCTGGGCGGCGGGTTTGTCTTTCTGGCTGGTGCCCTCGTAGGCGATGACGCGCTCGCTGAGGCGCTGCGTGTAGATCTCGGTGACGCGTTCGGCGGCGCCGAGGGCGGGCATGGCGGCGGTGAGTGCGAGTGCGGGCACCAGGGGCCAGCGGTAGACGTCGGCGTCGTGCAGGGTGGCGCCCGGTGTGGTGCCGGCGTAGATGTCGGCGATCCTGACCAGGCGGTGCTCGGGAACGAAGACGTTCTCGGCCACGATGTCGTTGGACCCGGTGGCGCACATGCCGTCGGTGTGCCAGACGTCGACGATGCCGATCTCAGCGGCCGGAAGCAGGGCCAGCGCCGGGTAGATCGCGTCGTCGGGGCCGCAGAGCGCGCCGACGATGGCCCAGTTGCCGTCCATCACGCCGGTGGCCCAGGACCAGCGTCCGCTGAGGGTCACTCCGCCGTCGGCCGGGGTGCCGCGGCCGGTCGGGGCCAACGGGGCCGAGGCGAGAAACGGCTGGGTCGCGAAGCCTTCGGCCTGGGCCTGCTCGTCGAACAGCGACAGCATCCAGGTATGCAGGGTGTAGAACGCGGCGGTCCAGGCCGTCGAGGCACAGCCGTGTGCCATCCGGCGTACCGGATCGAGAATCGCTGTGAAGTGCGCTTGTCGGCCACCGTAGCCCGCCGGCTTGAGTAGCTCGGTGAAGCCGGATTCGCACAGTTCCTTGACGGTGGCGTCCGGTAACCGGCGCAGTTCTTCGGCTTCCCGGGCGCGCTCCTGCAAGCGTTCGACGAAGTCGTCGGTGATGGCCGTCATGCGTTCACCATACCTTTTGGTATAGTCACCGGCGAAGCAGGAAGGCCAGGAACTTCTCGCGTTGGTGGGCCTGCTTTCTCGGCGTCGGGCCGGACAGATGGAGCAGTCCGATGCCGGCGGCGAAAGCGGTGTTGGCCCGCAGGTCGGCCTCATCGTCGTCGAAACCGTAGTCGCGGAAGGCTTGTCGCACTTGCTTGAGTAGCCGGCGGTCGGCCGCTTTGACAGCTGCGGCGACCTTCTGGTCCGAGCGCGCCCATTCGCGCATCGCCCGCTCCAGGGTCCAGTGGCGCGGCCGTGTCAGCGACGCCATCATGTGGGACAGCCGTTCGCGCGGTTCGGCGTCGCTGAGCTGCTCGATCTCGCGGCGTTCGTCGTCCTTCAGACGGGCCCAGGACTCGATCAGCGCCTGGCGGTAGGCCGCCATGTCGGCGAAGTGCCAGTAGAAGCTGCCTTTCGTCACGTCGAGACGGTTGCAGAGCCGGTCCAACTTGAGCGCGTGGAGGCCTTCGTCGGCCACAATCGCGTAACCGGCCTGCAGCCAATCGTCCACCGTCAGACGGCTACCGGTTGCCATAGGCCGCAGCCTACGGATCCTCTTCGGGTAAGCCGCGCCCAGGGCGAATGTCAGGCAGAACTGCTGACGTTGATGACGTCCGGCCCGGGCGTCTGGGCGTAGAGACTGGCGATCTCCGCGGCGTATTTCTCTGCGATCGGTTTGCGTTTGAGTTTCATCGTCGGGGTGAGCTCGTCTCCACCCGGTTCCCACGACGTGCCGACTATGCGGAACCGCTTGATCTGCTCGACGCGGGACAGCTTCGAGTTCCCTTCGCGGACAGCGGCGGCGAGTTCTTCCCGCACCTCGGGACGTTGCGCGAAGGCGGCGGCCGACGCGTCGGCCATTCCGAGGGTGGCGGCGTGTGCGGCGACGGCATCGCTGTCGAGGACGATGAGCGCCGTGACGTAGGGTCTGTCATCGCCGATGGCGACCACTTGGCCGATCAACGGCGAGTTGTCCAGGATGGCCATCTCGATGTTGGTGGGGGAGAGGTTCTTTCCGGACTCGTTGACGATCAGCTCTTTCTTGCGGTCGACGATCGTGACGAAGCCTTCGGAGTCGATGGTGCCGATGTCACCGGTATGCAACCAGCCCTCGGCGTCGACCGCCTCCGCGGTCTTCTCCGGCTGATGCCGGTAGCCTCGCATCACGATCGGTCCGCGGATCAGCAGTTCGCCGTCGTCGGCCAGGGCGATCTCGACGCCGCGCAGCGCTTTTCCGACCGAACCGACCTTGTTGGCGCCGGGCCGATTGGAGGTTGCGCCGCCCACGCACTCCGATTCTCCCCACACTTCGTAGACGGGAATGCCCAGCCCCCAGAAGAATTCGATGGTCTCGACCGGTACGGCGGCTGCTCCGGTCACTCCCCAGCGTAACTGGTCCAGACCGAGCGCGTCGCGTACTTTGGCCAGCACGAGGCGGTCGGCGACCTTGCGGCGCAGGGCAAGTGAGGTGGAAAGGGACTTGCCGGCCAACGTCTGGCGGGCGGCTTGTACACCGATGTCGATGGACCACAGCGCCAACCGCCTCTTGAGCCCGGTCGCCGTTTCCAGCTTCGTTTCGATCCCGGTCTTGATTTTGTGCCATACGCGCGGCACCCCGAGAAACACGGTGGGGCGTGCGTCCGGCAACGCCTGCGCGATTGCCCTGGGGTCGGACACATCGGTCACCTGCACTCCGAGGACCATATTCGCGTAGTGGCCGGTCACCCGGTCGGCGACGTGCGCGTGCGGCAGGTACGAGGTGATCTGATCGCTGGTCTGCAGTTCGAGCAGATCGACGATCGCCGAGAACTCGGCCATCACGTTGGCGTGGGTGAGCTCGACCCCCTTGGGCGGCCCAGTGGTTCCCGAGGTGTAGATGAGCGTTGCGACGTCATCCGGCCGTACCGCCCGCCATGCCGACTCGAACTCGAAATCCGTTTCGGCGCCCAGTTTTTCCAGGCCTTGCAGGGTGAGGCAGCCATCGAGATCGGCGTCGACATCCCCGTCTACCAGGATCACGTGGCTGAGTTCGGTCCCGGCGGCCTGAACCGCCGGCAGGAAGTCTTTCTCGGTGATCACGATCCTGTTGTCGGCATTGCCGAACAAGTAGCGGATCTGGTCGGGCGCCGAGGTGTTGTAGATCGAGAACGGCGTTGCGCCCAGATGCATGGCGGCGGTGTCGACCAGATGGAACTCCGGACGGTTGCGCAGCAGCAGACCGACCGTGTCGCCGTGCTGGACCCCGAGCGCCGCCAACCCGGCGGTGATGTTGCGCACCCGATCGGCGTACTGGCGCCAGGTGATCACCACCTGGTCGCCCATCGTCCGGATGGCCACCGCGTCGGGCCGCATGGCTGCGGTCTGCTGGAAAGCCTGTGGCAGCGTGGACACCAGCACCCCGCTGGGGTGCCGGACTTCCGTTGGAGCATCGCCGGTCATTTGTTCCCCATCGTTGTCGCGTAGACCTGGGCCAGGAACTGCTCGACGGCAACGGCAGCGTGTGCCGCGCGGGCCGAGCCGAAGATGTCGAAAGCGTGTTGGGTAAAGGGAAGTTCGGCGTAGACGACGGGCTGGCTGCTCGACTCCCGCAGCCGCTGGACGAAGCCACGCGCCTGCTCGACGGGAACCAGTGAGTCGTTGCGGCCGTGCAGCACGAAGAACGGCGGCGCGTCGGCACTGACGTGGTTGACCGGTGATGCGGTGATATACGGCTGCAAGTCCGTCGCCGGACGTTGCTTGACAACGGACTTGACGAGCAGCGCCGGCATCATCGGATGCATCGCGTCGTCGAATCGGGTGAAGTCGTAGACGCCGTAGAACGGTACGGCCGCCTGCACCCGGGTGTCGGCGTCTTCGAATCCGGGCTGGAATTGCGGATCGTTCGGGGTCAGCGCCGCCAGCGAAGACAGATGCCCGCCGGCCGAACCGCCGGTGACGGCGATGAAGTCGGGATCGCCGCCGTATTCGGCGATGTGCGTCTTCACCCACGCGAGGGCGCGCTTGACGTCCACGATGTGGGCGGGCCACGTGTTGCGCGGGCTGTGCCGGTAGTTGATGGCCACACAGATCCAACCCAGCTCCGCCAGGTGGCTCATCAGCGGGTGAGCCTGTCCACGCTTGTTACCCGTTGTCCAGGCACCGCCGGGGATCTGGAAGAGCACCGGCGCCTTTCCGGCCAGATCGAGATCCGGCCGTCGCCAGATGTCCAGTTGGTTCGCGCCACCGTATTCGCCGTAGCTGATGTTGCCGTCGTGGGCGTAGTCGCGGTAGATCCGCAGCATGCGCAGCAGTCCAGGGTTCTTGGCGGTGCCATCGCCGGCCGGGCGACGCCACAGACCCACGGAGTCGGTGCGGCGATCCGGTCCCAGCCCGCTGTTCAACGCGGCGGTCAACGGGACATTGGCCCGGCGGCCCGCATGACTGAAATTCAGCAAACCCAGCGCCGAGATACCCGCCACCAAGAATGCAATCGACCGCACCGGCCGCGTCAGGCGTTGTGCCCCCAACGCCAGCCCGCCGACCTGGCTCACCAGCGTCTGCAACGGCAACTCGGTGACGACCAGACCGAAAATCCACGAGAACAGCGACGGGTAGCCGCTGCGCGCCAGCGGCCGGTATGCGTTCAGGGTGGAAGCCGCGGTCACCGCGGTGACCACCAACGAGGCGATCTGCCGGAGAATGTGGATGATTCGAACTGTCCGCATGCGGTCACCTTACGAGGTGAGGTCGGTAGACCTGTCGACCTCAGTGGTGGGTGGTCGGAGATGATGACGTGGGAGCAAGGATCGTCGTATGACTTCGCCGCGTGGCGGGTCGCGGGTAGGGACCCGGTTCGGACCGTACGAACTGCGATCCCTGCTGGGTACGGGCGGTATGGGCGAGGTGTACCGGGCCTATGACACCCTTCGCGGCCGGATGGTCGCGTTGAAGCTGTTGCGTCCGGATCTGGCCGCGGACCCGCAATACCAGCAGCGCTTCCGGCGCGAGTCCCAGATCGCGGCCCGGCTGCAGGAACCGCACGTGATCCCGGTCCACGATTTCGGGGCGATCGGCGGAGTGCTGTTCATCGACATGCGCCTGGTCGACGGCGGCAGCCTGAAAGACCTGTTGGCGGCGCGCGGGCCCCTGGACCCCGGGCAGGCGGTGCCGATCATCGCGCAGGTGGCCGCGGCGCTGGACGCAGCCCACGCCGACGGGCTGGTGCACCGCGACGTCAAACCGGAGAACGTGCTGCTCAACGCCGATGGCTTCGCCTATGTCGTCGACTTCGGCATCGCCCGGGGCAGCGGCGATCCCACTTTGACCGCCGCGGGACTACCGATCGGCTCGTATGTGTACATGGCGCCGGAACGGTTCAGCGGTGACGGGGTGGGCCCGGCGACCGATGTCTACTCGCTGGCCTGCGTGCTCTACGAATGCCTGACGGGCAGTCCGCCGTTCGAATTCTCCGAACCGCAGCAGGTGATGAGCGCGCACGTCTTCGCCGCGCCGCCCAGGCCCAGCATCATGCGTCGCGGGATCGACCGGGCCTTCGACGGGGTGATCGCCATGGGCATGGCCAAACAGCCGGCGGCCCGATTTGCTTCCGCCGGCGAACTGGCTCGCGCCGCGGCCGCGGTGATCAGCCCGCCGTCGGGCACCCGGCCGTTCGCGACGAACTACCCCAATCCCGAGGACACCGGCTACAGCCCCTATCCGCCGCCCGTGGTTTCGCCCGCTCCGCCGGTTCGCGGCCGGCGGCTGCCGGTGATGGTCGGCGCTTTCGCGGTGTTGCTGTTGGCGATCGCGGCGGTGATCGCGGCGGTGCTGGCCTTCGGGAGCCGGCCGGGTCCGTCTCCGTCGGCGTTGCCGGGTACCACGTCGACGACGCCGTCGCTGTCACGTCCGGTGGATGGTGCCGACGGGCTGGGTTTCGTGGGGCATACGGCGCGCTGCGACCCAGGCAATCCGGCGGCGGCGGTGTTGCGTACCGCGAAGTCTCTCGTGGTGGTGTGTCAGGCCGGGCCGCAAAGCTATTACTACCGAGGCGAACGGATCAGCGACGGCGCCCACATCGAGCTCGCCAACGCCGTCAAGGCTTCCGATGGATTCGACGTCACCAACCCGGCCAACGGGGTGCGCTACCAGATACGTCCACAGATGCTCACCATTCTGAGCGGCAGTCATGTCGATTCCGCGGAACCGGCGTTGCAGTACTCCGGGGGCGGTTAGCGCCGGCCGACTTGTGATCTGGCGCCATGCCCAGCGTGCAAATCAAGGACGTTCCCGACGACACGCACCGAGTGCTTCGAGAACGGGCGGCACGCGCTCATCAGTCGCTGCAGGAGTACCTCCGGAGCCGTCTGATCGCCGAGGCCAGTCAACCCACCGTGGAAGAAGTGTTCGAGCGCGTGGCCGCATGTCGGGGTGGTCGGGTGTCGAGCAGGGCTGCCGTCGAACTCATCCGGGCTGAGCGTGATCGTCGTTGATGCGAGCGTGCTGGCTGTTGCGCTGGGCGATGACGGGGACGGCGGCGAACAGTTTCGGGATCGTCTGGTGGGCGACTCGTTGGCTGCGCCCGAACTGGTCGACCTCGAGGTGGTCTCGGTGTGGCGCCGTCATGTCGCCGCCAAACTGATGACCGCGCGACGAGCGGCAGCAGCGGTCGAGGATCTGGCGGTGTTACCGCTGCGTCGATGCTCGCATCAGGCGGTGCTGCAACGTATTTGGGAACTTCGACATGCGGTGACGCCGTACGACGCGGCCTACATCGCGCTGGCCGAGGTGCTGGGTGTCACGCTGGTCACCGCGGATACCCGGCTGGCGCGAGCCTGCGGGATCCGCTGTGAAATCGAGGTGGTGGCCGGCTGATGCCTGCTCACTCGTCCCCGAACACCACCCCGGGATTCAGAATGCCCGCCGGGTCGAAGCTCTCCTTGATGCGCCGCAGCAGAGCAACTTTGGCAGGGTCTTCGAGCTTCAGGTAATACGGTGTCTTGGCGCGGCCCAGCCCGTGCTCCCCGGAGATCGAACCGCCCAATTCCATTGCCAGCGCGAAGATGTCGGTCATCAACTGCTTGCGGGCCACCGGGTCTTTCAACAGGATGGCCAGGTGCACGTTGCCGTCGCCGGCGTGCCCGCAGCCCGCGACGCCGCCGCCCGCCGCGGCCGCCAACCCGCGCACCGTGCTGAGGAATTTCGGCATCGCCGAACGCGGCACCACGGTGTCGATGATGTCGTCGGCACCGATGGCCTTTGCCGTCCAGAACGCCTTCTCCCGCGCCTCGATCAGCCGGCGCGCCGACCCGCCTTCGAGCACGTACGCGTCGACGGCACCCAACTCGGCCAGCAACTCACCGGTGCGTTCGATGTCCTCGTCCAACCGCTCCGACGTCCGGTTCTCAAGTCCCACAACGAGATACGCCGCACAGCTATCGCGGACCCGGTCGGGAATGCCCAACTCGAGGCTTTGGGTGTGGATGATCGCGGCCATCGTCATGTTGTCGATGTACTCGAGGATGTAGGGCGCCAGCCCGGCGGCCAGCACGAGGGGCACCGCCGTCATCACCTGGTCGAAGTCGGCGAACGGCGCGACCACCGTGGCGCTGTGGTCGAGCCGCGGATACAGCTTGACGATCACCTCGGTGACCAGGGCCAGCGTGCCTTCGGATCCGATGATCAGCTGGGTCAGGTCATAGCCCGTCGAGATCTTGGCGATCTTGCCGCCGGTGCGGATGATCTCGCCCGTCGGCAACACCGCCTGCAGCCCCAGCACGTTGTGGCGGGCCACCCCGTACTTGACCGCGCGCATCCCGCCCGCGTTGGTGCCGACGTTGCCGCCGACGCTGGCGGACAGCTCGCCCGGATACACCATGTAGCGCAGTCCGTATTCGTCGGTGGCAGCGTCGAGTTCGGTCAGGGTGATTCCGGGCTGTACGACGGCGACCTGATTGGTGGTGTCGACCTCGAGGACCTTGTTCATCCGCTCGAAGGAGATCAGCAGCCCGTCCGGCAAAGGACGGGCCGCACCCGACAGGCCCGACCCGGAACCGCGCGCCGTCACCGGCACCCCGTGCTCGGAAGCCGCCTTGAGCAGCTGCGCAACCTCGTCGGCGGTGGCGGGCTTGGCGACGTAGGCCGGCTGCACCGCAGGCTGCGTCAACTCCTCGTCATGGGAGTAGTCCGCGGGGATCGCGTCCCCGGCGAGGAGGTGTTCAGCACCGACGATCTCCGCGAACCGCGCTGTCTTTTCGCTCATCGAGATCAACCTATCGTTCGTTCGGCCCTGGCAGGTGGGGACTTCTGACTCTCACTTATGCACCTGTCGGAGCGGATAGTAACGGCCATGGAGCACCTGTCCGCCCTCGATGCAGCATTCCTGGAAGTCGAAGACTCCGATCCGCATGTGAGCCTGGCGATCGGCGGGGTGTCGATCGTGGAGGGTCCGCCGCCCACCCACGAGGAGTTCGTCGAAGCCTTCGCCAAGCGGGTCCAGTCCATTCCGCGCTGCACCCAGGTGCTGAAAACCCATCCGCTGGACATCGGTTCACCGGAGTGGGTGGATGACCCGCACTTCGACATCTCGCGGCACCTGCACCGGCTCGCCGTCCCACACCCCGGGGGCGACGCCGAACTGTTCGACGTCGTTGCCGACGTGATGGAGCGCCGCCTGGACCGCGAGCGCCCGCTGTGGGACTGCTTCGTCATCGAGGGCTTGAGCGACAACCGGTGGGCGGTGCTGACCAAGCTGCATCACTGCATCGCCGACGGCATCGCGACGACGCAGATGATGGCGAGATTCAGTGACGAGGGCGTTGGCGAGTCCTTCGCCACCGAGATCCGCGCCGCCAAGGAGCCGGAGCGGCGCTGGTGGGATCTGAGGGTGAGCCTGAATCCGCTGACCTGGGTCAGCGGCATCGCGCGCAGTGCCGCCGAAGCGGCGACCGCCGTCGAACATGCCGCGCTGGGTGCGGCCGAGCTGACCGCGAGTTTGCTGTCCTCGGCCCCGGAGACGTCGTTGAGCGGCTCGGTGACCGCCCGTCGGCGCTATCGTGCGGCCCGGGTCCGGTTGGCCGATCTGCACGAGGTCGGCGACGCGTTCGACGTGACGATCAACGACGTGGCCCTGGCCGCGATCACCGCCAGTTACCGGCAGATCCTGCTCGACCGCGGCGAGAAGCCGGGGCGCGCGTCCCTGCGCACATTGGTACCGGTGTCGGTGCGGGGGATGAACCACTTCAACATGACCGACAACCAGGTGTCGGCGATGCTGCCGTTGCTGCCCGTCGACGAGGACGATCCGGTGACGCAGCTGGAGCTGGTGCACAAGCGGCTGCAGCAAGCCAAGGCCAGCGGCCAGCGCGAAGGCGGCACGGCGGTGGTGTCGGCGAGCAGGGCCGTGCCCTTCATGTTCTCCGCATGGACGGTTCGGTTGCTGAGCCGGTTGCCGCAGAAGGCCGTCGTCGCGTTGGCCACCAATGTTCCCGGCCCCCGCGCGGAGCAGCGATTGCTGGGCCGCCGGGTGGTGGAGATCCTGCCGATTCCGCCGATCGCACTACAACTGCGCACCGGCATCGCGATGGTCAGCTATGCCGATCATTTCGTCTTCGGCATCACCGGCGACTACGACGCCGCTCCCGACCTGGATGCGCTCGCCTCGGGGATCGAGGACGGGGTGGCGCGGCTGCTCGAGATCAGTCGCAGGTTGCGGGTCAAGCGCGGTCACAAGCCTCGCGCCGCGGTGTGAAGGTGACGGGCAGCCTGGCCAGTCCGGTCATGGCGGGATTGCCCAGATAGACATCGACGCCGTCTTCGTCGACCACGTAGTCGGGAATGCGGTCCAGGACGGCTTTGACCATCACCTCGGCCATGGTCCTGGCCAAATGCGATCCGATGCAGCGGTGCGGGCCCAGACCGAACGCTAAGTGCCGGTTCGGGTTTCGATCCAGCACGATCTCGTCGGGCCGGTCGAACTCGTTCTCGTCGTGGTTGGCGCCCAGCCAGCTGATGATGAGTTTGTCGTTGGCTTTCAGGTGCTGGCCGTTCAGCGTCACGTCCCTGGTGACGGTGCGGCTGAGTTGCTGGTTGACGGAGAAGTAGCGCAGGAACTCGTCGGTGGCGGTGCGGTAGAGCTCGGGCTTTTGCCTTAGTTCGTCCCGCAGCTCCGGGTGGGTGCCCAGGTGCAGCAAGGTGAGTGACGTGTGGGAGGTGGTGGTGTCGACGCCGCCGCCGATCAGGTTCCACAGGATGTTGAGCAGTTGTTCGTCGGTGAGTCTTTCGTTCTCGAACTCGAACTGGATCAGGAAGCTGGTCAGGTCTTCTTTCGGGTCACCTCGGCGCAGGGCCGCGTATTCGAGCACGCCCTGCATCATGTCCGGGACCGCGGCGATGGCCTTCGCGTATTCGGGGCTGTCCTGCGGGACGGCCATGACGGAGTGGAAGAGGTTGGCATACAGCTGCCAGTTGTCGTAGGGCAGGCCCATCAGCTTCATGGTGAGGATGGCCGGGACCGGGCTGGCGTAGTCGAGCACCAGGTCCATGCGTCCTTCGGTGATGTGCCGGTTGAGGAACTCGTGTGCCTTCTCTTCCATGAAGGGCCGGAGTTTCTCGACCGCACCGGGTGCGAAGAACGGGGCCAGGGCGTGTCTCAACGCTTGGTGGTAGGGGCCGTCGACTTCGCCGATGCCCAGGGCGGGTTGGCCCGCGGGGCGCGGGACGCCCATCTCGCCCTGGTAGTCGATGCCGTCGGCGGCGTCAGGCTCGTACTTGTGCGCGAAAGTGTCGCCGTCTCTGGCGGTTTGCCGCACCGCGTCGTAGCTGGTGAGGAACCAGAAGCCGCCGTAGTTGGTGTTCCAGGCGACCGGGCACTTCCGTCTCAGCTCGGCGTTGATGGCGAGTTCGTTGAGGTTGAACTCGTCGCAGTGGTGGTCGAAGTCGACAGTCACGACGTCGGGGTGCTCGGTCTGTCGAGCCATCGAAAAGCCTTCCCACGCAGGGGGCATCGATCTGTTCATGCATCGTTAGCCTCGGCTGGTACCCGGCCGGGAGCGGCCGCCGGACGCCACCCGACACTCAAGCATTATTAGGCTATCTTTGCATTATTGCGCCTGTTGGCCGGTATTCAAGAAGTGGGTGGCGTCATCGAGGGTTGGGCGGCAGGAGCGACGATCGCCGGGGCGGTGATCCCGGCGATGCCCGATCTCGTCCGCATGCGCCGGGAGCGCTTTGCGCGGCTGCAGGCTGAGCTGTCCTCGCGCGGTTGGGACGGGCTGGTTTTTCTCGGTTCCAGTTCTGTCGCCTACGCCGCGGGTGCGGCCACGCCGGCGATGGACGGTGACCGGGCCGCGCTGTTCCGGCCGGTGGCCATCGTGGTCAAGGGCGAGTCGATGCCGCATCTGTACACCACGTTCGGCGACGGGGTCCCCATCGGGGTCCATCTACACCCGCCGCTGTTTCCCGATCTCGACGACGGGATCGACGAATTCGCGGCCGCGCTGGCATCCCACTTTCCCGCCGGCGCACAGGTCGGGATCGACCACTTCTCGCACGCGATGATGCGCGGTCTGCACGGGATTTCGTGGGTGGACGCCTCGGGGGTGTTGGGGGCGGTCAAGCGGGTCAAAACGGCGGACGAGGTCGCGTGTATCCGGCAGGCGCAGTTGCTCAACGAGTTGGCGATGGAAGATGCGTTGCGGGCGTTGCGTCCCGGGACGCGGCAGACCGACTTGAGTGCGGTGTTTCTGCGGCGGGTGTTCGAGTTGGGGGCTACCTCGGGCGGGATCGACCCGATCTGGCAGGTGATGGCGCCTTCTCGGTCGTTGGGGCCGTGGACTGTGCATGGCGACTTGGCGTATCCGACGGTGACTTCTGACCGGTTCCTGCGGTACGGCGACGTCATCTGGGTGGACGCCGGAATCATGTGGGAGGGCTATGCCTCGGATTACGGTCGCACCTGGATTGTCGGTACCGAGCCGAATGCTGTGCAGCGCCGTCAGTTTCGTCGGTGGCGGTCGGTTGTCGACGCCTGCCTGGATGTGCTGCGCCCAGGGGTCACGGGTGCAGAACTTTCCAAAGTGGCGGTCGAGGCCAATGATGGGGTGCGGCCGTGGATCGAGCATTTCTACCTGGCGCACGGGGTGGGTACCGACAGTGCCGAGATGCCGTTGATCGGAACGGACCTTGGTGCGGAGTTCGACGAGAAACTCGTTTTGGAGCCTGGGATGGTCGTGGTGTTCGAGCCGGTGATCTGGGAAGACGGTGCGGCCGGGTACCGCTCGGAAGACATCGTGGCGGTGACCGATCGGGGCTGGGTCAAACTGAGTGGCTCCGATTACGAGCCGTTCGGGAGCGCGTGATGAGTCCGATGCCGCGCGATCACGGGGTGCGTATCGGGATGATGAGCCTGGAGGACGGCGCGCGGGTCGACTTCGCCTGGCTGCGGGGCGAGCGGCGCCTGAAGGTGCTGTCCTGCATGGAAACTCATGGCCTCGATGCGCTGGTGCTCGGTGGTGCGGGCAACGTGCACTACGTGTCGGGGGCGCGGCAGCTTGGGCGCGCCGGAGTGCTGCCGTTCGGGCCGTACGCCGTGGTGGTGCGTGCGACCGGGCGGGTGCATCTGTTGTCGACGTGGGACGAGGGGGTGCCTCCGGAGATCGAGCGCGAGGATTTGTATGGATTGAGTTGGAATCCGATGAATCTCATGGCGTCGTTGGCTTCTGTTCCCGGTTTGCGTGCGGCGAAGCGTATCGGGACTGATGGGATGACGCCGTCGTTCGCGCTGCTCGCCGGGGGTGCCGGGCTGGGGGAGATGGTGGACGCCGGCCCGGTGCTCGATGCCGTACGGCGGGTGAAGACGGCCGAGGAGATCACGTGTGTCGAGGTGGCGGCGGCCATTTCGGAGGCGGCGCTGAGTGCTATGGAGTCGGCGTTGCAGCCAGGGGTGACCGAGCGGGAGCTGCTGGGGGTGTACTACGAGGCGGTGGCGCGACTCGGGGCGCCGGTTGCGCCGACCGAAAGTGTCTGTTTTGCAACACCTTTGCGGGGGTCGGTGCCGTTTCGGTATCTGGCGTCGGATCGGCCGGTGCGGGAAGGGGAGCTGGTGGTGTTGGCGCCGGGGGCGCTGTACGCCGGGTATGAGGCAGGGCTGGCGTGCACCCGGATGGTCGGGGGAGGCGCGTCGGTGAAGGCGTCGGCGCTGGCCGGGCGATGTGCGTCGGGACTGGAGGCATTGGTGGCGGCGTGCCGGCCGGGGGTTGTTGGGAGTGACTTGTACCGGGCGTGGGATCGGTTGGGCTTTGGCTCGGCTCCGGTCCTGTTGGCCCACGGGTTGGGGTTGGGCGCCGAGCCGCCGGTGATCGGGCTGGGGCGTGGGCGGGATGCGGTGCTGGAGGAGGGGATGGTGTTGAGCGTGCAGTCCTGGGTGACCCAGGCCGGCGTCGGCGGATGTTTGGAACGGGCCACGGTGGTCATCGAGAGCGGGGGAGCCTCGGTGCTGACCCGGTACGGGAGGTTGTAATGGATTCGCAGCCGGTCGTTTTCAATCATGTCGGGTTGTGTGTGCGCGACCGGGCGGCGTCGCGGCGGTTCTATGAAGGGCTGCTGGGGTTTGAGTTCTGGTGGGAGTTAGATGCGCCGGAAGAGGGGACTGCTGTTCTCTTGGGGCTGTCGCGGCCGGTGGGGCTGCACGCGACGTATCTGGTGCGGGACGGGTTGGTGCTCGAGTTGCTGGATTACTCGGGGCGCGAGGTCCATGTCGGGTGGAGGCGGGTGATGGATGAGGTTGGGCTGACGCATATTTCGTTTTCGGTATCGGATCTTCGTTCGATGTTGGAGCGGGTTTCCGAGTTTGGGGGGTCGGTGGTGGAGGGGACGGTGTCGGAGGGGGCGGCGATGGTGCGGGATCCGGATGGGCAGTTGTTGGAGCTGTTGGGGGATGCTTGGCTTGCTGCGCTGCCCCCTCGGGTAGGCGTGGAGCGCTTCGGTTAGTACGGTGGCTGGCGGCACGCCACATAAAATCTGGCCGTGGCACCTGTTGCCCGCGTGGATCGCACGGCGGTAACGGCCGATGCCGCACGCTGACGCGAATTGGTATGTGCGATCGAGTGCGTGGGTCGAAACTGGCAACGATGCCTCATCACCCAATCCCTTTCCAATCGGGTTGGGCCGTCAACTGGGCCATTACCGGTGTCGATAGTCATTCCCGCGTGCCTGTGTGCGCGACTGATGGCTGGTGGTCAGGGGAGTTGCGGCACTAGCCGTGGCCAACACTTGCAGTTTAGATTGCGGTCAGCAAACAATGGCGTTTCTGACGATCGAGGTTCTGATCATGCTTCGTGCACTATTCGTCGCGTTGGCACCCGCAGTAACGATCTGGGGAGCCACCATCAGTGCGGGTCCGGTGGTAATGGCAGACCCGCTTGAAATCAACTGCACGCAGTTGAACGAGGATGGCAGCTGCTATTGGGCCAACTGCACCCAGGCGAAGGCTAACGGCGAGTGCAATATTCCTGAGGGCAGCGCACACTACTGTGCGAAGCAAGACCGCGATGGTGACGGTTTAGCCTGCGAGTGCTGAGGCTGCACTCTGGGCGGCCGTCTCAATGAGAAAGGGCGAGGTACGGTTGACCAGCTAGGTGTGCCGCAGTCGTTCACGTTCGCTGTACGTTACTGGACGGCTTGCCTTGGGAAGATCACCTCATCGGCCCTCTCGGCGAGGTCTTATGGTCGCCCTCGGTGATGGCACCAGCGCCTGCAGCGGTCCTTCAAAGTGCCGCACGACTTAAGGGGCTTCCACGTACTCCAGGGTGTCCACGAAATATTGCCCGGCATTGTCGCCGGCATGCGTTAACGTCCAACTCGTGTACAGGGGTATATACGAGTCGCTTCTGACAGATCAGCTCAGTGAGCAACTCCGGCAAAGCGACGACTTGAAGGCCGAGTACGGCACCGTTGACGAGGCCGAGCAGGCGCTGACGATCGCGCGCCATCTCGCGCCGATCATCGAACGCGCAATGCGCGGCGCTGGCACCGCTGAGGACCGCATAGAACTCGTTCGACGGATTCTCGAGGTCCTGCCCGATGCTCACGCTGTTAGCGAGGCGCTGCACCGTGTCGAGCCGGGCAAGATCCATCGGCTCGACGAAGTGGCGAGCTCGAGTGCCCTAGGTAATGCTCGTTTGCCACGGCCTGCCACCCCATTTTTGGATGCTGCGCTAATGACGAATGCACGCAACGAACCGACCCTGGCCGCTGAGCTTCGCGCCGAGCTCTCCAGCGCCGACCATGTTGACCTGCTATGCGCGTTTGTCAAATGGCAGGGGCTGCGGCTACTCGAGGGCCAGTTCAATGAACTGCGCCGGCGGGGCATTCCGCTGCGTGTCATCACAACCACCTACCTCGGCGCCACGGATGCTCGCGCTCTCGATGCTTTAGTCAACGATTTTGGGGCCGAAGTTCGCATCAATTACGAGACTGACCGCACCCGCCTGCACGCCAAGGCTTGGCTACTACGGCGTAACACGGGATTTCACACAGCTTATGTAGGGTCCAGCAATCTCTCCCATGCCGCGCTCGTGGATGGGCTGGAATGGAACGTCCGACTGTCAGCGATGTCGACACCCCATCTACTGGAGAAGTTTCGGGCTACCTTCGACTCCTATTGGGAAAATCGGGAATTCGAGTTGTATAGGCCATCGGAGGACGGCGACCGCTTGCGAGCGGCGCTCGAGACCGCATCGGGCAGTCGAGAGCGTGAGGGGATCATCGTCACCCTGTCGGGCCTCGAGGTTGAACCCAAGCCGTTCCAAGCCGAGATTCTGGAGGAACTTGACGCAGAGCGCACGATTCACGATCGTCATCGAAACCTTATCGTCGCGGCGACCGGCACTGGCAAGACGGTCATCGCAGCCTTGGACTACCGCAGACTCATCCGAGACACCCACGACCGTGACCTCACACTGCTGTTTGTGGCACATCGCAAAGAGATTCTGCTGCAATCTCGTCGCATGTATCAAGAAGTTCTCACTGATCCCACCTTCGGCGAGCTACTCGTCGATGGACAAGAACCGGCAAGATGGCGTCATGTGTTCGCGAGCATCCAATCCCTTTCGCGCGCCAGGCTTTCCGGTATCGCACCGGATCACTTCGACGTCGTAGTGATCGACGAGTTCCACCATGCCGAGGCCGCATCGTATCGGCGGTTGCTTGACCACGTGCGTCCGATCGAACTGTTGGGGCTTACCGCTACCCCCGAGCGCGCCGACGGCGTCGACGTACGCGATTTCTTTGGTGGCCGGGTTGCTGCCGAGCTGCGGTTGTGGGAAGCACTGGAGCAGAACTTGCTGTGCCCGTTCCATTACTTTGGCATCCACGACGGAACAGATCTTGAGGCCATTCAGTGGAGGCGTGGCGGCTATGATTTGTCAGCTCTTAGCGGCGTCTATACCGGCAACGATGCCCGCACCCGCATCGTGCTCAAGGAGCTCGGCGATAAGGTGGACAACGTTGCGGCCATGCGCGCGTTAGGTTTCTGCGTCAGCGTCGAGCACGCGCGTTATATGGCAGAGCGATTTCGCGAAGGCGGCATTCCCGCTCGTGCAGTGTCCGCCGAGACTTCAGCGGCCGACCGTCGCGACGCACTTGCCGCGATGCGCAACCGGGAGATCAACATTCTCTTCGCGGTCGACCTTTTTAACGAAGGCCTCGACATTCCCGAGGTCGACACCGTGCTATTCCTGCGCCCCACGGAGAGCGCGACCGTCTTCCTGCAGCAGCTGGGGCGCGGGCTGCGGCTTACCAGAGATAAGACCGTACTGACCGCGCTGGATTTTGTCGGGCACCAACGCCGAGAGTTCCGGTTTGATCTACGGTTTCGAGCGATGTCGGGACTTAGCGGAAAAGCATTGCATCGTCAGGTCGAGGAGGGCTTCCCGTTCCTGCCATCGGGCAGTCAGATCGTTCTCGATCCGGTCGCGCGGGATCTCGTCTTGGAAAACATCCGACAGCAAGTCGCTCCCAGGTGGGCTGCGCTGATATCCGAAGTTCGTGCGCATCCGGACAATCGGCTGGCGTCCTATCTCGATGCGTCCGGGCGTCGGCTGGAAGACGTGTTGAAGAACAACCGGTCGTGGACGTCACTGTGCCGTGACGCCGGCAAACTTGGTTCGGACATTGGGCCTCGCGAGACCGATCTCGTCAAACGTGTTCGCGCAGTCGCCCACGTTGACGACCGTCGTCGGTGGACGGCCTACCGGTCCATCCTCGAGGGCAACGTTGACATGGATAGCCCGACCGAGCGGCGCCTCGCCGAGATGCTGTTCTACTCGTTGAACCCTAATGGCGGTGGATTCGACAATTTGGCAGCAGGACTCGATGCGTTGCAGGGGGAAGCCGTCGTCGACGAACTGCGCGAAGTAATCGACATCGCATTCGACAGTGCTCGCCGCAGCACCTACGAGTTGGGAAGCCTCGCCACCGCGCTCGCCCAGGTACCGCTCGAGGTTCATGCGAGTTATTCCCGCGAGGAAATCCTTTCTGCGTTGGGTTTCGCGTCCCTGCGCCGCACACCCAGCACGATGCGGGAAGGAGTGGCGTGGTGCGAGGACGTCAAAGCCGATGCTTTCTTGATCACCTTGAAGAAATCTGACCGCGAGTACTCGCCAACGACGATGTACCGCGATTTCGCGTTAAGCCGGAGCCTTTTTCATTGGGAATCCCAATCGACCACGTCGTCGACTTCACCGACGGGGCAGCGATACATCCATCATCGGGAGCGAGGTTCGCACATCCTGCTGTTCGTTCGGCAAGAAAAGACCAACGCGCTTGGGACTTCGCCATATGTTTTCCTGGGACCGGCCGAATATGTTTCCCACGAAGGAGACCGGCCGATGGCGGTCACCTGGCGGCTGCTTCAGCCGATGCCGACTGAGGTGTACCAGGCGTCCACGGTGGCGGTGGCGTGAGCATCGAGCCCACCGAAAAGGTTCACATCGTCTTGGTGGCGTGTGTGAAAGCAAAGGGAAACCGGCCGGCTCCGGCCAAGGATCTATACGTCTCGCCACTCTTTCGAAAGGAGCGAGCTTACGCTGAGCGTGCCGGAGTCCCCTGGTTCATTCTGTCGGCGGAGCATGGCTTGGTGGCGCCGGACGAATGGTTGGCGCCGTATGAGCGCTATTTGGCCGACACCAGCTCATCCTATCGGTCGGCGTGGGGCGCTTGGGTCGCTGCTCGGCTCGCCTTACTTGCCGGGTCGCTCAGCGACAAGGGCGTCGAAATTCAAGCAGGATCAACATATCTCGATGCCGTTCGTCCACACCTGGAAAGGCTTGGCGAGCGAGTCGTTGACCCGTTGCACGGCCTATCCATGGGGCAGCGACTCGCTTGGTACGGTTCGATCGGTCAGGAAATAGCCGAGGATCCCTAGGATGTCGACCAATTCGTTGAGGCCCTTCGCGACAGCACTGCGGCTATTTTGCCCGAAGAATTTGCCGATCGAGGCAAGGCCACCGTCGACCGGCCGGGGCTCTATAGCTGGTGGGTTGATCAAGCGGGTGCGAAGGATTTAAGTCGTGGCCTCGGATCACTGGTCCAGTGCGGCTTGATCTATGCGGGTCTTGCTGGGGCGACCCGCTGGCCGAGCGGTAAGCGGTCGAACAACACGCTGTGGTCGCGTGTCATGACTATGCACCTGGGTGGCAATCACGAGTTCTCCACGTTTCGAAGCACTTTGGGTGCGATTCTTGTTGTGGCCACCGGTGCGGCGCGTATCGACGAAGCGGCACTCACGCAGTGGATGAATGAGCATCTGCGGGTTGTCGCCATCCCTTTTGAGGACCCAGATGTGTTGGGGCGCCTCGAACGAGACGTGCTTGAGCGGCTGGACCCGCCACTGAATCTGCAGGGCATGCGACCCACGCCACTACGCCGCCGCCTAAAGGAGCTGCGGCGTGCGATCGTGAATCCGACTAGACCCACCGAGGAAGAAAGCTGATGTCGAGCCGCTCAGTCCGCTTGTAGCCCGACCATGTCGGCACACCGGCCGGTTGCCCGCGATAGATCCCCCGTGCGGCAGCTACCACGCGCTCATGTTGGGTCGGCCACTGCAAAGCGGTGGCGATCTCTTCGAGAACGTCACGCTTCCGCCCGAGCACGCGGTCGACGATGCCCACCGCCGGTACGGCTCCGCTTTTGTCGCCATTACAGCGCATGCATGCGAGCACCAGGTTTGCCAGCCCGTCGATACCGACAAGCGACCAGGGCAGCACATGATCGATCGGGTTGGTGGCCGGAAGGTGTGTCCCACAATAGAAGCAGTGCGGACCAAACGCCTCCTTGAACGGCTGTCGCACAGCGGCCAACGCGGCCCGTTCCCGCCCGAACAAATGCCCGGCAATATCGGGAACTTCGGAGTCGAGGAACTTGTTCATTCGACGAATATCGTCGACCCACATGGTTTCAAGTGCCGGCTTCAGCAGTCCTGCTAGCCGAGCGAGGCCGTATGCAACAGCGGGTTTGAGTTCGATGGCGTCGCCATGCGCGCGCAGCGTCGACCGTAACACATGGTCGTGCAGGAGCGAGTCGTCGTATAGGAATTGATCACTGGTCAACGAGCCCGCCACCTTCTGCAGCCGGTGCAACGGTTGTTGTGCGAGACACAACACCACGTCGTCGATGGCGCGTTCGTAAGCTGCCGGAGCGCGCAACCGCGCGACATCGACGGAGCTGGCCGGTCGGCCCGCTGCCACACCAAGTTCCTTTGTAGCGCGCAGGATTCGCGCGATCGACCCGGTTGACTGGCGCAACTCATGGCCATCGAACGGCCGGACCTGCCGCCAGTAGATTGCTAGCACCCGATGTGCCAGCTCCGGCAGCGGTACTCGCAGCGTGTCGCCACGTTGCTCGGGCAGGTTCTCGACGCAGTGCTCGATCAGCGCCATCAGTGTCGCAAGCTTGTACGTCGCTGTGCGGCGGCCGGTCTCGAGGATCGCCACCACCCGCTGGCCGAGCAGCAGCGGGTCATTATCCATAGCGCCCAGCCTATGTCAGTGGCCGGCGGTAGAACTGCACTAGCGCACTATTGCAAGGGAGAGAGACTCTGTGGGCAAACTGGTGCGGGACGACATCCCCGGCATCATTCGAAGTGCAGGACGCGTTGCCGCCGTATGGACACTGGACACGAAGGAGTTTCGGGCAGCGCTGGAAGACAAACTCGTCGAAGAGGTGGCCGAACTGCGTGCCGCGGGTGACGCGGATGCAGTCATCGAGGAGGCTGCTGACATCCTCGAGGTCCTCCTGGCTATTGTCGCCGAGCACGGCGCGACCCTCGATAGCATCGTCGACGCCGCGCGGTGCAAGCGCCTCGAACGGGGTGGGTTCGCGCTGCGGGTTTGGCTCGAAAACGCGGATCAGGCGCCGACTGCGCCGTAACCATCAATGCGGGCGATTATCGAATGGGATGGCTATCAATTTGCGTCGTAAGACCAACAGGACCGAGGGTTTCTAGACGAAGACCATTAAATCACTTACGTTTTGGAACCGCATGGCGATGGAATCGGCTGCCCAGCAGGCGTATTACACCAAGCAGTCCTTGGCAGGCCGGCCGCGGGCGGAAGTTGAGCAGGAGTGGATGTCGGTGAAGAAGACCGGCGCGCGGTTGGCGCTGTCGGTACACGGCGACCCAGCAGCCGATCTCAAAGGCTGGCTCGACGCCAAACCGGAGCGTCGCCCGACCCTGCGCCTGCGCAACGCCGTGCACGGCGAAGCCCTCGGGGTCTCCAAACACGAGGCGCGCGAACTCGAACGGACCGTCGAAGCCGTGCTGGCACTGCGATGAGTGCCGTCGAGCTCCTCGGTCAGGCTCGGCAGATTCTGGCAACGCGCGGCACCGGTGGTCTGTCGTCGCGCATGGCGGCATTCCTGGCGCGTCGGGCACTGGAGGAGATCATCGACCAACGGTGCGTGAACCTCGCTGCCCCAGCCCCCTGGGCGACCACGCGCAGCAAGCTGCTGATCTTGCGTGCGCTCGACACCGCCGAGGCGGCCGAGCGTGCCGCGGTGGCATGGAACGGCTGAGCAACGCCTGCCACCTCCACGCCTACGAGATGCAGCCCTCGACCGCGGAAGTCGAGCAGCTGTGCGGAGTGGTGGCAGGGCTGCTGCCGTGACCATCGCGATGCACTCGGGAATCTGTCACATGCGCATGTCCGGGCCGGGCTCAGCTGTCTCACCGGTGATACACTGCGGCTGTGGAGTCAGTAACCGTGCGCGATCTCCGCAATAAAGGGGGAGAGGTGCTGGACCGTGTGGAGCGCGGCGAATGTGTGATCGTCACCCGCGACGGGCGCGCGGTCGCCGAGTTGCGACCGTTGCCACGCCGCAGCGCGAGACCTGTCGAACTTATTGAGCGCAGGAAAGGGTTGCCTCGAGTTGACCCCGACGTGCTGCGACATGACATCGACACCGTCATTGATCCGACGCTGTGAACCCTGAGTCGGCGTCGAGAGGAATGCTCGACACATCAACGGTGATCCTGCTTGGGCGCATCGAAGACCCTGCAGATCTGCCCGACGAAGCCGTGATCAGCGCGATCACGTTGGCCGAGTTGTCGGTGGGGCCGCATGTCGCCCAAAGCGACGAAGAGCGCGCGGCGTGCCAGGCGCATCTGCAGCAGGCGGAGTCCGACTTCGACGTGCTGGCGTTCGATGCCGAGTCTGCACGCGCATTTGGGGTAGTTGCCGCATCCTTGCGAGCGTCCGGCCGAAAGCCTGCGGCACGCGCTTATGATGCGCTGATCGCCGCCAGCGCGATTGCCCACGGGCTGCCGCTGTACAGCTGCAATCCGTCAGATTTTGACGCGATCCCGCGCCTGGACCTGCGAACCGTCCCGCACCCCGATTACGGCAAGCCCTGAGGTTGCAGAGACCCCGTTGTCGAAAAGCGTTGGTGCACAATGCAACGGCGGGACACTGCAACAGCTGGGCACGCATATCTGTTCGCCCCATACCCGGGTCGCGACCCGCGATATAGATGCGCCAATGCCATCACTTCGGAGACATTCAACTCGGGCGCGGCCGCGAGCCGGCCGCCGGCCGGGAGAAGGACGTCGCCGGCATGACCCGGCACAGCGCAGGCACAGGCTTTTCAGGTCGAAGGAACTACAGCTCGCATCGCGCGTGCCGACCAGCCGAGACGGGGTACCAACAGTTGGTATGTTCGCGCCGTGCGCAAGAACACGTCTTTCAGACTCGACGAGCACTACAGTGCGTTCATCGACGACGAGGTCGCTTCGGGTCGCTACCGCTCGGCCAGTGACGTCGTCCGGGCAGCTCTGCGATTGCTCGAAGACCGCGAGACCCAGCTGCGCGCGCTGCGTTAGGCGCTGATCGAGGGCGAGCACAGCGGGCCCTCGACACTTTTCGATTTCGATGCCTTCCTCGCCTGCAAACGCGCTGGCGAACCGGGCGGCCGGTGAGGCGATACCTCCTCTCGCCGGCAGCTCAGCTCGGTCTCGAACAGACCTGGTACTACACGTGCCGCCGCTGGGATGTCGAGCAGGCCGACGACGAGTTTCTGCGCGAATTTCAGAGCGCCATCGAACGCGCCGCTGTGAATCGGCGGATCGGCCGAGCCTGCGACGAGATCCGCCCCGGCTACCGCAAGCTCGCCGCCGGGTCGCACACCCTGTACTACAGGGTCACGCCCGACGGCGTCATGGATGTCGTACGGGTACCGCACCAGCGCATGGACGTCGACCGCCACCTCTAACATTTCCGGTCGCCCCCACTCAGTGCACCGTGCGTCCCTACGTCGCGGTGGCCCCGCGGCCGGAAGTTAGCCTCTGACTACACGAATCCTTCGTCGACCAGGACGGCGCCCTGCGTCGTGACCACATGTGCCTGGCCTGAACCGCCAACAACGCGGCACCAACTCTTCACATCGAGATGGTTCTGAACCAACGTGATGTCAAAGCCCCCGTACATCCCGGGCACGGGGAACCAGATGCGTTGGCCCGGCACCTCATGCAAGATCTTGACGGGCGGGTATCGCAGGACACGTTGGGGATCCCGGCCGTCATAGAGCACGCCACAGATGCGGCTGTCGATGACTTCGGCCAGGTGCCAGTCGAGCGCGCGGATTTCGTAGCGCGCCAAGGGGGAAGGGGGTGGCTTGAGATAGCGAGTGCGCAGCACCAGCGACTTGCGCTGTTGTGCGGCAATGTCTTTGGGGTTATCCGCCCTGAGGTCCCGTTCGCACCGGAGATCGTAAGCGGTGCGCCCCCGGGCGTCGGTGAGCGACTTCAAGGCGCCACGCCGGATGAGTTCGGCGGCGACTTCGTTGGGTGCCCCGTGCCAGGCCGCGTGATGCAAGACGGTGAACCACGAGGTCCCGCCGGGTCGCCACCAATTGATGTCCACACGTGGTTCGGCGTTGTCGAGCACGTCGAATACTGTTGGCCAGTCACCCATTTTGGCCGCATCGGCGAGTTCGTGCCCCGCCGACACGTCGTCGTCGAACAGCTGGTCGGGGTCGAGGATCCCGCGCCACACGAAGGGTTCGTCGGTCGGTGCGTTTTCGTGGCCGGCCATGACGCTCCCTCCTTCCGCGGAGTAGTACCTGCGAGGCTAAGACAAAGTGGCCCCCGGGCATCCGTGCCCCGCCGATGAAGATCGTCGGCCTACGTCACCGCCCACGCGGGCGTCCACGAAGACGCCGGACGGCGGCTGACTACCCAAACTGGCCGCGGCATAGGCTTGGCGCGTGACGGAGACGTTCGACGCGAAGCGGATCCTGGCAGGAATCCTGGCCGAACACGGCCCATTGGACGACGATGGCATCGCGCAACGACTGCGCGACAGCGGAGTGGCCGACCCGGACACCTTGATGGACGAAGTTTTCGACGAAATCGATTTCCCAGCAGGACAGTTGGTCGACGATCGGTGGGTGTGGCTGCCGACCGTGCTCGCCGGTCGGGTGTTCACGCACCGGCTCGGCGCCGACGAGGCGGCCCACGACATGCTCGCTGTGACCCCCGACTTGGACCCGATCACCGCGCTCTGCGACCACGAGGGGTATGGGCGGTTCTCCGACGGGTCGGCAGCGCGGGTTGCGCTCGGTGCGTTCGACGACGAGCTGCTCGCGCAGCGGGGTATCCCGGCCGAAGTGGTCGACCCGCTCGGGGCGCTGCTGCTGACGCCAGGCACGCTTGAGACGTTGGGCGCGGCCGAGGGGGATCTGGTCGGAGTGCGGCAGACCGAGCAGGGACTTGTGGTCGAGCGGGTCACCGCGCTCGCGCACACCACCATGGGTGCTCGGCTTGCCGCGACACTCGGCGCCGACGAACCGGTCTACGTCGACGCGGCGGTATGGACGGCGTGCATCGAGGACCCGGCGGCGTTCACCGAGCCAGTGCCGCCCCTGAGCGAGATCGTCGACGACTACGGTCTGGCGCGCCGCGGCGAGTGGCTGGCACCCGCGGGGTTCGACTTCGACCACTGGCTGTTCGAGCGCGGGTGTGCGTCGCTGGCCGAGCGACATGACCTCGACCCCGACGACGCGTTCGTGCTCTACACATTGCTCAGGCTCTACGACCAGATGTCGCAGCTGCTGATCGATGCCGCCGACGCGGACGAGCCCCAGCTAACGGCAACCGCCGAGAGTGCGACCGAATCCGACGGGACAGAGCCCGAGGACGAGGGGTTCCTCGATCTCGTCGGTGAGCTGGGGGCCGCGCTTGCCGATCCGCTGCTGGCCGAGTTGTTGGTGGCCGAGACGGTCGGCAGCGGCCGCGACGGTGCGCCGGCGCTGGGCATGTTCGCCGAGGTGCTGGGGCCCAGAGTGCCACCCGCGGCACGGATAGCGACTCGCTGGCTGGGCGCGGTGGCGCTGGAGCGCATCGGCGAGATCGACGCGGCCGAGCACGAACTGCTCGCGGCCGAGTCGATGGATCCGGACTGGCCGCTGCCACTGCTCGACCTGGCCCGCTTCGCCTCCGATCGCGGCGACGTTGAGCGCGCGTTGTCGCTGCTGCGCCGCGCCGACGCCGGGCCGGACCACCCGCTGGTGGACTTACTGACGCGCTACCGCGCCGAGCCGCGAAGCGACGTCGGCCGAAACCAGTTGTGCTGGTGCGGGTCTGGGCGCAAGTACAAGAAATGCCATCTCGGGCGCGAGCAGCTGCCGCTGGCCGAACGGGCGGGCTGGTTGTACGCGAAGGCGGCCCAGCACGCACAGCTGAACGGCTGGAACGAGCTGTTGATCGAGGCGGCCCTTGAGCGCTCCCGCTATGCCGTCGATGATCCCGACGCCCTGGACGCGGCGATGGACGATCCGCTGGTGCTGGACGCGGTGCTGTTCGAGGGTGGCGCGTTCGAGGAGTTCCTCGAGATACGGGGGTCGCTGCTGCCGGACGACGAGCGACTGCTGGCGCAGCAGTGGCTGCTGGTGGACCGTTCGGTGTTCGAGGTCGAGCAGGTACAGCCCGGCCTGGGGGTCACCCTCCGCGATGTGCGCACCGGCGACACGCACGACGTGCGTGAGCGGACGGCAAGCCGGCAGCTGAAGCCGGGGCACCTGGTGTGCGCACGCGTGGTGCCCGCCGGGGACACCATGCAGTTCTTCGGCGGGCTGGAACCGGTCGCACTGCATGAGCGCGACCGGCTGATCGACCTGCTCGACACCGAACCCGACGCGGTGGAGTTGGTGGCGCAGCTTAGCGGCCGGTTCGCGCCGCCGACGCTGGTCAACACCGAGGGCGATCCGCTCGCGATCTGCGAGGCCACGGTTCATGTCGGCGACCCGGCCGGGATCGAGGCCGCGCTCGACGACACCTACGACCGGGTCGACGGCGACGAGCCGCCGCGCTGGTTCGAGCACGTCACCACCCAGGGCATGTCACGCATCCGCGCCACCCTGGTTCTTGACGGCCACGAGCTGCGGCTGGCAGCCAATAGCGAAAAGCGGATGGACCGCGTGCTGGCGACGCTGATACGGCTCGACCCCACGATGAAGGTGCTCGACGACTCCCGCCGTCCGGTGCGCGACGCCCGCGAGATCGCGAAGCTCGCCGAGCAGTCGCCGTTTGCCGGCGAGGACCCGCTCGACCCCGACGGCCCCGAGCTGGCCGCAATCCTCGCCGAGGTCATCCGTGACTATGAGACGAAGTGGCTCGATGAACCCGTCCCCGCGCTCGACGGCCACACCCCACGGCAGGCCGCCGACGATCCCACTCGACGCGGCGACCTGATCAAACTCCTCGACACCTTCCCCACCGGTGAAGCTGCCCGCGGCGGCATGGATGCCGACCGGCTACGCGCCGCGCTCGGCCTACGGTAGCTTCCGGCGGGCGGGGGCGAGTTCAGCCCGACGCCTCCGATAATCGGCCCTGCCCCGAGGCGGGCTTGGCACGATGGGCACGTTGCGCCATGGGAGGAGGCTTGGTGCCAGGACAGCCACGGCGTTCGCCACCCGGCTCAACGCCCCCCGAGGGAGCGGAGAAGAGTTCGCCAAGGCGGTGGACCAGCGGTCGCCTCGGCGGGCTCACCGCATTCCTGGTGTACCTCGTCGGCGCCGTTGTCCTCACCATCGGTGCCTGGAGCGACCCGAGGTCCGGCTGGGCCGGGGGCTGCTGCGACCAGCAGCAGGCCATCTGGTACCTCGGCTGGACGCCGCACGCACTGGCGAACGGCCTCAGTCCGTTCTTCACCACGCAGATCGGTGCCCCCGACGGTGTGAACCTCATGTGGAACACCCCGATGACGCTGCTCGGGCTCCTGGGTTGGCTCCCGGCGAAGATCGGCGGCCCGGTCTTCGGCTTCAACGTAATGATGGTCATCGGCATCGCCTGCAGCGGATTCACCGCCTGGCTCGCGATCCGACGCTGGACCGGGGACGGCCTCGGCCCGATGGTCGGGGGAGCGGTCTACGCGTTCTCGCCGTACGTGGCTTCCCACGCTGCCCTGCACCTCAACCTCGCCAACGCCTGGGTCCCGCCGCTCTTCCTGCTGATCATCGACGAGCTGCTGGTGACCCGGCGCCGACCACCCTGGCAAGCCGGCCTCGCCCTCGGAGTCCTGAGCACCGCCCAGCTGCTCATCAACGAGGAGACGCTCGCCACGAGCGTGGTGGCGGCCGCGGTGCTCGTGGGCGTCCTGGCCGTCGCCCGTCGCGACGGGCAGGTTCGGCAGCGGTGGCGCCAAGGCGTGGCCCGGCTGGTCCCCGCGCTGGCGGTCGCCCTGGTGACATTTCTGGTGCTCGCGGCTTGGCCGTTGGGGGTGCAGTTCTTTGGGCCGCAACGGATTAGCGGCCCTGTTCAAGATCCGGAGACCCTCTCGACCAACCTGCTGAACCTTGTCCTGCCGACGCCCTACCAACTGGTCGCCCCCGACGCCGCGACACGGGTGTCCCGCGAGTTCAGCGGCCTGTATCACGAGGCGACGGCCTACGTCGGGCTGCCGCTGCTCATCGTGCTGACAGTCGTTGCCGTTCGCCGGTGGGGCGACCTTCGGGTTCGCGTGGCAAGCATCAGCGCGGTGCTGCTCTTTGTGCTTTCGCTCGGGCCGCGGCTGCACGTCGGCAAACACGACCTCAACGTACCGCTGCCGTGGCTGCCCTTCAGTAAGCTGCCACTGCTCAAACATGTTCTGCCGGGGCGCTTCACGCTCTTCGCCTGGCTGGCGATCGCCGTGATCGTCGCGATAGTGCTCGCCCGGACGACTCGCCTTGCTCGGCGGCCCGCGATTGGGTGGCTGCTGCCGGTGGTGGCGGCGCTTGTCCTGATCCTGCCCGCTCCGCTTGACCGGCAGCCGTCCTATACGCCGGTGTTCTTCCGCACCTGGGCAAGCCGCAACATCGGGCCGGCCGAGACAGTCCTCGTCGCACCGTATTTCATCAACGGGGGCCAGGCCGCACCGATGCTCTGGGCCGCCGAGGCCGACTATGGGCTGCGGATGCCGGAGGCCTACGCCTACATGCCCCAGCCGGACGGCCAGACCAGATCGGGTCCGCCGCCGACGCGGCTGGCCCAGATCATGCTGGCGATCCAGGACGGCAAGGGTGCGATCGTGGCGCGCGGAGAAATTCGGGCACAGGTGGCCGCCACGCTGCGTTTCGCCGAGGTCCGCCACGTGATCGTCGGGCCGATGCAGACATGGGAGGCGATGCTCGTATTCTTCACCGATCTTTTCGGCCGAACTCCCGAAAGGGTCGGCGAGATCGCGATCTGGCGGGACGTCAATGTGTGGGGGGTCGTCCCGCCACCCGCATAGCCCTGCTGATGCTTCTCACGCGCAAGCGTGCACGAATTCGATGACCGCGGCCGCGGCCTCACGGTGCACGGTCTCGTTGAGGATGTCGTGACGTCCACCCGGAAATGCCTTGAGCTGCAAAGCCTCTAATTGGTCAGCATAGGCACGCACCGGTCCGATGGGTGCCACCGGATCGGCCTCGCCGTGCAGAGCCAGCGTCGGGACGGCCAACTCCGGCAGCTGTGACGGGAATCGGTTCCAGGCTCTGTCGAGTTCGCGGAACAGTGCCGACCCGTTGGCGTCGACGAAGGCCAGCGGGTCGTTCTCCAGTGAATCGAGATAGAACGGATCGGCCGACAGCCACGCCGGATCGAGGTCGAAAGCAGCTGCCGCGTCCGACAATTCGGATATCGGGGCGATGGGCACACCCGAGAGTACGCCGGCCCGATAGCGGTCCTTCATGTCCAGCAGTCGACATAAGGTCACGACGGAACCGAACGAGTGTCCCTGTGCGATCAGCGGCAAATCGGGTCGATGGCGTTCGGCGAGCTCAGTCAGGGCGTCGGCCAACTCACCGGAGGTCTCGAGCGAAACGATGTCACCGCGTTCGCCGCCGGTGAGCCCGTGCCCGAACTGGTCGACGGCCCACAGGTCGATGCCGGCGGCATTGAGCGCGAAAGCGTAGCGGTGATAGAGCCCGGTATGTTCGCCGAAGCCATGCAGGAAAATGATGGCGGCTCGGGGATCTGCCGCGGGCCAATGCCGGTAGTAGGCGTGGCCTCGGTCATGTTCGAGCATGGGCATGACGTGAGATTAGCGCCAGTTGCGGAAGCGCCGGGCAGCGGCGAGGCCATGGCCACCTGTCACCGCCGCGTTGTTCAATCGTGGAATGGCGGTAACTGAGCCGAGGGGGCCGCGCGGCATGACCCCGCGCCTGGCCAACGGCGCCGAACGGTGCGTGTATCACGCGCTGACCGACCAACTGCAGCCCGGCGATCTGGTGGTCCCGGGCCAGCGCGTCACCGACCATCTCAAGGACCACGAGGTCGACTTCGTCGTCGCACTCGAGGGCGCCGGCATCGCCTGCCTGGAGGTCAAGGGTGGCGAGGTGTGGCACGACGGCGCGCGCTGGTGTCAGATCCGCGGCGGCAAGCGGGTCCACATCGAGCCGGTCCGCCAAGCCCGGGAAGCCTGCTACGCCCTGCGTAGCTACGTCGAGAGCGACCCGCGCTGGACACTGGGACGGCTGCGCTGGGACCATGTCGTCGTCCTGCCCAATGTCGAGCTCCCGGAAGGCTTTTCGCTTCCGGAATGCCCCCGCTGGAAGATCATCGACCGCACCGATCTGCCTACCCTGCTCCACAGACTGCGCAGCATCCTGCTCCGCCAGGAACTCGACCGGCCATGGCTCACCGGAGAAGGGATCGGTCAACTCGGCTTGGTGCTCAGCGGCAGGGGATTGCCGCAACGCGATGTCGTGGCCCGTGCCCTGGCAAATGAAGACACCGCGGACACGCTCACCGAGCATCAGTCGGTCATCCTGGACGCTATCCGGCTCATCCACCGGGTAGAGGTGCGCGGCGGCGCCGGCAGCGGTAAGACCTTCCTGGCCGTCGAACAGGCGCGCCGCCTCGCACAGCGAGGCCAGCGGGTGGCCCTGGTGTGCTACTCCCACGGCCTGGCTTCCTACCTCGAGCGAGTCAGTGCCGCCTGGCCCCGACGCCAGCGACCCGCCTACGTCGGTGAGTTCCATGCCCTGGGAGTCCTGTGGGGAGCGCCGGAAGGCCCGGATGAATCGTTGCGCACCGAGCAGACCGTGCAATTCTGGGAGCACGACCTGCCGCGGCAGATGGTCGAGCTCGCAGCACAATTGGAGCCCGGCCACCGCTATGACTCGATCGTCGTCGACGAAGCGCAGGACTTCGCGGACGCCTGGTGGGACCCGCTGCTCGCGGCGCTGAGGGACGAGGAATCAGGCGGACTCTACGTCTTCAGCGATGAGGGGCAGCGGGTCTTCAGCCGGCACGGCTCCCCGCCGGTTCCGCTGGTGCCGCTGATCCTGGACCACAACGTGCGCAACACGAAGCAGATCGCGACGGCGTTCCAGCCGCTCGTCGATCACCCGATGCGATTCCTGGGCGGCGACGGGCCCGCCGTGAAGTTCGTGGCCTGTTCGCGCTACGACGCGATGGATGTCGGCGACGACGAGGTCGAGCTGCTGCTGGACGAAGGATGGCGTCCGGAAGACGTCGCGCTGCTGACGACGGGCAGCCGACACCCCGAGCAGAAGGAGCGTCAGGCCCCGGGGAATGCCGCCTACTGGGACAGCTTCTGGGACGCCGAGCAGGTCTTCTACGGTCACGTCCTGGGTTTCAAGGGACTGGAGCGGCGGGCGATCGTGCTGGTCGTCAACGAGCAGGCGGCGTTCGAACGCTCACGGGAACGCCTCTACGTCGGACTGTCCAGGGCCCGGGATCAGCTGGTGGTGTGCGGGGATCCCGAATTCATCCGTGCAGTGGGCGGGCCGGATCTGGCCCGCCGGCTGGGGCTGTCGCCGACGTAGGGGCGAGCCGTCGCGCGGGTGTTCCCGGCAATTTGGGTTTCCGTGCGCGCGCCTCACTCAAAAGTCTCAACTACAGCTTTACCCTTCCATCTCATGACCGCCCGGGGGAGCTCGCTTCTGCCAGAGCTCGAGATTTTGTCGGCCTTGGATTTCGACACGGAGATTCCGTGCATCTGCCAGAAGTTCTGCAGTCAAGCAGAGCATCCGGCGGACTGGTGGATCACCCTGTCCTGTGGCTGCCGGTACCCGTTCTGCAAGAAGGCATTACAGATCTCCCGGATCCGGCTCAAGGTGCGCCCGCTGACCTGCCGGTTGTGTTCGGCGCAGAACATCACGATCCGGGCCGTCAAACGTACGTAGGTTCTGCCGGCCGGCGCTAGCGCTCGGCATTGTTGATGTGCACTGCTGGGGTGGCAAGGGTCGTACCGGCACGGAAATCGGCTGCCGGCTGATTGACCACGATGGTCTCGACTACCGGGGCCACGGTCAAGCGCATGCGGCACTTGCGGGCCGGCCCCTGCAAAGTGAGACGGTTCCCGATCATCCCGGAAACCGACGAACAGCACGGTGTCCTCCGCCGACGGGCAGAACGACGCGTAGGTATTCGCGCGACTCGATGAGCCGGGGACCAAGTCGGTTCTCGCGCTGTCGGCCAGGCTGAGAGTCAGCGCCGTTGTCGTGCAAACAAACTGCGGCGTCGGACCAGTCAGTTGTACGCCGTACTCCCTGCCACCGCATGCGTCGTGCTCACGATCTTCGCAATACAGTGGTCCCGGTCAAAACCCTTGCTGCTGCACCACATCAGCGCTCCCTTGGCGCTGTCGAAGGTGTAGCCGGCGATCGTGACCCAGTAATTCGATTCCGAGAATGTCGACCAGTCGCCCGACCACAGCAGTCTTGCGTTGTACAGCTTGCGCAGCTGCAGGTGTTCCTGCAGCGCCATCCCGTTGTCCCAACGGACGCCACCCTCGAGAGTTCCGGGGCGCTTGGAGCTGAGCTGAGGAACCCAGCGGTCCGCGATCTGGCTGGCCACAACGGCGTGATCACCGTTCGCGATCTGACGCAACTGCAGCTCGGGCTCCTGGACCGCCGCTGAGGCTGTCGTCGTGATCGCCGAAGGCCGCGTCGTTGCGGGCGCCGTCGTCGACGGCGCCGATGTTGGCGTCGTCGGCTGATGGGTCGGTGACAAACTGGGTTCGTATGACGGCTGATACGTCGGCCGCCCTGTCGTGGGATAGGCGACCGTCGGAGTGTCCGGGCCGGACTTCCGATTTCCGACGACAACGACCACTAGCACAACCGCAACAACGACCAGAGCCGCCGCCACCGCGACCAGCGTCGGCACCAGATATCGCCGCGAGTCATCTCGCGGATACGGGGGAACCGTTGGGGGAGAAGGATAATACGGCGGTGGTGGCGGCGGCCGGTACTGCGGCCCGTAGACGGTATCCGCGCCGGCCGAATCGGAAGCCGCCAGCGCACGCTTCGCCGCCCGAGCCAATGCCCCGGCGCTGCCGTACCGATCGTCGGGCTCCTTGGCCATGCCCCGTGCGATCACCGCATCGATGGCCGCGGGCACACCCGGCCGAACCTGGCTGGGCCGCGGCCGCGGCGCCGACAGGTGACCGGCAATCACTTGCTGATGCCCACCGACGAACGGTGGCCGCCCGGTCAACGCCTCGTACAGCACGCAGGCCAGCGCATAGACGTCGACCGCCGACGTGGCCGGCTGATCGCTGTCGAGTCGCTCGGGCGCCATGTAGGCAAAGCTGCCCACCTGATAGCCCGTCACAGTCAGATGAGCCTCACCGCGGGCCTCGGCAATGCCGAAGTCCACCAGGTAGGCAAAGTCGTCCGGTGTGACGATGATGTTCTGCGGCTTGACGTCGCGGTGGATCAGCCCGTTGGCGTGCGCCGCGTCCAGCGCCGCGGCGACCTGCCCGACGATCGAAACAGCTCGGTCCGGCGTCACGGGCCGCTTGCCGATGATGTCGTGCAGGGTCTTGCCCTGCACCAACCGCATGTCGATGTAGAGCGTGTGGTCGATCTCGCCCCAATCGTGGATCGGAATCACATGCGGCTCTTGCAGAATCGCCGCGGCGTGTGACTCGCGGAGGAAGCGCTCGCGGAACGTTTGGTCCTCGGCGTATTCGTCGGGGAGCACCTTCAGCGCGACGGCGCGGCGCTTGTCGGTGTCGAACGCCTCGTAGACCTCGCCCATGCCGCCTTTACCGAGCAGCCGACTGACTTCGTATTTGCCGAAGGTTTCACCGACCAGTGACTTCATGGCAAACCCTGCCTTTCCTCCCTTTCGTCAGTATGCGACGGAGGTCTGACAGGCCGCAGGCGTTTCCGCGGCGAACCGCCTCAGCGCTCCACCACCGGCAACCGCGGCGGGGCCGGAGCGTCCCCCGGCGCGACCGGCCGCGCCGGCGCGACCGGCACCAGCCGCTGATACTCCGAGCCGACAGCGGGCCGCGGCTCTTCCTCACCCTTGTTCGGCCAGAACGACATCGCCCGCTCGGCCTGCGCGGTGATGGTCAGCGACGGATTGACCGCGATGGTGGCCGAGATGGCCTACCCGTCAACCACATGCAGCCCGGGATGTCCGTATATCCGGTGGTAGGGGTCGATGACGCCGGTCTCCGGGGAAGTTCGGAGTTGTCGGACCGCGAACTGGCCGAACAGGCGCAAACCCTGGACAACGCGGTGCGCAATCTGGGTGGCTGACTCGAGCTACCTGTGCCGCAGCGCCACAATCTTGTCGTTGCGCCCGCCGACGTAGACAGTGCCGCTGTTGTCGACCGACAACCCCCACGGATAGTCGAGGCCGGTGAACGGCAACTCCTCCTGCTTCGAGGATCCCACCGCCAGTTTGAGCGTGCGATTGTGGCCCGTGTCGTTGAGATACACGTTGCCCTGCGCGTCGAGCGTCAGACCGCCGGGCTGTTTGAGGCCCGAAAAGGGCAGTTCCGCTTGCTTTTTGGTGTCTACCGGCAAGACCAGGACCCGGTTGTTGCCGCCGTCGGCCACATACACGGTCCCATTGCCGGTGACCACCAGACCGGTCGGATTGTTCAGACCGTTGAACGGCACCTCGGTGATCGTGGTCGAACCGGCCGGAAGTGCCACCACGTGGTTCCTGCCGGTGTCGGCGACGTAGACGGTGCGGCTGCTGTCGACGGTCAGGCCGGTCGGGTTCACCAGGTCGGTGAAGGGCAGCACCTCTTGGGTTTGCGCGCCGGGACGCAGCACCAGCACCCGCTTGTTGCCGGCGTCGTTGACGTAGACGGTGCCGGTGTTGTCGGCAGTCACACCGGTCGGAAGGTTGAGCCCGTCGAACGGCAGGGTATGGGGTTCTTTGGTGCCGGCGAACAACGCCAGGATCCGATTGTGTTCGGTGTCAGCGACATACACGGTGCCACCGATATCCACCGACAGGCCCTGTGGGTCGCGCAGTCCGGTGAACGGCAACGTCACCTGTTCGTAGTCGCTCTTCGACCCCGAGCTGCCCAGCAGGACGATGGCGACCACGGTGACAATCGCGGCGAGCACGGCACCGGCGGCGACCGCCTTGCGGCGCCACCAGGGCCGCGCCCGTGACGGCGGCGGCGGGGCGGGCCGGACGATCGACGGCTCCGGCCTGGGAATCGAGACCCCGGAGACCACCGGCCGCGCCATCGTCGGGTGGATGTCCTGCGGCGCCGGCGGGGGTGTCGGCGGCCTGGGCGGCGGTGGTGCCGGCGGCCGCGGCGGCGGCGGTGGTGGTTGCCGCGGTGGCGGCGGTTGCCGCCAGCCCGGGTCGGGGCGGGGGAGCGGGTTGGTGTAGACGGGGGCGACCGGCTGCATCCGGATGGTGGATTGCACCGCCGTCGCGGTGAGCGCATTGCGGGCGTCACGCGCGAGTTCCACGGCGGTGTCGTAGCGAGCCTCGGGATTCTTGGCCATGCCTCGGGCGATGACCTGGTCCAAGCTCGCCGGAATGTCCGGATTGGTGTTCGACGGTCGCGGCGGTGGGGCCGAGCGGTGACCGGTGATCTGTTCCTGCAACGTGTCGCCGGGAAAGGGCGACTGCGCGGTCAGCGCCTCGTAGAGCACGCAGGCCAGCGAGTAGATATCCGAGCGGGAGTCCACTGCTCCGACCGTGAATCGTTCCGGGGCCATGTAGTGGTAGGTGCCGATGAAGTTGCCGGTGGCCGTCAATGACAGGTCGTCGGCGGCGCGCGCGATACCGAAATCGATCAGGTAGGCGAAGTCGTCGTGGTCGAGCAGAACATTGGACGGCTTGACGTCTCGATGCAGCAGCCGTGCCCGGTGCGCGGCGTGCAATCCCTTGGCAACCTGGTCGATGATGCTTACCGCCCGTTCCGGCGGTAGCGGCCCCTCGTTGAGCACCGCCTGCAGGTCGCGCCCCTCGATCAACCGCATGTCCACGTAGAGTCGCCCGTTGATCTCGCCGTAGGTGTGGATGGGAATCAGGTGGGGGTTGTTCAGCCGTGCCGTGGCATGGGCTTCACGCCGGAACCGCTGTTGGAAAACCTCGTCGTTGGACACCGCCGAGGGCAGAATCTTCAGGGCGACGACGCGGTCGGTGTCCGCGTCATAGGCACGCCACACTTCGCCCATGCCGCCCCGGCCCATCAACTCGATGAGCCGGTACTTGCCGAACAAAGTTTCCTGCAACAACCCTCCAACAACCGTCACTGCCGCCCAGACTGTAACGCGAGCGCCCGTGACCATCCCAGCATTTCACCCGGCCTGCGGTCGCGCCAGGTTGGCCGCGCGTTTGCCGTCCGTTAACCATTCTGGCAGCAGGATGGGAAGTTCATGGGCGATCTTGGGTTTGGTAGGCGCGGGAGTCGCGTTGACTGGTCGGCGTGAAGGCGGTCATCCTCTTCGTCGTCGCCTCGATGGCGTTGCCGGCGGGCTGCTCAGTGCACCCGGCCCGGCCCGCGGTGACGGCAGGTCCGGGGCCGACGACGATGCCGCAGCTGTGCGAGGCGCAGACCTGGCCGCGGCCGCTGCCGAACGTGCTCGGGCGACTGCTCTACCAGGCAAAAGACGGGGCACTCGGGTGTTGGGACAACGTCCGAAGCGTCGCGCCGGATGGACCCGACCCGCTGCACAGTCCGGCCCGGCCCGCCGAGCAGGCCTATCGCATCGTGACCATGTCACCGGGCGCCGGCACGCCGACCGGGCGCCACGAAGCGGTGACGGTCGAACTCGCCGAACTCGACCCGATGGCACCGCCGGCGTTTCGGCCGTGCGACTGGGTGAGCGTCACCGAAGCCCACGGCTTGATCGGCGGACAGGTCAGCGCCGAGCCCTACGGCGATCAGACCGGATCGGTCGACACCGCCTGCATCTACAACAGGTCCGGCGATAGGGGGGACGGCGTGGAAGTCGACCTGCAGGTGCCGGGCGCGTTTCCGGTCGACGCGGCCTCCCAGTTCGCGCTGGAGTCTCGCCGCAGCACCGCTGTCGACGGCGTGGGCGTCAAAGCGGCCTGCGTCGATGACCCCACGACGACACCGCCGTCGACCACGTTGCTCGTGCTGCTCAGCGGCGATCGGCTGTTGCAGGTGATCCAGGGCAACGGGTCGTGCGAGGTGTTGAAGCGCTTCGCGCAGGTGGCAATCGCGCGGATCGGGCCCTAGACTCACGCCGCTCCTCCCCGAGTACTACTCCGGTAGCATTCGCGTATGAAGCTGAGTGTCAGTCTGTCCGAGGACGATGTCCGCGTGCTGGACGAATATGTCAAACGGACGGGATTGCCCTCCCGGTCAGCAGCGGTACAGCGAGCCATCCGCGCGCTGCGCCATCCTTCGCTTGAAGAGGACTACGGCAGCGCTTGGCAGGAGTGGTCGGCTGGCGGCGGTGATCAGTGGGATGACGCCGCCGAGGACGGGATCGGCGATGCTGCGCGGTGAGATATGGCAGGTCGACTTCAATCCCGCCCGTGGTAGCGAGGCAGACCAAATTCGTCCGGCGGTCTTGGTGAGCAATGATCGGGCCAATGTGACCGCATTGCGCCTTGGACGTGGGGTGGTGACGGTGGTGCCGGTGACGAGCAACGCCGCCGCGATATACCCATTTCAGGTGTTCTTGGCGGCCGGTACCACCGGTCTGGCTGTTGACTCCAAGGCCCAGGCCGAGCAGATCAGATCCATTGCCATGCAACGACTTCGCCGTCGAATCGGGACGGTTTCGGCGGCTGAGTTGGCACAATTGGATGACGCTCTGCGGTTGCATCTCGACTTGTGACGTTCGGCCGGTCAAGCTCGATGCAGGTATACGAAATCGTGGACGCCCATGATCCGCAACGTGATTCGCGAGGTGAGCGGCCACGTGCGCAAGAGTTCGGGACCGCATACCACCGCAGGCCGTTCAACTTGGTGGGTTCGCCCCTGCCACGTCAGAGTCCCGCCGCCGGCGGCCGACAGATTCCGGTACCAGTCGGTGGCCGGGCCGTAGGTCAACGGGACCAGAAATCCGTCGCGGTAGGGGTGCACGGCCACCGGCGTGTGGAAAAGTCGCCCGCTGCGCCGCCCCGCGTGCGTCAGCAAGCCCAGCGTCGACCCCCGCGACCCGGCGATACGGCGGGTAACGGTGTTGTACGCCTTCAAGATTGTGCGGAACCGGTCATCGTCGTGCAGTGACTGCCGATTGTGAGCGAACCACCGCAGCCCCCCTACCACTGCCAGGCCGAGGGCAATAGCCGGCCGGAGCAGATATCGGATTCGCATCGTGTGGTCATAGCACGCGGGCGCCGTCGAAATTGCCGCGGTGGTCGTGATCGCGCATCGACCCGAGCCATGACGGCAATTTCGGCGCGCACCGCGACGCCGCGGGTGAAAAACGCCCCACGCGGTTGTTACCATCGCGCGGTGAGCCGACTCTCCAGGCGTGACGTGCTGAAATGCGCGGCCGCAGCACCGTTGCTCGTCGCCGTTATGGTCACCGTCCCGCCCGCCTCGGCCGCCGGCATCGCCGGGATGAGCGTCTTCCTCGACCCGGGTCACAACGCGGTCGCCGACTCCTCGATCAATCAGCAGGTCCCTAACGGCCGGGGCGGCACGAAACCGTGCAACACCTCAGGCACCGCGGCCGGCGACGGTTATCCCGAGCACGCGTTCACCTGGGACGTCACCAACATGGTCGCGGCCAACCTGAACAACTTGGGCGTCAACACCCAGCTGTCCCGGGCCGACGACGGCTCGGTCGGGCCCTGCATCGACGACCGGGCCGCCCGCGCGAACGCCATGCATCCCGATGCGATCGTCAGTATCCACGCCGATGGCGGTCCGGCCTCCGGGCGCGGCTTCCACGTGAACTATTCGAGTCCGCCGCTCAACGACGCGCAATCGGGCGCTGCGATGCAACTGGCGAATGCGATGCGCTCGGCTCTGCTTGCGGCCGGCTTCCCGCCGTCGAACTACGTCGGCTCCGACGGCTTGTACGGTCGCGCCGACCTCGCCGGCCTCAACCTGGCCCAGTACCCGGCCGTCCTCGTGGAACTGGGCAACATGAAGAACGCCGACGACGCTGCCCAGCTCGAAAGTGCCGACGGCCGAGCCAAATACGCCGCCGCCGTGACCCAAGGGATCGTCGCCTATCTCCAGGCCAAGGCGGGCTAGCTGTCCGCAAAGCGGCCTTCCGCAACTCGCCCGCCGCCTTCGGCCAAACCGTATGGTCGCTGGCCGATCAGGTGCAATTCATCGTAAATGCGTTCTGCAACAAGCAGAACGACCCGAGCTTCGGTCTGATGGGACAGATCGAGCCGCAACAAAGCCGGGGCCTGGCGCGGCAGGTCGGTGTCGTCGATGCCGGAAACTCGCCGTCGCCGTTGCCGCCGAGCCGACATCGGGGATCGTGCGACGGCGGCAGGCGCGCCCTCGACGAGGTCGCCGCCTGGCTAACCGCTCCCACTGCCCGGCTGCCCGCCGGGCAGTGCCCGGGGAACGGGTAGACATCGCGGCGACGTGCCGCATAATCCCTACAGGAGGAAGGCTTAAACGGTGGACCAACGTGTCGGCACGACCTTCGGCAAATACACGATCACCGGCGTCCTCGGCAAAGGCGGCATGGGCGAGGTCTACGAGGCCTACGACAACCAGATCGGCCGGACCGTCGCACTCAAGATCATCAAGAGCCAGTACGCCAACGACCGCAAATTCCGCACCCGCTTCGAGCGCGAATCACACGCGGCGGCAACGCTGCAGGAGCCACACGTCATTCCGATCCACGGCTTCGGTGAGATCGACGGCTCACTGTTCATAGACATGCGCCTGGTCCGCGGCAGGGATCTGGAAGGCCTGCTGGCGCGGGGGCCACTGGAGCCGGCACGGGCGGTCACCATCGTCACCCAGATCGCCGCCGCACTCGACGCCGCGCACGCCGAAGGACTTGTGCACCGCGACGTCAAGCCGCAGAACATTCTGGTCACCCCGGCCGACTTCGCCTATCTGGTCGACTTCGGCATCGCCGAAACCATGGGTGAGCACACCCGGCTCACGGCCGCCAATATGCGCGTGGGCTCTTGGGCGTACATGGCGCCGGAACGATTCGCCGACCGGGACATCACCCCGGCCGCCGACATCTACTCGCTGGCCTGCGTGCTCTACGAGGCGCTAACCGGCCAACTACCGTTTCCGGCCGACTCCCAGGGCGGGTTCGTCGCGGCGCACATCTCGACACCACCACCGCGTCCCAGCCGGGCCGACCCGCGGGTTCCGGCAGCGCTGGACGAGGTCATCGCGCGCGGTATGGCCAAGGAACCCGACGACCGGTACGGCAGTGCGGGGGCATTCGGGCGGGCCGCGGAGCGGGCACTGCGCAGCGGCGTGCGCACCGCGATCGACCCGCCCCCCGAGTCGCCGACGCGACCCGCCTACTGGCCGCCGCCACCACCGTCGAAACAGCCGCCGTTGCAGCAGATTTACCCGCAGACCCTGCCGCCGTCCGGGCCACCGCCCAGGGCACCGAGCGGCCCGCCGCCGAAACCGCGGCGGCGCTGGATGGCTCTCCTCGTGATCGGGGTGAGCGCGGTGCTGGTACTCGGCGGCATCGGCCTGATCGTCGGGCTGCAGGCGAGGAAGGATGACTCGCCGGCCGCCTCGACGCCGACCGTGCCGCCGACCATCCCGCCGTACTCGGGCGACACCTCCTCCGCCGCGCCGGAACCGATCCCGTCGCGGCCGTCCAATGCCTCGCCGCCCCTGGTGACCGGCCCGGACCAGAGCACCGGCCACCAAAGTTGCGACCAGGGTTTTCAGATGACCGACGCGACCGGCTACGGATCACACGGCGGGCGCGGCTCACCGCAGACGTCGTGCTACTTCGCCAACGCCGTGCTGCACGCCTACTGGGATACCTACGGGAACGCCACCAATGGCGCGCGCACGGTGTCGTCCCCGGGATCCGTCGACTGTTTCACCGTTCCGGGCGCGAACTGCGATCCGAGGAACACGGTGAACTTCCTGATGCAGTGTGCGGGCGACGGCGGCAATCCCTGGATCAGGTGCACCGGCGGCAAAGATGCCGTCGTGTATCTCTGGTAGCAAGCGAAAACCGTTACAGCAGTTGGGCGATCGCGGTGGTGATGGTGAGCGCCAAGGCCGCGTATCCGACGATGTAGACCTGGCGACGGGCGGTGATCCGGGTCGGTAGCGGGCGCTGTGCCAGCGTGTGCTGGCGGCGCCGGGCGATCACGTAGGTGATCAGCGCGGCGGCGCAGGCCACCCCGGCCGGCAGCAGGGCGCCCAATCGTTGGCCGGCGCCATGGACGTCTTTGAGCGCCAGCAGCACCCCGTTGACCAGGAAGGCGAACGATGTGCGCGTCCACGCCAGCGTGGTCCGTTCGGCGGGCCCGCCGGGCCCGGTCGGGCCGGTCAACCCATGACCACTTTGGTGAGCACCATGGCGAGCGCGATCACTCCGAGCACGATGAGCCCAATGGCGAGCAGCCCGGGCGACGGGTGCCGGGGGAGCGGCTGCCCGCGGCGCATGGCGCGATCTGCCAGGCGCCACCGTTGCAGGCCGGTCCAGCTGGTCGAGATTGCCAGCGCGGCCAGGCCGACGCCCATCATTCGCCGCGCGCCGACTACGACGAGCTCGGGGACGAAGTGCACCAGGGCCACCGCGGCGGCGAGCAGGCCCAGCGCGGTGCGCTGCCACGCCAGGAAGGTTCGCTCGTTGGCGAGGGTGAAGCGGTAGTCGGGCTCCTGCTCTTCGACGTCCTCGTCATGGGCCACGGTGCACATCGTAGATTCGGTCGGGTGCTCAAGGCGCTGCTATTCGACGTTCAGGGAACCGCGACCGATTTCCACTCCACGGTGTGCGAGGAGGCACGCCGGATCGGCGCCGGCCGGGGGGCCGGGGTCGACTGGCCCGACCTGGTCCGGCGGTGGCGGGCCGGGTACTTCACCGCCTTGGCGGCCGCGCCGAAACACGGCGCCTGGGTTTCGGTGCACTCGGTCTACCGGCGCGTACTGGACACCGTCCTCGCCGAGGCCGGCCTGACTAGCCTGACCGCCGCCGAACGCGACGAACTCACTTTGGCGTGGCAGCGCCTGCGGCCCTGGCCGGACACGGTGCCCGGACTGGCCCGACTGCGCAACAGATTCATCCTGGCCACGCTGTCCAACGCCGACGTCAGCACGGTAATCAACATCTCCAAGCGCGCCGGCCTGCCGTGGGACGCGATCTTCGCCGCGGAGATGGCCGGAGCCTTCAAGCCCGACCCGGCCGCGTATCGGATGGCCGCCGCCTACCTTGGGCTTTCGCCCGCCGAGATCATGATGGTGGCCAGCCACAAGTACGACCTGCGCGCCGCTGCCCGGCTCGGGTTCCAAACCGCCTTCGTCGCCCGCCCCTTGGAGTTCGGGACCGACGGTGTGGCTGACGTCGCCTACGAGGACGAGTTCGGCGTCAACGCTTGTGATTTCGTCGATCTGGCGGATCAGCTCGTAGGGTGAGGCCCATGTCGTCTCTCTCCAAGGAACAACAGTGGAGGCAGCGCACCGAGTGGCCGCTGGCCATCGTCGCCGTCGCCTTCCTGATCATGTACTCGGTGCAGATCCTGGCCCGCCCCCAGGGCTCGGAGGCGCGCATTCTGTGGCTGTTGTGCTGGATCGCCTGGGCGATGTTCGTCGGCGACTACTTCGCCCGGCTGCTGCTGGCCGACAATCGCCGAGAATGGTTTCTGCTGCACATCGTCGACCTGCTGATCGTCATGCTGCCGTTCCTGCGGCCGCTGCGGATGGTGCGCCTGATCGTGTTGCTCGGGGTGCTGCAGAAGGCTGTCGGCCATGCCGTGCGCGGCCAGATCCTCATCTATACCGCGTCCGGCGTCCTGCTGCTGGTCTATACCGGTGCCCTCGCGGTGCTTGACGCCGAACGCGGACAATCCGGCGCGACCATCGACAGTTTCGGCAAGGCGGTGTGGTGGGCCATCACCACCATCACGACCGTCGGCTACGGAAACCTGTATCCGATCACCGTGACCGGACGCGTGGTGGCAGTGCTGCTGATGATGGGCGGTATCACGCTGGTCGGTGTCGTGACCGCTTCGCTGGCCTCGTGGATCGTGCAGCGAGTGTCCGAAACCGACACCGCCAATCAGGCGGCCACGACCGCTCAGATCGAGGAGCTGCGTAGCGAGATCCGGGCGCTGAGCCGACAACTGCGGGCAAGCGACGCCGACTAGCCATCACTTTCGTCCTGGCGGAGCCGGCATTTGCAGCGACGTCCCGCGAGTCTCCGGCAGCCGATACGTACAAGCGAGGCTGACCACCACGAGCACCGCCAGCATCAGCCCAATGCTCCGGCTGCCGTAGTGCACGCTCAGTGGTTCGGCGATCAACGGCGGAACCGCGCCACCGAGGATGCCGGAGACGTTGATGGCCAAGCCGGCGCCGGTGTAGCGATGCGAGGTCGTAAACAGTTCGGGCACGAACGATGTCATGGGCGCGTAGGCGAACGCGGCGACGGCGTAAGTGCCGGCGATCGCCACCGCGAACAACGCCGGGGAGCGCGCGTCGATCAACGGCAGGACCGCGAAGGACCACGGCAGCGCCAGCGCCCACCCGGTCAGGATGATCGGGCGGCGGCCGACCCGATCGGACATGCCGGCCGACATCGGCACCACCGCCGTCCACACCAGCCCACCGAGCAATCCGGCGAACAGGATCGCCTTGCGGGACAACCCGACTGTGCCGTAGGCGTAACTGGTCAGATAGGTGCCGGCCATGAACACGAAAGCGAACAGTGCCACGAAGCTACCCGAAGCCAGGGCCACGGTTCCCCATTGCTGCCGCAGCACTTCGGCGAGCGGCACCCGCGCGGGCGCGTCGTGGGCGGTTTGGCTTGTGAACACCGGGGTTTCGTCGATGCTGACCCGCACATACAACGCGAAGGCCACCAGTAAGCCACTGAGCAAGAACGGAATCCGCCACCCCCAGGCCAGGAATGACGGGCTCGTCTCCCCGACGGTGGCATTGACGACAAGAAAGGTCAGGCCGGTCAGTACCATGGCGATGCCGGCGCCTACGGCGGTGAAGGTGCCGTAGCGGCCGCGCTGGTCCGCCGGCGCGTATTCGGCTGCCAACAACGCCGATCCGGCCCACTCGCCGCCCACCGCGAACCCCTGCAACAGCCTCAGCGTCAGCATGATCAGCGGCGCCGCCACACCGATCGTCGCGGCGCCGGGCGTGAGACCCACCGCCACCGTGGACAATCCCATGATCAGCAATGTGGCGACCAGCGTCGTCTTGCGTCCGATGCGGTCACCGAAGTGGCCGAACACCGCTCCACCCAACGGCCGGGACAGGAACGCGGCGGCGAAGGTGCCCATGGAGGCGATGGTCGCCATCGCCGGGCTCAGGTTCGGGAAGAACACCGTCGGGAACGTCAAAGCCGCGGCGGTGCCGTAGATGTAGAAGTCGTAGAACTCGACGGTGGTGCCCACCATGCACGCGAAGGCAATGCGTCTGACGGGGTCCACCCCCATGGCCGCCTCCTCTCGCGCGCGAGTCTAGGCATCCGGCGGCGCCCCGGCGGCGACCGGGACCCGTGCTACGTTGAGCCGAGATGTTTCGCCGCCGCCTCGCTGAAGCCCAGCATGTGATGCAGCCCGCCGTGCGGCTGCGCGAACAAGCCGAAGCCCTCGCCGATTACGTCGGAGAAGGTGACAGCGTGCTCGACGTCGGCTGCGGGACCGGGCATCTGTCGGCCTACCTGCGCGAGATGTACGGGGTGATCCCGACCGGCATCGACGTCAAAGACTCCCGGCAGGCCGAGGTGTCCTTCACCGAATTCGACGGGACGTCGATCCCTTTCCCGGACAACAGCTTCGACCACGTCGTCCTCAGCGAGGTGCTGCACCACAGCCACGACCCGGTCAGGCTGATCGCCGAGTGCGATCGTGTCGCGCGCCGCCGGGTCATCGTCTTCGAAGACATGCCCGAGGGGGTCGTCGGCAAGCTCGCACTGCAGGCACACGTGCAGGCATTCGCCTACTACCGTCGCTACCCGTTTCGCCCGGCGCGCCTCGACGAGTACCGACAGGCGCTGGCCTGGCTGGCGACCAAAGCCGTGCGCGTCACCCGACACCCGCAACCGCCGGAATGGCTGACCGTCTACCCGCGGGTGTTGTACGTCTACGAACTCACCGACTGACGGCTTCGACGCCCCGCGCCGACGTTACGGGCGCGCGCCGCTACCAGGCGACCGGCAGCACCTTGATGCCGTGGATGAACTGGGACAGCAGTCGCCGGGGTTCGTCCGTCGCGACGATGTCCGGCATCTCGCGGCGCAACTCGTCGAACACCACCCGGATCTCGCGCCGGGCCAGGTTGGCGCCCAGACAGAAGTGGGCACCGCCGCCACCGAACCCGACGTGCGGATTGGGGTTGCGTGCCACGTCGAACCGGTATGGGTCGGCGAACTTGGACTCGTCCCGGTTGGCCGAGCAGTACCACAGCGAAACCTTATCGCCCTCAGCCATTTTCGTGCCGCTGAGCTCGAAGTCGCGGGTCAGGGTGCGGCGCATGTAGACCACCGGAGAGGCCCAGCGCACGATCTCCTCGGTCGCGGTGTGCGCCAGGCCGTCATAGTTCGCCCACCACTTGTCGCGTTCCTCGGGATAACGCGACAGCGCCAGCACGCCGTGGCTGATCGCGTTGCGGGTGGTCTCGTTGCCGGCCACCACCAGCAGGATGAAGAACATCGCGATCTCCGACGACGAGAGCCGCTCGCCGTTCACGTCGGCTTCCACCAGCGCGGTGGTCAGGTCGTCGTGGTGGTTGACCCGCCGGTCCTCGGCCAACGCGGTTGCGTAGGCGCCGATGTCCATCGACACCTGGAGAAACTCACCGAAATCGGTGGCCAGGTCGGGGTCGCCGAACCCGAGAATCACATTGGTCCAATGGAATATCTTCTGATGGTCGTCTTCGGGGATGCCCATCATGTCGCAGATGATCTGCAACGGCAGCGGGCCGGCGATCTCGCTCACCAGGTCGGCCTGCCGGTCAGGGTGGTTAGCGATCATCGAGGTCACCAGGTGGTGCGCCCGATCTCGCACCGACGCTTCGATGCGGGCCACCACCTTCGGCGTGAATGCCCGGCTGACGATCGAGCGCAGCCGCTGATGACGCGGATCGTCCATCACGATCATCGAACCGAAGTACTCGGCCAACTCCGGCGTTTGATCATTGATCGTGATGTTGGGGCTGGAGCTGAACACCTCCGGGTGGCGGCTGGCGAAGAACACGTCGTCCAGACGGGTGAGTGCCCAGTGCCCGTTGCCGCCGGTGAACCCTTCCATCTCGATCGCCGGCCAGAACGAGATGGGCGCCTCGCGCCGCAAGGTGGCGAAGGCGCCGTCGCGGTAGTCGTCGTCGAGTGCCCAGAAATCCAGCGAGCCCAGTGCGATGTCGGCCAGCGGAACCTCCGGGGGCGGCGTCCCGTTCACCCGGGGCTTGAGACCTGAGTGCGCGCCAGTCTTGAGGTCCATGCATCCTCCTTAACCTCCTCACCATTGAGGAGGCGCCACTGGCGAGCCTAGACCGCGTCAGTGCGAGCAGATGGCCTTTCCGGGCGTCCCCGTCGAATGCGCGTCGTTGACCACATTGCCGTTGACCACGATCTTGCAGGCAATCGTGCCCTGGCCCTGCGCGCTGAGCACGTACACCTGACCGCCGAAGGCCTGGAATTCCGTCGACCACGGCAACGGCACGTTCACCGCGCGCTGCTGACCGGTTTGGGTTTGGAATGAGATGTACTCGGCCATGCCGGGGCCACTGACCTCGTAACGGACCTGCGCGAACGCGCCCGGGGGCTGGAAAGGATCGGCGTGCGCCACGCCGCAGGTGGACCCGAGGGCGGTGCCGGTGGCGATCAGAATCGAGGCTGCGCGACGACTGGTCATGGTTGTCATCGTGTCATCACCCCGGGCGCCACACCAGAGTTGGTAGGCACTTGGACGGCGCTGATGTAGGGGCCGTCGGCCGGGAGGGGATTTGGCGCTACCCGTACCGCATCATTCCTCGGCCGGTAGGTCGAGCGTGGGTGGTCGTGTCCGCACGGCTGTCGCTAGATCCGAGGCAGCGGTCAGCCATGCCGTCGTTTGGTGGATGGGCTGTATGCCTGTCTCGATCTGAAGCCGGAACTCTTGCAGCGTCGAACTGTTCGCCCTCACCCGATCGGCTATCAGCTGCGAGAAAGTCTCAACGCCTGGCGAATACATGCGCCACAGCGGGGTCGGAGAAGTCTTCAACGCCGTTCGGAATGTTTCCAGCCAAATGACCGGCCCGGCGAAAGACTGCAGAATCAGACTGCCGCCCCGGAAACCGACTTCTACTCGTTGCGGTACCGGGCTGTCGCTGCCATCGTCGACCGGGCCGACCTCGCGACTGCATTGCACGCGCACCGGCGTGCCGTCAATCAGACCCCGGAAGCTCTCGAATGGATGTTCAGTGGTGTTCGATAGCGTCAGTTCTCGCTCGAGAGACGGTTCTGCCAAGGCGCCCAACGCGCGCCCGAGTACATCGAAAGTGGAATACGCCGACCGGGGCGCTGTAACGACGGAGACCCATTGGGGAGGTTCCAATGCGCGTCGTTGACGGCACCCGTCGATAAACGCTTGGGCGGAGCTCAATTCAGCGAAGTGGCAGTTGACGCAATGCACTGCTCCCGACGACAAAGCCGCGGCGCGCAGCTGTGCCAGCCTATCGGCCCGCACCGGGTGCTCCATCAGGACGTGTATGCCGCGCCGAAGAAGCTGCGTCGCAACACCAACGGACGCCACGGGCGGCAGCGCAACGATGGCGGCCTGCACCGAATGAGGCACTTCCGGAACGCTTGTCCATAGTGGAACCTTGTGCCGCGCGGCGAGTCGGGTGGAACGGTCACTCCCGGCCGCGAGTACGCCGGTCAATTCGAATGAGTCATTCAGTTCCTGCAAAGATGGGATGTAGAAGGCTGCGTAATTGCTGCCGCAGAGAACTACGTTTGTTTTGCTCACCAGCGGACCAGACATCCGAGCCGGCTCATACCGGCTCTTGTAGCGGGGTTCTCATCGGCGATCCGATCGATGACAACCCCAGTCCAGGTGCGACGATCTTGACGACGGGGACACACGCGCCGGGAAAATCGCACACCACTGCGAGCGGTTCTGTGCCGGCGCGGGCCGCGACCGCCGTCGCGGCCCGGATCGTCAACTCGGGCAATGAATCGGAACCAGGTGCATGCCATAACATCTCGGGCGCGGCCGGCAACCTTGTCGGCGGTGGCTGCACGGCGGCGGGCATGTCGGCGAACCGCTCGAAGACTATCGACGGAAGGTCTTCGCGGGCTCCGCTGAACGCGGTGAGGCGGGATTGAGCCGCCTCGGTGATCGCTCGTGACAACGCGACATTGGGGTCGTGATGCAGTCCGCTGCCGCTGAATGGAACACCCACCCTCGGTGACATCAGTTCAACGGCAAAGCAGTAATAGTCATCCCAAACGTCAAGGCGGGCGATACGCAACTCACTTCCGGCCCGATAAATCTTTTCGACGAGGTCAGCGCATTCGCCGCGATTGACATCCTCAGGCCGGACTTCAAACATCCTCCATCCCGCCACAGCCGCACCTACTGCATGCCGCTCCATGAGTTCGTACAGGCCGTGCAGGGTCGCCTCGTAGTAGCTGTTGCCCGACGCTAAACCTTGCGTATGCATCGCGAACATCGGCGGTCCCCAACGATCGCTGACCGAAACATTCACGGTGACGATGGCCCATGGCACCCAGGTCGGCCGGCCCGTGAGCAGTGTTGTGGCCCTCATCCAGTCGAGCTTCACGCCAGTGTGGTACAGGCTTCCGGGCGGGCGAGCCAGGAGAGCGGGGTCATAAGTCAAAGCCGGGCGCAGATCTTCGCCGGCCGTGAATTTCAGGTCAGCTGTGGCATTCTCGGCATGCCAGTACTCGAGCGCTTCCATCACGGCCGAAACCTGCGCCGCGCGGTAGTTAGTGGCTTTTCCCTGGCTGACCGAAACCGTCAGCGATGCCGGTCGCACGGCCTGCGCCGTGGGAATGCCGAGATCGTCCAGCCACGTGAGATCGGCCACCCGGGTGATGCAAGCAGCCCCAAGCAGCGGCTGAATAGCCAGCCAGGTCTGCTCGGGGCTGATGGTGCGGTGCGTGCCCTGCCGATAGCCGATTTTGGCCGGGTCGGCCGAGCCAAGCGACCGGACCGGCCAATAAGACCAATCCGGACCGACGCTCCCTGCCGTGCTGACTGACCGCACATCCGTCATGTCAGCACACTATTTCAACGATCCGGGATTGCTGTTATGCGCGGCGAAACCCGGCAATCCGGGACTGCGGTCAGTCGATGGAGAAGCAGATGAACGCCATCGCCTCGATCTCAGCTGAGTTCTCGCCCTCGGTCTTGCTGTTGAATAGTTGCTCGTAGGACATTATCCGACCTCCTGTTATTCGTCGCAGCCGAAACCTTGATGCTGCCTCGCGACTTATCCTGCAGGAGCGGTGGCGCTGACGCCGTCCACCGACCGGCCATTTTCGCGGGCGATGAACGTCCCCCGAATGGGGTACTGGTCCGTGTCCGATCGGTGGACATCTTTCAGCGGATCCGCCGACGCGGAAAAGTCAGCATGCAGTGATCGCTAAGGTAGGGATCTCGTAGACATTCCGCACGAAGGGCCGTGGCGATGACGCCGACCGTAGACGACCTGGTTTCCGTGGACCGCGGAGAGATCGATCGCCGCATTTTCAGCGACGACGAGATCTTCGAACAGGAGATGAGCAACATTTTCGGGCGAGCCTGGCTCTTCCTCTGCCACGAGACACAGATCCGCGGGCGCGGTGACTTCTTTCAAACGGTGATGGGCAAGGACAATATTCTCGTAGTGCGACAGCGCGATGGATCGGTCAAGGCTCTGCTCAATACCTGCGCGCATCGTGGAAATGCAGTGTGCCGGGCCGAGGAAGGGACCGCCCGGAACTTCCTGTGCACTTATCACGGGTGGTCCTACAACATCGACGGCCGATTGCAGGGTGTTCCGGGACAACGCGTTTTCTACCAACCCGAGTTCGACCGCTCTCATTACCGGTTGGCCGAGGTTGCGCAGGTCGCGTCTTACCAGGGCTTCATTTTCGGCACCCACGATGCCACTGCGCCGCCGCTCGAGGAGTTTCTCGGCGCCACCGGTCGTCTGGGACTTGACCTGCTGGCTTGTCGCGGAGACATGGAGGTGGTTCCAGGAATTCAGAAATTCATCATCGACTGTAACTGGAAGTTCGCGCTGGACAATCTTTACGACTGGTACCACCCACCGGTCACCCACGCCTCCGCGTTCGCCAAAGGAGTGCTTAACGCCGATCCTGCTTCTTCCGCCGCCTCCGCCGAGTCCGGCGACGATACCGATGGCAGCGGGCAGAGCGACACGGATCCCGGGTCGCCGGTCAGCGGCACCACCGGCACGAATTTCGAGCACTCTGTCGTGCTGGGCGAGTACGGCCATGCCATCGGTGGGCCGATCGCGTCCTCGCCGGGCAACTTCGACCCGGACCCGTCCTGGCGCAGCACCGACACCGCGCGCGAGGCTCTCGGCCCCGTCGGCGCCACGGTCGCTGGACACGCCGGCATCTTTCCCACCACCTGGTTGACTACGACATCCCAGCTGTCGCTACGAATACCCCGCAGCGTCAACCGAACCGAGATCTGGTGGTTCACTTTTGTCGACCGCTCCGCCTCGGAATCGACGCGCAGCAAGACGATCTCGCTCGCCAACAGGGTGTTTGGTCCCGCCGGCCTACTCGAACAGGACGATGGTGAGAACTGGGCGCAAAGCACGATGCAAACCTACGGCGAGGCCAGCAGGCGCATACCTCATCTGGTCAACATGGGCCTGGGGCGCGGCCGCATCATCAAGGAGCACGGACTGGCGCGCATCGATGGGCCGACGAGCGAGTATGGCCAACTGTGGACCTACCATTCCTGGTTGCAATGGATGAAAAGGCCCGACTGGCAACAGCTTCGACTCAGCACCACGCCAGGCGAACAGCTGTGAGCGTCCGGGCGGCCGAGATCGTTGATCCGGGCGCGCTGATGGCGATGGTGCTGCACCACCGAGTTGAACGATTCCTCTACGACGAGGCGGCCCTACTCGACCAGCGCCGATTCGAGGAATGGCTGGAATTGTTCACGAACGACACGCACTACTTCATGCCGATCCGCCGGACGCGGATGCAAGCAGAGATTGATCGCGAGTTCACTCGACCTGGCGAAATGGCGTTCTTCGATGACGACAAAGAAGCGCTCAGATCCCGAGTCACCAAACTCATGACCGGACGCTCCTGGTCGGAGGATCCGCCTTCTCGCACGCGACACCTGATCACCAATGTTCGCATCACCGACACCCGGGGTGCGGAGCTGGATGTCGAGTCGAATTTTCACCTGTATCGAACCCGCCTGAATTCCGAGGAGGATTCTTGGATCGGGAGCCGGAAGGATATTCTCCGGCAGGTGGATGGCAAGTTTCAGATCGCCTCGCGCACAATATATCTGGAACAGACCGTATTACTGTCGCGCAACCTCAGCAATTTGTTCTGAGAAGCTGGTGGGCTGACGATGGGGTGGATGGAAGACACTGTGGCGTTGGTCACCGGCGCGGGTTCCGGACTCGGCCGAGCAATCGTCGAACGTTATCTGTCAGAGGGCGCGCAAGTCGCGGCGCTTGAGATCAATGAAGACAAGGCCGCAGCCCTGCTTCGTGATTTCGGGACCGATATCTGTGTCACCATCGGGGATGTGACCGAGTTCGACGACAATGTCCGCGCGGTTGACGATGCAGTGAGCGCATTTGGCCGCCTGGATGTGTTCGTGGGAAACGCGGGATTATGGGATTTTGGTCTGTCCTTGGAAACTCTTGACTCACAACGACTTTCGAAGGCATTCGACGAGATCTTCGCCGTGAATGTCAAGGCCTGTCTGTTTGGCGCGAAGGCCGTGCTGCCGCAATTGCGCGAGACGAAGGGCGCAATGATATTCACGGTGTCCAACGCGGGGTTCTGGCCCGGCGGCGGCGGCCCGCTGTACGTGTCTTCCAAGCACGCGGTGATGGGGTTGATCAAGCAACTCGCTTACGAGCTGTGCCCAGACGTTCGCGTCAATGGCGTTGCGCCCGGAGGAATGTCGTCCGATTTGCGAGGACCGCCGGCCCTCGGACTGGACAACACCGCAATCTCTGACCTCCCGATCGACGAACTGATGCGCAAGTTCTCGCCGCTGGAGCGGTCCGTTCGCCCTGCGGACTACACAGGTCATTATGTCCTGCTGGCTTCGCGCGACAACGCCAGCACAGTCACCGGGTCAGTCCATAACTGCGACGGGGGTGTGGGCATACGGGGGCGGCGCGAACTCGAGGAGCGACGGAAAGGATGAACGTAGGTACCGCTTGCCTGCTCAGATGGTAGATGTCGGGTCACCGCCCGCTTAGGGTGAAGCGGGTATTCGAAAGAGGTGGCTGATCCATGACGCAGAGTCGCGTTAAACGAGTGGTGGTCTGGGGCACCGGCTTCGTGGGCCGCATGGTGATCCCCGAGATCGTCAAGCATCCGCTGTTCGAGTTGGTGGGCGTCGGTGTCAGCAACCCGGACAAGGTGGGCCGCGACGTCGGCGACATCTGCGGACTGGACGAACGGGTCGGCATTGCCGCCACCGACGACGTCGACGCGTTGATCGCGCTGCAACCCGACGCGTTGGTGCACTACGGCCCGACAGCCATGCACGCCAAGGACAACATCGCGCTGATCACCCGCTTCCTGCGGGCCGGGATCGACGTGTGTTCGACGGCCATGACGCCGTGGATCTGGCCGACCATGCCGCAGAACCCGCCGAACTGGATCGCCCCCATCACCCAGGCCTGCGAGCTGGGGGAGTCGTCCTGTTTCACCACCGGCATCGACCCCGGGTTCGCCAACGACCTGTTCCCGATGACCCTGATGGGCCTGTGCTCCGAAGTGAAGCGAGTGCGCGCCTCGGAGCTGCTGGACTACACCAACTACGAGGGCGACTACGAACGGGAAATGGGTATCGGGCGTGAACCCGAGTTCAGCCCGATGCTGGAGAACCGCGACGTGCTGATCTTCGCCTGGGGCGCGACCGTCCCGATGATCGCCCACGCAGCCGGCATCATGCTCGATGAGATGACCACCACCTGGGACAAATGGGTGACCCCGACGGACCGCAAGTCCGCCAAGGGCGTCATCAAGGCAGGCAATGTCGCGGCCGTCCGGTTCACGATCAACGGGCTCTACCAGGGGGAGACACGCATCCAGCTCGAGCACGTCAACCGTATCGGGCTTGACGCCGCTCCGGATTGGCCGACCGGCCACGCCAACGACGTGTACCGGGTGGACATCGAAGGCACCCCGAGCATCTTCCAGGAAACCGCGTTCCGGTTCACCGACGGCTCGGGCCGGGATGCCGCGGCCGCCGGATGCCTGGCGACCGGAATGCGCGCGCTCAATGCCGTCCCTGCCGTCAACGAACTGTCGCCGGGCTGGGTGACCGCGCTGGATCTGCCACTGATCCCGGGCGCAGGTACGATCCGCTGACCAGCACTCATACCGCCGGCGCATAGCCGGCGCATTGATCGGCTATAGGTTTTACCGAAAGAATGAGGCGGGGGGACGTGGGGATGGAACCAGATGGCAGATGGAGCTAGGCCCGCGCTGGGCCTGTCGATCGGCGCCACGAATCTGGCTGCCGTCACGCCCGACCATGCCATCACTCGCAAACCCGTCCTGACCCTGTACCGGCAGCGCCCGCCCGAGGTCGGGGTGCCGTCGGAGAACCCTCGGCTGGATGAACCCGGCCTGGTCATCAGAGATTTCGTGGACCGGGTGGGAGACCGGGTCGGCATCGTGGCGGCCGATGGTTCCGTGCACCGCAGCGAAGCCCTGGTCGCCGACGGATTGCGGGCGCTGGCCTACGCCGCCACCGGCGGGCGCGCGCTGCCAGACCGTGTTGCGGTGACCTATCCGGCCCACTGGGCGCCGCCGGCGGTCGACGCGCTGGGCGGTGCGGTGAGTCGGGTCTCGGAGTGGTCCCACCAAGCCACCCCGGTGACCTTGATCCCGGATGCCGCGGCAGCGCTCTTCGCCGTGCGGGCCAACCCGGGCATACCGGCGCGGGGGACCGTCGCGGTGTGCGATTTCGGTGGAAGCGGTACCAGCATCACCCTGGTTGACGCCGCCGCGGACTATTTCCCGGTCTCGCCGACTGTCCGGTATCACGACTTCTCCGGCGATCTCATCGACCAGTCGCTGCTGACCTACGTCATATCGGAGATGTCCGGCACCGGTTCGTTCGATCCGTCGGGCACCGCGGCGATCGGATCACTGACCCGATTGCGGGCGGCCTGCCGCACTGCCAAAGAACGACTTTCGGCGACAACGGCCACCACCCTCTCCGAAGAGGTGCCCGGGGTTGGTGGGGACATCCGGCTCACGCGCAACGAGCTCGAGGAGACGATCCGCGGGTCGCTGACCGGGGCGCTGGGGGTGCTCGACGAAACGTTGAGCCGCAACGGTTCCGGCTTGGTGGCGATCGTGACCATGGGGGGTGGCGCCAACATTCCGCTGGTGACCACGTCGTTGTCCGGCCGGTTCGGCGTGCCGGTGATCACCACCCCGCGCCCCCAGCTGACCGCCGCCATCGGCGGTGCGCTGCGCGCTGCGCGGGGTCCCGCCGACACCAGTGCGACGACGTTGACCCCGGCGGCGCCCCCCGCGCCGCTGGTGGCTGCGCCCCCGGCGCCGCCCGCCGACGACTACCCGCCGGAACTGGCCGACGCGGCTCCGGTGTCGGCTATGCAACCGGCCCTGGCGTGGTCGGAAGCCGAGGACGAGTCGCGCGTCATGCCGGCGGCGTCGTCGGCCGCGGCTTCGGGGTATACGGCTGCCCGTCCGCAGATGAAGTTCGAGCGTGAAGCGCGGCCGGAGCCGGAGCGGAAGGCGTCGCCGATTCCGTGGTACCGCCTGCCGGCGGTCATCGCCATCGGCGCGGTGGTGGCGGTGCTGTTGGTGGGAACTGCGGTGGCGATCGGCTTGACCTCACACGACAAGGGCACCAAGTCGCCGGGGGTGAACACCTCGCCCGCGACGCCGCGCAGTTCCGCGCCGCCCCCGCCTACCAGCACCGAGACTCCCAGCCCCGAGCCGCCGCCCGCTTCGACGCCGGAACCTCCGCCGCCGACTCAGACACCCGCCCCGCGCCCGCGAACCACACAGGCGCCGCCGCCGGTCACCTCCGAAGAACCTGCGCCGGTCACCACCACGGCGCCACCACCGGTGACGACCCAGCCCCCGGTGACGACACAGCCGCCGGTGACCACCCAGCCACCGGTCACGACTCCGCCTGTCCTGCCGCCTCTTCCGCAGCTGCCGCAGATCCCCGGGCTACCGCCCATCCCGGGAATCGTCCCCCAGGGCGGCTGAAACCCGGCTACGTGCCGGGTCTACGTGCCGGCCTTCTCCCGGTCCTCGCGGTCCTGCTTGGTCGCTTCCAGGATTTCCTTGTTGAACTCTTTGTCCTTGTCCAGGTTGTCCTTGACGCGTTGCTCGGCTTCTTCGCGGAGCTGCTCGACCGACTTGTTCTCGTCTTCGGCGTTTTCGTTGGCCTCGGCAGCACGCTCGCTTTCGGCGGTGTTCTTCGCCCGCCCGCCGCCATCGTTGCCGTCCGGGCTCTCGTCGTTGCCGTCCAGGCGTCTGTCGTTGCCGGCGTCGCTCTTCGCGGCTGACGTGTCTGCCTCGCCGGTCGCATCTGAGTTTTCAGCCTTCGCCTTGGCGGCCGGCGAGTCGTCGTCCTCGGAGTATTTGGGGTTGCCGTCGTCGTCGAGCCACTCGTTGACTGCGGTGCCGGTGATGGTCTTGCCCGACCCGGGCATCACCAGCGTCGGCTTGTCTTCGTAGGCCGACATCATCTCTTTGGCCTTTGCCTTGGCCTTTTCGTCCGGCTCGGGCTTCTCGGTGGTGTCCCTGACGCCGCGGTTCCCGTTATCGTCGTTCTTGTCGGCCTCGGCAGTACTCACGGCACCATCATCGGTCTTGCTGGTGTCCTGACCAGCTGATTCGTCCTCGTGCGCGCTCATGCTCGTGCCCCCTAAGGCGTTGCTTGCGACCGACCCTGCGTGAGGGTTACCACATCCGCGTCGCGTCGAAACGCCTGCTACGGCGAATTCCGCTTGGCCAATACCAGGGCTGCGAGCGGAATCCGCATCGGCTCGGGCGCGTTAGCCAGGCGCTCGGCAACCCCGGCCTCGAGTTGCTCGACAAAGTCCACTCCACGCGGGTCGCTGAACCCACCGTCCAATCCCGCCCGCAGGGTCGGGAACAGGGCGGCCCGGGCGAACGCCGCCCATTGGGCCCCGAAAGCCACTGCGTCTGAATCGCTTTCGTATCTGGCCCAGAACCGATCCTTGGCATTGAACAGGTCCAGATGCTCGATCGTCAGGCCCTCGAACCAGCCGCGCGGGGCGAACGGGGCGCGAAAGTCCTTCTCGGTGCGGGCCACCACGGGGATGACCATGCGCCGCACCTCGTCGGCCCGCACCAGGCCCCGCCCGACAAGGTCTCCCAGCGCCGACATCAGTGCCTCGTTCAGCGGGCGGTAGCCGAATTCGCCGTCCTCGTCGAGGGCCATGGTCAGCACCACCAGCCGGCCGCCGGGACACAACTCGCGGCCCCGGAACGCGACGAAGTCATTCCAGTCCAGCGCCGACTGGTGTTCGTAAGCGCGCCGGGCGTCGGTGTTGCCGGTGAACGCGACATGCACATGATCGGTGAATTCCGGCGCTCCCTCAGGAATACGGCTCAGCCACTGGATCGCCCACGACGTCCAACCGAGGTTGACGGTGCCGGTGGGCAGAATCTGCTGATAGAAGGATCGTCCGATCGCCGAGGTGAAGCTTGCCGAGTCGATGTTCAGGTAGCTGTCCGGGTCGTCGGACAGCGTCTGGAACAACGCGGTGAAGTCGTTCTGCGGTACGTCGGTGTGCGCCACCAGGATTGCGTGGTCATGGCGGGTGCGGGTGCGTAACACCTGGATCGCGGCGGCCATCGGCTTGAGCGAGTTGTAGCCGGTGGCCGCGCCGTAGTCGGCGATGATGACCGGCTGCGGCGGTCTGGGCAGCGGCACCTGTTGCGCCGCCTGCTCGAACAGGCCGATTGCCGGCACCAGGCCGGCCGCCTGCAGACGCGACGAGTGGGTGTACGTGGCCGACTCCATCGGCTCCGGACGCACCACGACGCTCGATTCGGGCAGGCGGACTACTGGCTGGGGCTCAGTTCGCCGAGGGGTAGCTGACACCGGTGAGCTTCTCCGAAATCTCCCAAAGTCGTTGACAGTGTTCGTCATTGGCTGCGCGCGACGGCACCTTGGCTTCGGTGACCCCGCCACCGGCGGCCTCGAAGGGGCCGCGCGGTCCGTAGAACGCGCCGCCCTCGGCGCCGGGTGTGACTGCCGCGTAAAGCGCCGGCAGGATGCCTTCTTGAATCTCCTGCCACAGGAAGGGGGCGTACTTCCACGACGTGGTGTACAGCCGCTGCATCAGAGCCGGTTTGTCCCGGCCGTGGGAAGGTCCACTGATCTGCAGATTGGTCTTGGTGAGGCCGGGGTGTGCCGCGTTGGACATGATGCCCCAGCCGGCCCGGCTGCTGCGCCGATCCAATTCCCGGGCGAACATCAGCACCGCCAGCTTCGACTGTCCGTACGCCGCCATCGATGCGTAGGACTTCTCAAACTGCAGGTCGTCGAAGTGGATGCGGCCGCGCCGGGCCGCGATGCTGCTCAGCGACACCACGCGCGCGGCCTGCGCCGCCCGCAGTAGCGGCAGCACATGCGCGGTGAGCGCGAAATGGCCGAGATGGTTACTGCCGAACTGTAATTCGAAGCCATCCGCGGTGGTGTCGCGCTCCGGCGGGGTCATCACGCCGGCGTTGTTGATCAGGATGTCGATCGGGCGGCCGTCGGCGTTGAGTTGCGCGCCCAGGGCGGCGACGGAAGCCAGTGACGCAAGATCCAGCGGTTTGATGGTCAGGCTGGCGTCGGGCACAGTCTTGCGGATCTCTTCAATGGCTGCCTCGCCCTTGCGCTGGTTGCGGATGGCCATCACGACATCGGCGCCGCCTGCCGCCAGGCGCTTGGCCAGGCCGAAACCCAGGCCGCTGTTGGATCCGGTGACGACGGCCAGCTTGCCGGACAGATCGGGCACCGTGGCGACGAGATCGTTGGCCATGCGAGAACTCCTTCTCCGGTTGCGTGGTCTGCGCTCGCAAACAGTGTCCCCCGTCGCGGTCGCGCATGACACACTGCCTGGATGAATAGCAGACGGGTCGCCAAGCTTTCGTTGACCCTCGCGATCGTGACGCTGGTGGTGGCGGTGGCCGGGTTCATCGCCACGCTGGTGCTCAATGCATTCTTCCTGGACGACTACGACGCCTACGGCGAGGTGCCCATTCCGGGCAGCGGCAGCGTGCACCTGCCGGCCGGGCAGGCCACCGTCAGCCTGCACACCCTGGTCATCGGCGGCACCAACGGAGGCGGTCTGCCGGTGCCCCCGTTGCGCATCTCGATCACCCCGCCCGACGGCGTGGCGCAGCCGGAGGTCACCGAAAGCATCGGCAGTACAACCACCGTCAACAACGACGCCCATGTGCGGGTGTGGAACGTCCAGGTGCCGGTGGAGGGCACCTACAGCGTGATGACCGACGGGCAGGTGAACGGATACATCAATCCCCGGTTGGCTTTCGGGCATCAGAGTTCGTACGGAAACTTGGTCTGGGTTTTTGTCGCGCTGTTCGTCGTCGGTCTCATCGATCTGGCGGTGTCGACCATGTGGCTGAGCCGTGTCCGTCGCAGGCCGGTGCCTTCTGCTGCGGGAAGCATCGCGTTCTCGGCGCCGGTGGTGGCCTACGAGCCCACCGGTGCCGGCGTCCGCGTGGAGCGGTTGAAAACCATTGCCGCACTGCGTGATTCAGGTGCATTGACCGAAGAGGAGTTCCAGGCCGAGAAGCGGCGGATCCTGGACGGGCACTAGCCCTTCTGGGCCCCCCGCCTGGGCAGCCGCTGGGTGCCGAGCGCCCGCGTTTTGCCACGACACGCCGCTGCGGGCGGCATTTTGCGGTTCGCTCACGGGAGGGGGGCGGCGCCCCGGCAGCGTATGGGCGCTCAGTGCCCGCGGGCGACCCACTCCTCGTAGTGCACGATCTCGTCCCCGATGGTCGTGCTGTCGCCGTGGCCGGTGTGTACCAGGGTTTCGCCGGGCAGCTTGCCCAGGCGCTCGGAAATCGACCGCAGAATCGTCGGGAAATCCGAATACGAGCGGCCGGTGGCCCCTGGACCACCCGAGAACAGCGTGTCACCGCTGAACACCACGCCGAGATCGTGGACATACCAGCACACCGATCCCGGCGAGTGCCCCGGTGTGTGCAGGGCCCGCAACTCGGTGCCACCGACCTTCAGCGCGTCACCCTCGGAGACGGGGCGAAAATCGCTGTCCGGATGCGTCATTCGCCACAGCACCTCGTCGGCGGGGTGCAGCAGCACCGGCGCGTCAAGCGCCTTGCCTAGTTCGGGAGCCACCGTCACGTGGTCGTTGTGGCCGTGCGTGCACACCACCGCGACCACATGACGCCCGTCGACGGCCTCGATGATCGGCGCCGCGTCGTGGGCGGCATCGAACACCACCACGTTGGAATTGTCGCCGACCAGCCAGATGTTGTTGTCGACTTCCCAACTGCCGCCGTCGAGTTCGAAGGTGCCGTGGGTGACCAGCCGATCGATGACCACCATTAGAGGATCACCACCGAACGCAGTACCTTGCCGTCGTGCATCTTGTGAAAAGCCTCCTCGATGCCGTCTAACCCGATTCGCTCGGAGACAAACTTCTCCAACGGCAGCCGGCCCTGTAGATACAGGTCGATCAGGGTGGGGAAGTCACGCTCGGGCAGGCAGTCGCCGTACCAGGAGGACTTCAGCGAACCACCCCGGGAGAAGAAGTCGACCAACGGCATATCCAGCCGCATGTCGGGGGTGGGCACCCCGACGAGCACCACGGTTCCGGCCAAGTCGCGCGCATAGAAAGCCTGCTTCCAGGTTTCCGGCCGGCCGACGGCCTCGACCACCACGTCGACCCCGAAGCCGTCGGTGAGGTCCTGGATCGTCTCGACGACATCGAACTCCCGGGCGTTGACGGTGTGCGTCGCGCCGAAGTTGCGGGCCCACTCCAACTTCGTGTTGTCGGTGTCGACCGCGATGATCTTCTTGGCTCCCACCAGCGCGGCGCCGGCGATCGCGGCGTCACCCACGCCGCCGCAGCCGATCACCGCCACCGTGTCGTCGCGGGTGACGCCGCCGGTGTTGATGGCCGCGCCGATGCCGGCCATCACCCCGCAGCCGAGCAGGCCCGCGACGGCGGGATCGGCCTCCGGATTGACCTTGGTGCATTGCCCGGCCGCCACCAGCGTCTTGTCGGCGAACGCTCCGATGCCCAGAGCCGGGGTGAGCTCGGTGCCATCGGTCAGCGTCATCTTCTGTTCGGCGTTGAAGGTGTCGAAGCAGTAGGCGGGCCTGCCGCGCTTGCAGGCCCGGCACTGCCCGCACACCGCGCGCCAGTTCAGTACGACAAAGTCACCCGGTGCGACGTGAGTGACACCGGTCCCGACGGCTTCCACAGTGCCGGCGGCCTCGTGCCCGAGTAGAAACGGGTACTCGTCGTTGATCCCGCCCTCGCGGTAGGTGAGGTCGGTGTGGCACACGCCGCAGGCGATGATGTCGACGACGGCCTCGCCCGGTCCCGGGTCGGGGATCACGACGTCGACCACCTCGACGGGTTGGCCCTTGCTCCGTGAAATCACGCCGCGCACTGTCTGACTCATGACTTCTAACCTACGGTGTAGCGTCCCTGATCATGACGGCACCCGAGACGGCAGAAGCCTTTACCGAGCGCATCGTGGCGACGATCGACAACGCCAGCCTGACCTTGCTCCTGAGTTTGGGGCATCAGACCGGGCTGTTGGAAACCATGGCCGGGCTGGCGCCTTCCACCAGTTCCGAGATCGCCGAAGCCGCCCACCTCAACGAGCGGTATGTCCGAGAGTGGCTGGGCGGAATGACAACCGGACGAGTGGTCGATTACGACGCCGCGACCGGGACCTACTCGTTGCCCGCCCAGCGTGCGGCGGTGCTGACCAGTGCCGCCGGCCCGAACAACCTTGCTCTGGTGGCACAGTTCGTGCCGCTGCTCAGTGAGGTGGAACAGAAGATACTCGGTTGTTTCCGGGCAGGCGGCGGCCTGCCCTACAGCGAGTTTCCGCGCTTCCACACGTTGATGGCTCAACAGAGCGGCGTGGTGTTCGACGCCGCGCTCGTCGACGTGGTGCTACCGCTGGTAGACGGACTGGTCGAACGTCTTCGCCGCGGCGTCGATGTCGCCGATTTCGGTTGCGGCAGTGGACATGCCGTGAACGTGATGGCTCAAGCGTTTCCGGCCAGCCGGTTCACCGGGATCGACTTCTCCGAAGAAGGCATTGCCGTCGGCCGCGATGAGGCGGCTCGGCTTGGTCTGCCCAACGTGACGTTCGAGAGCCATGACCTGCCTCACTTGGACAGGTCGGCAGCCTATGACGTCATCACGGTGTTCGATGCCATCCACGACCAGGCCCAGCCGGCCCGCGTGCTGGAAAACATCCACCGCGCCCTGCGCCCCGGCGGCGTGCTACTGATGGCAGACATCAAGGCGTCGAGCCGCCTCGAGGACAACATCGACGTTCCGATGCGCACCTACCTCTACACGGTGTCGCTGATGCACTGCATGACCGTGTCCCTGGCACACGACGGCGCCGGGTTGGGTGCGGTGTGGGGCGCGCAGTTGGCTCAGTCGATGCTCGCCGACGCCGGCTTCGACGACGTGGTGGTGGCCGAGATCGAGTCGGACCCGATCAACAATTACTACATCGCCCGCAAGTGATGGCAGTTCTCGACGCCATCGAGGACTGGCCGGTGCCTAATGCCGCCGCCGCCATCGTCGGCCCGGCCGGAGTGCTGGCCACCCACGGTGACACCGCGAGCGTCTTCACGCTGGCATCGGTCACCAAACCGATCGCGGCCAGGGCCGCGCAGATCGCCGTCGAGGAGGGCGTCGTCGACCTCGACACCGAAGCAGGGCCGCCCGGATCCACCATCCGCCACCTGCTGTCGCACGCCTCAGGCTTGGCGATGCTCTCCGGCGACGTGCTGGCCCGGCCGGGTACCCGCCGGATCTATTCGAACTATGGGTTCGCCGTGCTGGCCGAAAAGATCGAGCGGGAATCGGGCATCGACTTCGGGCGCTACCTCACCGAGGCGGTGTGCGAGCCGCTGGGCATGACGACGACCAGGCTGGACGGCGGCGCGCAGACAGCCGGTTTCGGGGCGACATCGTCTGTTGCCGACCTGGCCAGGTTCGCCGGGGACTTACTGCGCCCGGTGACGGTCTCGGCGCAGATGCACGCCGACGCGACGACGGTGCAGTTTCCGGGCCTCGACGGTGTGCTGCCCGGATACGGCTCCCAGCGGCCCAACGATTGGGGTCTGGGGTTCGAGTTGCGGGATTCGAAGTCACCGCACTGGACCGGCGCGGGCAACTCGGTTCGCACCTACGGCCATTTCGGCCAGTCCGGGGGTTTCATCTGGGTAGATCCGGAGGCGGACCTGGCCCTGGTGGTGCTCACCGACCGCGACTTCGGCGAGTGGGCGCTGGACCCGTGGCCGTCGCTGTCGGATGCGGTCTTGGAAGCCCACGCATGAAACGAAAATGCACACTAGCGCAACACAGGCATCACAGGGCACAATAGACACGCAAGACACAAAATTTGATACGCAGCAACTTTTGCTTGAGCGGGTTCACCAGGTCGTTGGGGAAGACGTCCCTCGTGGAACCGAAGGAGCAAGAAGATGCATGCGTCGAATCAATTCGCCGACGTGACGGCCGGTGTGGTGTACGTCCACGCCTCGCCGGCGGCGGTGTGCCCGCATGTCGAGTGGGCGTTGTCGTCGACCTTGCAAGCCAAGGCGAATTTGGTGTGGACGCCACAGCCGGCCATGCCGGGGCAGCTGCGCGCGGTCACCAACTGGGTGGGGCCCGTCGGGACTGGTGCCCGCTTGGCGAACGCGTTGCGCTCGTGGTCGGTGCTGCGGTTCGAAGTCACCGAGGACCCCAGCCCGGGCGTCGACGGCCATCGGTTCAGCCACACCCCACAGTTGGGGCTGTGGAGCGGGCCGATGAGCGCCAACGGCGACATCATGGTCGGTGAGATGAGATTGCGGACGTTGATGGCCCAGGGTGCCGATACCCTTGCCGCCGAACTGGATTCGGTCCTGGGCACCGCGTGGGATGACGCCCTCGAGCCGTACCGCGACGGCGGCGACGCCGGCGAGGTGACGTGGCTGAGCCGGGGCGTCGGCTAGCCCACCTCCCGCGAGCAGACGCCAAATCGCACCGGAACACGTGTTCCGGTGCGATTTGGCGTCTGCTCGGCGGTGGTCAGGTGACCGGCACTGACACGGGTTTGGCCGACACCGGCATATCGACATTGCCCTGACATGTGCCGCTGGCGATATCGGTGTGGAAGACGCCGGTGAGGATGCCGTACTGCCCTGGGGTGTATACCGTTATCGACTTCGCCGGATCGTATTCGACGGTGCCGTCGGGCAACAGGCAGTCCCACTTCCAGGTCATTTCGCGTACCCACTGCGAGCCGTTCCAGGTGAATTCGATGGTGCGCGGCATCGATTCGTGCTTGGGCGGGGGAGGGTTCTCGATCGTGGCGACACAAACGCCCGCGGTGCAACTCGAGGTCAGCGAGACGCTGGAGCGGTGGGCGAACTCCGGCTGACCGGCCGCCACGCTGGTACCGGATTTCGCGTTGGCGCCGAGCACGAGAATGTATTCGCCGTTCCAGGAGGCGACTTCACCCGCGTGCGCCATCGGCGCCACGCACAGCGGAACCACTAGGGCCGCTGCGGCGGCCACTGTTGTCTTGGCAAGACGCGACATGCTGAACATGTCGCGTCCGGTGACCGGGTTGTTACATCTGCTTGGGCCGCAGCACCTGCAGCGCCGCGGGCACCGCGGAGATCTCCGCCGGCAGCGGAGAGGCGTAGTCGCCGTCGGCGTACACGTTGATGCCGGGGCACTCCACCTCGACGGTCTTGGCCCGCGCGGTGGTGACCTCGTCGAGCTCCACATGAGTGCCTTTGAGAGCGGTGGGAAAGAAGCGGGCCAGCTTCATCCGAGACTCCGACTTCACCATGGTGAGGTCGAGCAGGCCGTCGGACCGGTCGGCGTTGGGACAGATCAGCATCCCGCCGCCGTAGCTGCGGGTGTTGCCGAAGGCGGTCATGGTGAGGTCGGCCTCGATCACCTGCTGGCCGTCGAGCACCAGCCGAAACGGCAGCAGGCGCAGCCGGGACAGCTCGGCGAACATCGCGATGTAATACCGCATCCGCCCGTGTGGCCAGGTCATGCGGTTGGCCCGGTCGGTCACCAGGGAGTCGAATCCGGTTGCCGCCACAGTGCCGAACCACTTGTTGACGCCGTGCTGATCGCGGATCCGGCCCAGGTCAATCGTTTCCGTCCACCCGTCCACCACAACGTCCGCTGCCGCCTCGGGATCCTTTGTGGGAATACCGAATTCACGCGCATGGTCGTTTCCGGTGCCCGCCGGGATGATGCCCAGCGGTACATCGGTCTGCGCGAGCACCTGCAAGGCGTTGGAGATGACGCCGTCACCGCCGGTGACGACGACCGCATCGGTGCCCTTCTCCAGCGCCGCGGCGACCAGGAAGCGCGCGTCCTCGGCACCGTCGCCGATGATCTCGACGACTTCGACACCGTGCTTGTGAAACCGGGCGATCGCGCGTTGCGCGGCCTCGATTGCGGCACCGTGCCCCGACAGGGGATTCGTCAGCGCGGTCACCTTGCCGATCTCGCGCCGGCTCAGGACGGGGGAGTGCTCCTGCGTCACGGAATCAGCTTGCCGGGATTGAGAATCCCGGCTGGATCCAGGGCGGCCTTGACCGCACTCAACACCTGCACACCGAGTTCGCCCACCTCGTCGCGCATCCACGCCCGGTGGTCGGCGCCGACGGCGTGGTGGTGGGTGATGGTCCCGCCGGTGGCCATGATCGCGTCGCACGCGGCCTTCTTGGCGGCCCACCACTGTGCGACCGGATTGCCGCGCTGCCCGGCGACCACGGTGAAGTACAGCGAAGCCCCCGTCGGGTAGACGTGCGAGACGTGGCACATCACCAGCGCCGGGGTGCCCGACTCGGCCAGCGAACCGGTCAGCGCCTCGGTGACGGCGGCCTTCAGGGCGGGGATGTTCGCCCAGTCGGTGGCCGTCTCCAGCGTCTCGCACAGTGCGCCGGCGGCCAGTAGCGAGTCGCGCAGGTAGGGCGCGCTGAACCGGCCGTGCTCCCAGGTCTTGGCCGGGCCTTCACCGAGTGAGGTGCCGCCGTTGGCTTCCAGCAGCGCACGGGTTTCGGCGTGCCGGCTTTCGGCATGTTCGGGGGTGCCCTCGAACAGGGTCAGCCCCAGACATCCGCCGGCGCTTTGACTTTCGCCGATCGTCTCGTGGGTGGCGAGGTTGACACCCGTCTCCACCTCATCGGAAAGCCGCACGATGGTGGGGCCGGTGCCGGTCTGGGTGATGGCCCGCAGGGCGGCGACTCCGGTGGCGAAGTCCGGAAAGGACCACGCCTCGTAGCGCGTGGTCTCCGGGACCGGGTGCACCCGCAGTCGCACCTTGGTGATGACACCCAGGGTGCCTTCCGAACCGATCGCCAGTTGGCGTAGATCCGGGCCGGCCGCCGAGGCCGCCACCCGGCCCAGGTCCCACACGCCCACCGGGGTGACCATCCGCAACCCCAGGATCATGTCGTTGAACCTGCCGTAGCCGGCGGAATCCTGGCCGGACGAGCGGGTCGCGGCGAAGCCCCCGATGGTGGCGTACTCCCAGCTCTGCGGGAAGTGTCCGAGCGAGAAGCCGTGCTCGCCCAGCAGACGCTCGGCCTCCGGACCGGTGACGCCGCCGCCCAATTCGGCGATGCCGGACACGGTGTCGATCGAGTGCAACTGGTTGAAGCGGCGCAGATCCAGCGAAATCACGGCGCCGAACCGCCCACGGGTGGGGTCCAGTCCGCCGGTGACGTTGGTGCCCCCACCGAACGGGACGACCGCGATGCCGTGGTCGGAGCAGTAGCGCAGAATTTCCAGCACCACGTCGTCGTCACCGGGCAGCAATACCGCGTCGGGCGCATCCTGGACCCCGCGGTCCTTGCGGCGCAGCATGTCGGGGGTGGACTTGCCGCCGGCGTGCAGGAGGCGGTCGCGGTCGCCGGTGCGCAAGAATTCCGCGCCGACGATCTTGGCCAGCCCGTCCTGATCGGTCTGCGACAGGGCGCACGCCCGCAGTTTCACCTCGTCGGGCTGCAGCTCGGCCTCATCCGAATCCTCAAGGCCCACGACCTGCTTCAGCAAGCCGCGGATCCCATCGGAGAGTGGCTTGGCCGCGGCGGGATCCCCCCACGCGTTCCATTTCATCGGCGGAAGGAGTTCATCGAGGTGCGTCATGCGTTACAGTATTACACATGGTGTCAATGAGTAATGACCCAAACATGGATACCGGGGATCGAATCCTAGCCGCGGCAGCCAGCTGCGTGGTCGATTTCGGTGCCGACCGGGTGACGCTCGCCGAGATTGCCCGCCGTGCCGGCGTGAGCCGCCCGACGGTCTACCGCCGCTGGCCGGACACGCAGTCGATCATGTCGACGTTGCTGACCAACCACGTGACCGACGCGATGCGGGACGTGCCCTTCGACGGCAATGACCGCGAAGCCCTGGTGCAACAGATCGTCGCGGTGGCCGATCGGTTGCGCCGGGACGACCTGATCATGTCGGTGATGCACTCTGAGCTGGCCCGTGTTTACATCACCGAGCGCCTGGGCGCGAGCCAACTCATCCTGATCGAGGGGTTGGTCGGTCGGCTGGAAGCCGCCCAACGCACCGGCAGCGTCCGGCCGGGCGACCCCCGTCAGCTCGCGACCATGATCCTGCTGATCGCCCAGTCGACCATCCAATCCGCCGACATCGTCAAACCGATCCTCGACGACGAGGCCCTGGCCACCCAACTCACCTACACATTGAACGGATACCTGTCCTGATGGAGAACCCGACCGCTCTCAACGCCGCACGACGCACCGCCGACCTGACCGCACTCGCCGACGGCTCGGAGGTCGACGTCGTCGTCATCGGCGGGGGTATCACCGGCGCCGGCATTGCCCTGGACGCCGCGTCCCGGGGACTGCGGACGGTGCTGGTGGAAAAGCACGACCTGGCGTTCGGTACCAGCCGCTGGAGTTCCAAGCTGGTGCACGGCGGTCTGCGCTACCTGGCCAGCGGCAACGTCGGCATCGCCCGGCGCAGCGCCATCGAGCGCGGAATTCTGATGTCGCGCAACGCTCCTCATCTGGTACACGCGATGCCGCAGCTGGTTCCGTTGCTGCCGTCGATGAACCACGCCAAGCGCGCGCTGGTGCGGGTGGGCTTTCTGGCCGGCGACGCGCTGCGGGTGATGGCGGGCACATCGTCGTCGACGCTGCCGCGGTCGCGCTGGATTTCATCGCGCCGGGTTATGGAGCTGGCGCCGACAGTGCGGCGTGAGGGCCTGGCCGGGGGATTGCTCAATTACGACGGGCAGTTGATCGACGACGCTCGGCTGGTGACGGCGGTGGCCCGCACCGCGGCCCAGCACGGCGCCAGGATCCTTACCTACGTGGCCGCCTCGGAGGCCACCGCCACCTCGGTGCGGCTCACCGACCAGCGCACCGGGGAGTCGTTCGAGGTGAAGGCGGCAGCGGTGATCAGCGCGGCCGGGGTCTGGGGCGGCGACATCGATCCGGCGCTGAAGTTGCGGCCAAGCCGCGGAACACATTTGGTGTTCGACGCGGCGGCGTTCGGCAATCCCACCGCGGCGCTGACGATTCCGATCCCTGGCGAACTGAACAGGTTCGTGTTCGCCATGCCCGAGCAGCTCGGCCGGATCTATCTCGGGCTCACCGATGAAGATGCACCCGGGCCCATTCCCGACGTCCCCGAACCCTCGGCGGCCGAGATCGCGTTCCTGCTCGACACGGTGAACACCGCACTGGGCGCCGCCGTCGGACCGTCCGACGTGATCGGCTCCTACGCCGGCCTGCGGCCGCTGATCGACACCGGCGAGGGCCGTACCGCCGACGTGTCGCGCGATCACGCCATCTTCGAGTCGCCGACCGGCGTGTTCAGCGTGGTCGGCGGCAAACTGACCGAATACCGTTACATGGCAGAGGATGTGCTCAACCGGGCGATCGCCGAGCGGAAGCTGCGCGCCGGAGAGTGCCGCACCCGTAACCTGCCGCTGATCGGCGCGGCGGCCAATCCGGGACCCGCGGCCGGACCCGGGAGCGTGCCGGCGTCCATGGTGGCGCGCTACGGCGCCGAGGCCGCCAACGTTGTCGCGGTGGCAACGTGCGAGCGGCCTACCGAGCCGGTCGCCGACGGCATCGACGTGACCAGGGCGGAGTTCGAGTACGCGGTCACCCACGAGGGCGCGCTGGACGTCGGTGACATTCTGGATCGGCGCACCCGCATCGGATTGGTGCCGCGTGACCGGGAGCGGGCGCTCAGTGCCGCCGGGGAATTCCTGGCCGGCGTGGGTTGATCACGCGCCACTGGTTCGGCCCGACCTCGTTCGGGTAACAGACGTGTCGATGAATACCGAAGGTTCGCGGCAGTGGTCGCTCGACGAGATCACCGTCACGGATCGCGCCGCGATGTCTCGGGCCATCACCGGCACCGCTATCGGCAACGTCATGGAGTGGTACGACTTCGGCGTCTACGGCTACATCGCCACCACGATCGCGCAGCTTTTCTACCCCGGCAACAGCGCCAGCGCAGTCCACCTGATCGCCACCTTCGGCACCCTGGCGGCGGCGTTCGTGGTGCGTCCGATCGGCGGAATGATCTTCGGCCCGCTCGGCGACCGCATCGGCCGCAAGCGGGTGCTGGTGATCACCATCCTGATGATGACGACAGGCACGACGATGAGCGGCCTGCTCCCCGGCTACAGCGCGATCGGCATCTGGGCGCCGATCCTGCTCGTCGTGGCCCGCGTCTTTCAGGGTCTGTCGACCGGCGGTGAGTTCGTGGGCGCAATGACCTACCTGGTCGAGCAGGCGCCCGACCGCAAGCGCGGCATGCTGGTCGGCTTTCTGCCCCTGGGCAACCTGATCGGTTTCGTCGTCGCCGGGTTCCTGGTGACCGGGCTGCAGGCGTGGCTGCCGGCGCGCGACTGGTTGGCGTGGGGCTGGCGGGTGCCGCTGCTGCTGGCCGCGCCGCTGGGCTTGGTCGCGCTGTATATGCGGCTGCGGCTGGGCGAATCACCCGCGTTCGCACAGCTGGAGGCGGACGTGCGGGAAGAGGGTCGGCGCCACCAGTTCCGGCACACGGTGGTCGAGCAGTGGCGGCCGATGCTGATCTGCGCCGCCCTGGTGCTGACCTCCCAGGTCGCCGATTTCATGGTCACCGGCTACCTGCCGACCTATCTGAAAACGGTTGTGCACGTGGGAGAAACGGCCGCCTTGGTGATGATCGTAGCTACTCTGGCCATCCTGATGGCGACGATCGTGTTCGTCGCCAAACTGTCCGACCGGATCGGCGTCAAGCCGATCATGCGGGCGGGCTGCGTACTGCTTGTCGTGGCGTCCATCCCGGCTTTCCTGTTGATGCGTTTCGGCAGTGCCTACCCCGTGGTGTTCGTCGGTGTGCTGCTGATCGGCCTGATGGAACTGTGTTTTGACAGCACGACTCCGTCGGCGCTGCCGGCGCTGTTTCCCACCAGGGTGCGCTACGGGGCGTTGGCCATTTCCTACAACCTGTCGATCTCTACCGTCGGCGGCGTGACCCCGTTGATCGCCCAGGCGCTGATCACCAGCACCGGCAACCCGATGGTGCCGGCCTACATGTTGATATTCGCCGGGGTGGTGGGTGTGCTGACGCTGTTGTTCACGCCGGAGGTCGCCGGCAAGCCGCTACCCGGGTCGGGTCCCGCGGTCGAGACCGAAGCCGAAGCCCGCGCCCTGGCCGAGGTTGCTGAGTAGACGCAAAATCGCACGTTTCCGGCCGGAAACGTGCGATTTTGCGACTGCTCGCCAGGGGAAGGGGACCCCGCGGTAGAGAGCCTGGGACTACAGCGGGATGTTCTTGTGGCGGCCACGGCGCGCCGGCGCCTGAGCCAGCGCCTCGGTGAGCTTGCTGCGGGTGTGCGACGGGTCGATCTTCTCGTCCACCACACCGATGTCGATGGCGCTGTCCACGCCCCCGGCGATCCGCTCATGCTCGGCGGCCAACTCGTCGTGCAACGCCTCGCGCTCGTGGTCCGGTGCGGCGGCCAGCTTGCGCTTGTGCAGGATGCCGACGGCGGCCTTGGCGCCCATCACCGCGACCTCGGCGTCCGGCCACGCGAACACCTTCGTCGCGTTGAGTGAGCGGGAGTTCATCGCAATGTAGGCCCCGCCGTAGATCTTTCGCGTCACCAGGGTCACGCGCGGAACCGTCGCCTCGCCGAAGGCGTGCAGCAGCTTGGCGCCGCGTCGCACCACGCCACCCCATTCCTGGTCGACACCGGGCAGATACCCCGGCACGTCGACGATGACCACCAGCGGGATGCCGAACGCGTCGCACAGGCGCACGAAACGCGCTGCCTTCTCGGCACTTTCGGAGTTCAGGCAGCCGCCCAGCCGCAGCGGGTTGTTGGCCAGCACACCGACCGTACGACCCGACAACCGGCCGAGGCCGACCACCATGGACGGCGCCCACTTGGCCTGGAATTCCTCGAATGGCGCGTCCGAGTCGAGCACTGCGGCGACGATCGGGTGCACGTCGTACGCCCGTCGCGACGACTCGGGCAGCAGCGCCCTGATGTCGGTGTCGCCGGCCTCGGCCTTGCTGCGGTCGAAATGCCCTTGCTGGCAGAACAATCCAACCAGCCGGCGGCCACGCTCGTAGGCGTCCAGCTCGTCGTCGGCGACGATGTGGCACACCCCGGACTTCTTGTGGTGGGTCTCGGGCCCACCCAGAGAAGCCATGTCGACGTCCTCGCCGGTAACGCTGCGGACCACGTCGGGTCCGGTGACGAAGACCCGGCTTTCGGGCGCCATCACGATGACGTCGGTCAGGGCGGGCCCGTAGGCGGCGCCGCCGGCGGCGAAGCCGACGACCACCGAGATCTGCGGGACGTAGCCCGACGCGCGGATCATGGCCTCGAAGACCTGCCCCACCGCGTGCAGTGCCCGCACACCCTCGGCCAGCCGGGCGCCGCCGGAGTGCCAGATGCCCACGATCGGGCTCTGCTCCTCGATGGCGGTGTCGTAGGCGTTGACGATGTGGGCACATCCTTCGACGCCCATGGCGCCACCCATCACCGTGCCGTCGGTGCAAAACGCAATGGTGCGGACGCCGTTGACGGTGCCTGCGGCGGCAAGCACCCCTGAGCGGTCGCGCTCGTGCAGCAGCTCGATGCTGCCGTCGTCGAGGAAGTTGCTCAGACGCAACAGAGGATCGCGAGGGTCGAGCGACTCGCCAACCGCCTCGGGGGCCATGATTGTCATCGCAGGTCTCCTGTTTTCCGGGTGTTGCTCTGGTTTATCCGGTGGTACTTGGTGTTCTCTAAAGACGCCGTCTAGTAACGCCCGAAGGCGATCGCCACGTTGTGACCGCCGAAGCCGAACGAGTTGTTGATCGCGTACTCGTAATTACCGGGCCGGGGCTTACCCGACACCACGTCCAAGTCGATCTCCGGGTCGAGGTTGACCAGGTTCAGTGTCGGCGGGATCACCTGATCCCGCAATGCGAGCACAGTCAGGATGGACTCCACCGCCCCGACCGCACCCACCGAGTGGCCGAGAGCGCCCTTAGGTGCAAACACCGCCGGCTTGTTGCTGCCCAGCGCGTTGTTGATGGCCCTGCCCTCGGCCACGTCACCGACCTGAGTGCCGGTGGCGTGGGCGTTGACGTGACTGATGTCGGCGGGAGTCAGACCCGCCAGCTCGATCGCCCGCGTGATCGCGTGTCCGGCCCGGATTCCATTGGGGTCGGGCGCCACCATGTGGAAGCCGTCCGAGGTGATGCTGGCACCCATGATGCGGGCCAGGATGTTGGCGCCGCGGGCCTTGGCGTGCTCCTCGGTCTCGATCACCATCAACGCGGCGGCCTCGCCGAACACGAAGCCGTCGCGGTCCTTGTCGAACGGGCGACACGCACCGGCAGGGTCGTCGTTCTTGGTGGACATCACGATGCGCATGTTGGCGAACCCGGCGATGGGCACTGCCTCGATCTTGGTCTCCACCCCACCGCAGATCGCCATGTCGGCCTCACCGAGCGCAATCTGCTGCCAGGCGCGGGCGATGCCCTCGGCCCCGGAAGCACATGCGGAGATCGGCGTCATGACACCGGCCTTGGCGTGGCGCTCCAGGCCGATCGCCGCGGCCGCCCCGTTGGGCATGTACTTCTGCACGGTCAGCGGGGAGATCGCGCGGAAGCCGCGCACCCGCATCTCGTCGTATCCGAAGACGAGTTCCTCAGCCGAACCCAGTCCGGTGCCGACCGACACCATCAACCGGTCGGTGTCGACTTCCGGTGAGCCGGCGTTCTCCCACACCCGTCGCCCCAGGATGGTGGACATCCGCTGCAGGTAGCCCGTCCGGCGCAGCTCGACACGCGTCAGTTGACTGTCGAACTCCTCCAGCAGGTGCCCGCCGATCTTGACCGGCAGGTCGAACTCCTCGACGAAATCATCCTCGAGGGTGCGGATCCCACTTTGGCCGTCGAGCAGACATTTCCACGTGTTCTCGGCGTCGGTGGCCAAGGCGGTCGTCATGGCAATGCCGGTAACGACCACATTCGGGAATGCTTTCCCGGTAACCAGCTCTGTCATGGCTCTTGCGAACCGTTCCTTCCGTCCTAGTAACGCCCAAACGCGAGCGCTACGTTGTGACCGCCAAACCCGAAGGAGTTGTTGATCGCGTAGCGGTACTCGCCGTAGCGAGGCTCGCCTGCGACCACATCCAGGTCAATCTGTGGGTCTGGGGTCTCGTAATTCAATGTCGGTGGTATGACTCCGTCCCGAAGGGTCAACACCGTCAGCACCGATTCCAGCGCGCCAACGGCGCCGATCGAGTGCCCGAGCGCCGATTTCGGCGCGTACACAGCGGCGGATTCACAACCGGCCGCCCTGAGTGCGTTGGCTTCGGCAGCATCGCCGATCGGCGTCGCGGTTCCGTGCGCATTGACGTGGTCAATGTCGCTGGGGGATAGGCCCGCCAGCTCCATCGACCGGGTCATGGCCTTGCCGGCGCGTTCGCCGTTGGGGTCCGGAGCCACCATGTGGAAGGCGTCCGACGTGATGCCGGCACCCAGCAACCGGGCCAGCGGCTTGGCGCCGCGTGCCTTGGCGTGCTCCTCGGTCTCGATGATCATCAGCGCCCCGGCCTCACCGAACACGAAGCCGTCCCGGTCCTTGTCGAACGGTCGCGACGCGCGCTCCGGCTCGTCGTTTCGCGTCGACATGGCCCGCATCATCGAAAACGCCGCGATCGGCAGCGCCTCGATGGGCCCTTCGACCCCGCCGCAGACGGCGAAGTCCGCGTCTCCCATCACGATCTGACGCCACGCGTGGGCGATGGCCTCCGAGCCCGATGAACAGGCCGACACCGGAGTGATCACTCCGGCGCGGGCCCCGAGCTGCAGGCCCACCACCGCCGCGGCCCCGTTGGGCATGATCATCTGAACGGCGAGCGGCGACACCTTGCGGGGGCCACCCTCGTTCATCAGGTCGTAGCTCTCCACGATCCGCTCGGCACCGCCCAGGCCGGTGCCGACCACGACGCTGAAGCGGTCGGGATCGACCTCGGGGGTTCCCGCGGTCTCCCACAGTTGCCCGCTGAGCAACTTGGCCAGCCGCTGGACGTAGGACATGCGCCGCAGATCGAGACGGCCCATATGAGTGTCGACGGGTTCCTTGAGGTGGCCACCGATCTTCGCCGGTAGGTCCCACTTGGTGATGAACTCGTCTTCGAGGACGCGGATGCCGCTTTCGCCGGCCAGCAAGCCCTTCCACGTGCTCTCGATGTCCGGCGCGATCGAGGTCGTCGCCGCGACGGCGGTCACCACAACGTTGGGGTAACCGCCATTAGCAGTGGAAGGCTTGCTCACTTGCTTTCCAGCCTCGCCTGCACGTTCGCAGCAGCCTCGGGGTTCTCCGACACGAGCTTCGAACGCAGCGCCTCGGCAGCCTCGGGGTTCTCTTCCTCGAGCTTCTGGATGTAGGCGACGACGTCACCGACGGTACGCAGACCGGCGAGGTCCTCGTCCGGGATCTTCACGCCGTACTTGTCCTCGGTCTGCACGGCGATCTCCACCATCGACAGCGAGTCGATGTCCAGGTCGTCGACGAACGACTTCTCCGGGGTGACCTCGGAGGGCTCGATACCCGTGACCTCTTCGATGATCTCGGCGATACCGGCGATGATTTCTTCCTGACTGACGGCCACAGTGAGTTCCCTTCGTAATATGTTGTGTGTAAACCGATTTGACGTGCTCTTAAGTTTCTGGACAGAGGCGGCGGCTAGAGATTCGCCAACTCGTCCAGATCTGCGGGTGACTTGACGGCTCGCGTCGGAACCCCCCGAAGTTCGCGTTTGGCGATGCCCGTGAGAGTGCCCGCGGGCGGGAACTCCACGATCGCCGTGACATTGTTCTCACGCAGATACGCGGTGCACAGATCCCAGCGCACGGGCCGGGTCAGCTGCGAAACCAGAGTCTTCATCGCAGCTTCGGCGGAAGCGACCGGCTTTCCGTCGTAGTTGGACAGCAGCGTCGCGGTGGGCTCGGCGGTCGCGATGCCGGCCGCCGCCGCGGCGTAGCCGTCCAGGGCCGGCGCCATGAACTCGGTGTGGAACGCTCCGGCCACACCCAGCGCGCGCACCCGGGCCTTGGCCGGCGGGTCCTCGGCAAGCTTCTCCAGGGCGGTCAGCCGGCCGGCGGCGACGATCTGCCCGGCGGCGTTGCGGTTGGCGGGGACCAGGTCGAGCTGCTCGAGGCGGGTCAGCACCTCCGACTCGTCTCCGCCGAGTACCGCGGACATACCGGTGGGTTCGGCGGCACACGCCTTGGCCATCTCGGCGCCGCGGGTGGCGGCGAGCATGACGGCGTCGTCGGCGGCCATCACCCCGGCCATCGCGTAGGCGGCGATCTCACCGACGGAGTGGCCGGCGATGACGAAGTCCTGGCCGGACAGCAGGCCGCGCCTGGTCAGCTCCTGGTGAGCGAGCAGGGTGGCCGCGACGATCAGCGGTTGGGCGATCGCGGTGTCGGTGATCTCCTCGGTCGACGCGGTGGTGCCCAGCCGCGCCAGGTCCAGGCCACTGGCCGTGGACCACGCCGAAATCTGGTCTGCTGCGCCTGGCAGTTCCAGCCACGGCGACAGCATTCCCTCGGTCTGGGAGCCCTGTCCGGGTGCAAGCAAAGCGATCACGTGTCTAAGAGAACACTGTGAAGACGGATTTGCGGGGTGTAACAGATTATGAACCTCGTCTTAAGTTTTTGTATAGATCCCACAAAATAGCTCCGTAAGCTACATGTTTGAGATCAGGCCGCTACCTGTCATCTAAATCACTATCGGCCCGAAGTGGGCCCAGAACCGCCTCTGACCGGCGACGGAAGCTGTGGCACCGCCACGTTGGCGGCGTTGGACGGCTGCGTCGGGTAGTTGAGCTGGCCTACCGTCGCGGCCACCCGCAGCACGTACGCATCGCGTGGTTGCGTGGGATCACGACCGGTGAAATCGGTGATCCGCTTGAGCCGATACCGCACGGTGTTTGGATGAACGAACAACTTCCTGGCACAAGCCTCAATCGCGCCGCCCGAATCTAAGAAAGCGTCCAGGGTCTCGACGAGCGTCGGTCCGGCGTCGGCCAGCGGCCGCATCACGTCGGTGTGCAGTGCCACGATCGCCGACGCATCGCCCATCAAGGCGCGTTCGGGGAGCAGTTCCCGGGCCAGCACCGGGCGGGGGGCCCCGCGCCAGCCGGCGACCGCGTTCATCCCCGAAATGGCCTCGCTGGCGCTGTGATACGCCGCGGTGAGCATGGGAGCGGTCGGCCCGATCACCACCGGCTCATTGGCGAAGGCGACCAGCAGGTCCTTGAGGAACTTGTCGGTGAGCGACAGTTGACCGGAGACGATGGCCACCAGCCAGGTGCCGTGCACGTCGGTGAGCGCCGCCCGGCCGTGGCGGGCGGCGATATCGCGGAGGTCCTGGCTGGCCCGCCCGCTGCCGCCTTCGCCTTGCCCGTTGGAACCGGTGCGTCCGGGTGCCGGTGTTCCCACGATGACGGTGGCCGGTGCGGTGGTGTCCCAGTTCAGCGCGGCCGCCCGGGAAAGCAGTTCCGGGCCGGTGTCACCGCGGACCACCGCGTCCACCACGCTGGCCTCCATCCGGCTGTCCCACGCGCCACGTGCTTCGGCGGCGTCGGCGTATGCAGTGGCGGCGGTGAACGCCAGGTCGCGGCTGTACTTCAGGATCCCGACGGTCAGCGCGGTCAACTGCTCCTCGGTGCGGGCCAGCAGCGGCACCACTTCCTCGAAGAACTCCATGGTGACCCGCACCATGTCCACGGTGTCCCGTAGGGCGATGCGCCGGGTCAGGTCCTGAGGCACCAGTTCGAACGCCTTCGCGGTGTAGCTGACGTCGCTGTGCGGGTCCTGCATCCATTCGACGAAGTGGACCACCGCGGTCTGGACGACCAGCGCCACGCTGGCGCGCTGGGAGGCCTCCAGGTCGGTGAAGAACGGCAGCCGCTCCTGCATGGCGGAGACCGCTTCGGTCGCCAGCCGGCCCGAGTACTGCTTCAACCTGCGCAGCAGAGAATCGGGCACGGTGTCCAAAAGCTCGAGCGGTGAGCGGGGACGGCCCAGCTGCTGAGCGATCGTGTTGTCGTTCACTCCTAAAAGCTACGCCCCTTTTCTGTTGGAGTCTGCTAAAGGGGCCTCGGCTGCCTGGTCCGCGAGTGTGCGGCTGGCTTCACGCTCGGCGGCCGGAATTACGCCACGCCCGGGTCGGAGGTCTGCTCGGGGGCGGCCTGGACGTCGTCGATCTTGTACTGACGGGCGGCCGCGACGGCCACCGACGGGTCGATTTCGCCATCGCGGGCCAGCGCTTCCAGCACGGCGACCACCGTCGATTCGGCGTCGGTGTTGAAGTAGCGCCGTGCGGCGGGCCGGGTGTCGGAGAAGCCGAACCCGTCGGTACCCAACGTCACATAGGTGCCCGGCACCCACGGCCGGATCTGCTCGGGAACCGCGCGCATCCAGTCCGAGACGGCGACCACCGGGCCCCTGGCCTCCTTGAGAACCGTCGTCACATAGGCCTCACCCGCCGGCTTGTCGGGGTGGCGCAGCCGCTGCTTCTCCACTGCCACGCCGTCGCGGTTCAGCTCGCCCCAACTGGTCACCGACCACACGTCGGCGGCCACGTCCCACTCCTCGGCGAGCATCTCGGCCGCCTTCAACGCCGAGGGCATCCCGACCCCGGACACCAGGATCTGCGCAGTGAAGGAGCGCTTTTCCTTATCCTTTTCCGAGGCCGCGCGGTAGCGGTAGATGCCGCGCAGCAGCCCCTCGGGGTCGAAGTTCTCCGGCTCCGGCGGCTGGGGGTAGGGCTCGTTGTAGAGGGTGATGTAGAAGTAGACGTTCTCCGGGTTCTTGCCGAACATCCGGGCCAGGCCGCTTTCCACGATGTAGGCGATCTCGTAGGCGAACGCGGGGTCGTAGGACACCACGGCCGGATTGGTGGCCGCCAACAGCAGGGAATGCCCGTCGGCGTGCTGCAGGCCCTCGCCGACCAATGTGGTGCGTCCCGCGGTGGCACCCAACACGAACCCGCGGGCCATCTGGTCGGCAGCGGCCCACAGGCCGTCGCCGGTGCGCTGGAATCCGAACATCGAGTAGAAGATGTAGACCGGAATCATCGGCTCGTTGTGGGTGGCGTAGGAGGTGCCCACCGCGGTGAACGAGCCCACCGATCCGGCCTCGTTGATGCCCTCGTGCAGGATCTGCCCTTTTTGACTTTCCTTGTACGCCAACATCAATTCGGCGTCGACGGCGGTGTACAGCTGGCCGTTGCGGTTGTAGATCTTCAGCGACGGGAACCACGAGTCCATCCCGAAGGTGCGCGCCTCGTCGGGGATGATGGGGACGATACGGTGACCAATCTCCTTGTCCCGCAACAACTCTTTGAAGGTGCGCACCAGCGCCATGGTGGTGGCGACCTCTTGGTTGCCCGATCCCTTCTTGAGCACCTTGTACACGTCACTGCCGGGCAGCTTGAGCGTCTTGGCCTTGGTCCGGCGCTCGGGCAGGAACCCGCCCAGGGTGCGCCGCCGATCCAGCAGGTAGCGGATCTCCGGGGCGTCCGGGCCGGGATGATAGTACGGCGGCAGGTAGGGGTCCTCTTCCAGCTGCGCGTCGCTGATCGGGATCCGCATCGAGTCCCGGAACCGCTTGAGGTCTTCCAGCGCAAGCTTTTTCATCTGATGGGTGGCGTTGCGGCCCTGGAAGTGAGCGCCCAGCGAGTAACCCTTGATGGTCTTGGCCAGGATCACCGTCGGCTGTCCCTTGTGGGCGATGGCGGCGTGGTAGGCGGCGTAAACCTTGCGGTAGTCGTGCCCGCCGCGCTTGAGGTTCCAGATCTCCTGGTCGGTCATGTTCTGAACCAGCGCCTTGGTACGCGGGTCGCGGCCGAAGAAGTGGTCGCGCACATAGGCGCCGTCGTTGGCCTTGTAGGTCTGGTAGTCACCGTCGGGCGTGGTGTTCATCAGGTTCACCAACGCGCCGTCGCGGTCGGCGTGCAACAGGGCGTCCCACTCGCGGCCCCACACCACCTTGATGACGTTCCAGCCGGCGCCGCGGAAGAACGACTCCAGCTCCTGGATGATCTTGCCGTTGCCGCGCACCGGGCCGTCGAGGCGCTGCAGGTTGCAGTTGACCACGAAAGTCAGGTTGTCCAGGCCTTCCAGCGCGCCCACGTGGGCCAGCCCGCGGCTCTCCGGCTCGTCCATCTCGCCGTCGCCCAGGAAGCACCACACGTGCTGGTCGGAGGTGTCCTTGATGCCCCGGTCGTGCAGGTAGTGGTTGAACCGGGCCTGATAGATGGCATTGAGCGGGCCCAGGCCCATCGACACCGTGGGGAACTCCCAGAAGTCCGGCATCAGCCTCGGATGCGGGTAGGACGGCAATCCGCCGCCGGCGTGGCTGTGTTCCTGGCGGAAGCCATCAAGTCGGTCGGTGCTCAGGCGTCCTTCCAGGAAAGCCCGCGCGTAGATGCCCGGGGAGGCGTGCCCCTGGATGAACACCTGGTCGCCGCCGCCGGGATGCGACTTGCCGCGGAAGAAGTGGTTGAAGCCGACCTCGTAGAGCGCCGCTGAGGACGCATACGTCGAGATGTGGCCGCCGACGCCCACCCCCGGCCGCTGCGCCCGGTGCACCATGATCGCCGCGTTCCACCTGATCCAGGTGCGGTAGCGGCGCTCGACGTCCTCATCACCGGGAAACCACGGTTCCAGTTCGGTGGGGATGGTGTTGACGTAGTCGGTCGACGTCAGCGCGGGGATTGCGACCCGCTGCTCGCCGGCCCTCTCGAGCATTCGCAGCATCAGGTAGCGCGCACGCGCGGGCCCCGACCGCGCAAGCAGATCGTCGAAGGACTCCAGCCACTCCGAGGTTTCCTCGGGATCGATGTCGGGCAGATACGACGCCACACCTTCGCGGATCACCCTTACGCGATCGGGTTCGCTTGTGCTGCTTGAGTTTTTGGCCAGATCGTTGCGGGCGAACTCGGTGGTCAACTTCCGCTCCTGTAGATGGCAGGGGTGATGCTCGAGTGATCGTCCCTCTATCGTGCCGCACGGGCGTCCCCGGCGGGTACCCGTGTACCGGTCGGAGGTGCCACACCGAAGTCGGTGCTCGTGGGGCAGATGGGATCGCGACCCGGTAACGTCAGACCCCGTGCTCATCGGATGGCGTGCCGTCCCTCGCAGGCGCGTGGGGACCTTCCCCAGGCGAGGCGCCTTGGCTCTCGGGTCCATCGCCGTGGTGGCGATAGGGATTGTCGGCTGTACGAAGCTCACCGACGGAACCGGAGCGCCCGACACCAACGTCGCCCCCGCCTACCGGTCCTCGGTGTCGGCGTCGGTGTCGGCGTCGTCGGTGACCTCCAGCGTCCGGGAATCGCAGCGCATCGCCTCGGTGACCACCAGGGCCATCCGCACCTCGTGTGACGCACTGGCCACCACCAGCAAGGAAGCGATCGACAAGGTCAACGCGTTCGTCGCGGCCTTCAATAGCGGCAAGAACACCGGTCCCACCGAAGGTCCGGCCATCGACGCGCTCAACTCCAGCGCCAGCGCGGTGGAGAACAGCTACAGCGACGCGTTGCCCGGCCAGATGCGCGACGCGATGAACAGCTACAACGACGCTGCTCGGCAGGTTGCCAACGCGATCGGCACCCACGCCCCGACCGGCGAGTTCAACCGCCGCGTCGACCGGCTCAACGACGCCAAGACCAAGGCGTTGAAAATGTGCGTGGGCTAGCCGTATGAAGCTGGGTAGGCCTGTGCGACGATTACGTTCGTCGCTCTCGGTTGTCTTGCTCTTCGTTGTTTAGGAGGTTCCACTGTGGTCGCGGCGGATCACGCTCGCAAACTGGGCATCCAACGGGACCAAGTCGTCCAGGAGTGGGGCTGGGACGAGGACACCGACGACGATATCCGCGCCGATATCGAGGATGCCTGCGGCGGCGAGTTGCTTGACGAGGACACCGACGAGGTCGTCGACGTCGTCCTGCTGTGGTACCGGGACGGCGACGGAGACCTGGTGGACCTGTTGATGGACGCGATCAGCCCGCTGGCCGAGGACGGCGTCATCTGGGTGCTGACGCCCAAGACCGGCCGGCCCGGTCATGTGTTGCCCGCCGACATCGCGGAGGCCGCGCCGACGGCGGGGCTGATGCCGACGTCGTCGGTCAACCTGGGCAACTGGGCGGCCAGCAGGTTGGTGCAGCCGAAGTCGCGGACCGGTAAGCGCTAATGCTTGACGTCGGAGCCACCGCCCCCGACTTCACGCTGCGCGACCAGAACCAGCAGCCCGTCTCCCTGAGCAACTATCGCGGGGCCAAGAACGTGCTGCTGGTGTTCTTCCCGCTGGCGTTCACCGGGATCTGCCAGGGCGAGCTGGATGCGTTGCGCGACAACCTGCCGGAGTTCGAGAACGACGACCGCGCGGCGCTGGCCATCTCGGTGGGACCACCGCCCACCCACAAGATCTGGGCGGTGCAGAGCGGTTTCCTGTTTCCGGTGCTGTCGGACTTCTGGCCGCACGGTGCCGTGAGCCAGGCTTACGGGGTGTTCAACGACGCGGCCGGCATCTCCAACCGGGGCACCTTCGTGGTCGACAAGAGTGGGATCATCAGGTTCGCCGAGATGAAGCAGCCCGGTGAGGCTCGTGATCAGGGGGTGTGGCGGCAGGCGCTGGCCGCTTTGCAGGCCTGAGCGTTTTGAGGTGTGGAGGCCCGGGCGTGTAGCCTGCCCGGGGCATAAGGGCGCGTAGCTCAGTGGTAGAGCTCTGGTTTTACACACCAGCGGTCGGCGGTTCGATACCGTCCGCGCCCACTTTTGTGGTGGCGAGCAGACGCAAAATCGCCCATTTCGGTACCGAAATGAGGCGATTTTGCGTCTGCTCGCGGCGTCAGCGGGCGGCCGGGCCAGGCAAGGGCATCACCTAGCGCATGGTGGCGAGGTTGTGCCAGAGGTTGCGCAGGCTGTCGGTGCCGCCGAACAAAGTGGTGAAGTGCGTCGAGTCGATGAGCACGATGTCGCCGTCGCGCTCGCCGGCAGGTGGCATCCAGATCAGCGCGTTGAATTCGGTGTTGCCGTCGGCGGTGAAGGGGTGCGGGCGGTTGGGGTCAACGCGCTGTCGGCCCAGCACTCGCAGGCCGTCACTCTCGGGAGCCGTCAGCTTGTAGTGGGGCAGGTGGGGGTGGAAATTGAAGGTCGTGACGTTGTCGAGAAGCTTCACCTCGTCGAGGTCATGCGAGCCTGTCAGCGGCGCGATCTCTCGGGTGCCTTCGACGACGGCCGGCCGCAGACCCCACGTGTTATGGACCGGGACGCCGAGCGCGTTCATCAGCGAGCGGGTGTACTGGCCGAACCGCTGCTGGCGTGGCACCAGCGGATCGCCGTGGTGCGCATACTCCATCGCTCGTTGGTCGAAGTCGTCGGTGAAGCCGACGTCGTGGTGCGGTGCCAATAGCAGGCAGGTGCCCTCTCGCTGCAGCCACTGCGTGATCGCCGTGATCTCATCGGCGGTGGCCTGTTGTTCAGACAGGAGGTGGTCGAGGCCGAAGACCATCAGCGTGTCGGTGTCGTCGAGGATGCGCTCGTCGATCGGCAGCAGATAGCCGGCCTGATCGATGCGCTGGAAGACCGCCACGGGATGGCCGGTGACTTCTCCGGCCAGCGTCTGGAAGGCCAAGGTCGAACGGTGAAACAGTTCTAGGGTTCCGGCGATGCCCTGCAGGAAATGGGCTTGGTCGTACTCGACGGTCTCGTAATTCGGCCACAACGCATTTCGGACTTCTGTCATGGTGGAGAACCGGTTGTACAGTTCGGCGGGGTCGCGCTGAGCTTCCCAGGGATAGCTCCACGTCCAGTAGATGCTGATGCGTCTGCGGCCATCGTGGGCTCGGGCGATGTGGCTCTGGTTGTAGGTGCGTGGCCGTTCGCTCATGAAGTTTCTCCCAGTGTGGCCAGATACCCTAAGCCGCTGATCCCCGGCAGGAAGAAGTAAGCGCCGCCGCGCACGGTAGTGAAAGCTGGAATTCCCTTGTGCACCTTGCGGATCGGGCGTTTGGGCACGGTGAAGTCCAGCGTTCCGTCCTGTGTCCCGGCGATCGGGTCATGTTCGTTGCCGAGTTCGTGGAAGGTCCTGTCGTTGATCCAGACGTTCTGGGCGAACTCGAACTGCCGCACCAGGTCGGCGCAGATGATGAAGGCGGCGATGCCGCGTTCGGCGCCGTCGTCGGGCGTACCTTCCGGTAGCGCGGGACCATAGGTCGCGCCGCGGCGGATCATTCGGCGTCGATTCATGTAGTGGGCGGTGTCACGCGGGTTGAGCCGTCTGGCGTGCGAACCGAGTGGGCACGCATACCCGAACGGATCCATCTGCTGGTAGTTGAAGTCGTTGTTGCGCATCGGGTCTGCACCGAGCTCGGGATCGTCCTTGTCTGGCGTAAGGACGAGTGGCGCGCCACTTCGCCACCGGCCCATGAACTTCGCGGCGAGCAGCTCTTCCCCTTCGGGGGTCTCCGCGTTGTCCTTCAGGTAGTCGCGGAACAGCCCGACGTGCTCCTCGAGTCGGCGGTAGGCCATGTAACTGCCGTTTCGGGACAGGACGTCGGGTTGCGGCAGGCCAGAGACGGGGCCGTTCTCGTCGCGATAACCCAAGATGAACTCACCAGGCTCCAGGGGGTCGCCGGAGCCTGGCGTGGCCTCGTCACCGGAGCCCTTCATCACCGGCTGGGACAGCCGGTCCCGGAAGCCGAAGTGGTCGTGTGCGTAGTTGAAAGGCGGCGTTGCGTTGAGGTCGAGGTGCGACAGGCTGCGCACGCCGTCAGTGCGGGCAAGCAGGGCATCGTGGTTGGCGACGGACTGTTGGTACTGCTCGTCGGTGCGGGAGAACAGGATCGCGATGGCGTGCAGGTCATCTCCCGCGAGGCCGCCGAGCCAGTGTTCGGGCGCGGCGGCGCCGGTGTCGCCAAGGATGCCGGCGCGAGCGGCCATGCCCTCACGGAAGGCGTCGGGAAATGTCGCCAGTGACTCGTCCGGGACTCCGAGCGCACGCAGACCCTGCCACGTGAACGCAAGCGTTACCCACCGATCCGAACTGTCCATCGTCTGGCGGACATCTGCCGCGGACTGGACCTTGTCGAGCAGCGCGGCGAGCCAGGCGCGACCGCCGGCCGGGGTGTCGAAGGTGAGGAACTCATAGCGTCCGGTGATCGCCGGCGTGCGGGTCAGCAGGATATGCTGAATGTCGTCGCCTTCCAGCTCATCCGACATCAAAGTCATTGGTAATGGTGACCTTTCGTCCATGTCCAGGCCGCGATCCGCCAGCCTGTCGTCAGGCGACGAAGGGCGACGGTGAAGTGCGCGCCCGTCGGCGTGACCTGCGCCCCCTGGACGGCGTCATTGCATCTGGTCAAGCATGGTGGAAAACGAGGCCTTGAGCCGCAGCGCCTTCTTGATCTCGTCAGCAGTCACGTAGGGGTATTCACCGTATTCGAGGAAGCTCGGAACCTGGTGTTCGCGAACGAACTTCACGAATGCCTCGGGATTCTCCCTCCAGTCCTCCGGGAAGCCCTCGAGGTTGGTGAACACCGTGGTGATACCGGTCGCGCTGAACAGCTGGACAGCGTCCTCGGTGTACTTGTCGAAGTCGGTGTCGAAGATCCCCTGATACTGGAAGTGCAACCCCGAACCGACATCGAATAGCAGCCAGCGCAGGTAGTGCAGCCGCAGCGGTGCCAGCGCCTCCGGGGTCGCCGCGATCGTCTCCTCGATGGTCTTCCCGTACGCCCTGACGGCTTCCTCGCGCCCTTCCTTCACCTTGGCGATGATGGAGAAGCCGTAGCAGGCGGGTGTGCGGGGGAAGACAGGTCCGTAGCGGCCCCGCTCGAGGTCGAAGTATCCCTCCTTCGGGATTGCCATCGCGGCGGGCTTTGTCCAGTCATTACCGATTGTGCCCATCGTCCCCCTCGGCGCTCGGGGAGTCAGTCAAGCCATCGCCGGTTACGGCGATCCACTTCTGACTCAGGACCGACGCTACTACCGTCGTCCCGCCGGGCGGGCCGGATTGGCGGACACAAGCGACGGCCCAGCCGCGCCCACTGTTGTGGTGGCGAGCAGACGCAAAATCACCCATTTCCCTCTTTGTCTGGCTGGTTGTGAGTCAGTTGCTACCACGGCAGGGAGTGGGTGTGTCGGTTACAACGGGTTTTACGGCGGCTGAGATCGTTGAATTCGTTTATGCGTACCAGCGGCAACCGTATGGGCATAAGGCGTGTTGGCTGGCGGGTCAGGGCGTGACGTCGCACCAGTTGAGGCGGTGGCCCGCCAGTTGCCCAAGAGTGCCCCGGCGGGCGAGCGGTGGGACAACGGGTTAGCCTTGCCGTCTTAGAAGGTTGCTCCGACTTCAGTATCTGTCGCCGTGACCTCTGCGACATCGGCATTAGTCCTGTTGCATCCGGCGACAAGTTCTGCGCGCGTGTGGCGGGAGCTTGAGCCCATGCTGTCCGCCTATCACGAAGTACACACGCCGACGCTTTTAGGGCACCGTGGCGGGCCGGTGCCGCAGCGTCGCCCCGTAACGTCCAAAGACGTTGTTGACTCGGCGGAGGCTTACCTTGATGCGCATGGGTTTGACCGGCCTCACCTTGTTGGAAATTCCGGCGGCGGTTCAGCGGCGTCGAATTGGCCCGCCGTGGGCGGACAGCCTCCGTATGCGCTCTGTCGCCGGGCGGGCTCTGGCCGGACAATACCGGTGCAGCCGCTCGCCGGGTGCATCGACTGATTCGCGTCGGTGTTGTGACTATTCGCCTGCTAAATCCTTTGGCGCCGGTCCTGCTTAGATCGGCGACGGGTCGCCGTATCGTATTGCATAACATCGTGTGTCACGGCGAGCGGCTCAGCGCTGCGCGAGCCCACGAGCTGTACTTTGAAGACGCGAGGCCTGCACGGTCATGGATGACGCGGCGGGTTGGGACGATGCGGCTGAGCCCCTGGACCCATTGCCCTGTCCGATCACGTTGGCGTGGTCCGAAATCGACCGAATCGTCCCCGTCGAACCATACGGACGGTTGGCACGCGAATTGATGCCCGGCGCGACGTGGACTGTTCGGCCCGGCGTCGGTCATAACCCCATGTTTGACGATCCGGCGCTGGTCGCTCGGACGATCCCGGCTGTTACAGGTGGTGGTGGCAAGCCGAGCAGCGACGCGCCAACGACGCTCAGCTCGTCGGCTTTTACATCGGCATAGATGGACAGCGGCGCCCGGTCGTGGCCATGCCAGGCGGCGACGATGTGCGGCGGGTATGGCCGCAGGTTCGAGCCCCGCCCGGCCCAGTTGCGATCAGGCTTTAGCTGGCCCACGACACGGTCCGGAGTTGCCGACGCGAAGTGATCCCGAGCTTGACGAACACCTTCCTGAGGTGCCATTCGACGGTATGCGTGCTGATGAACAACTGCGCGCCGATCTCCTGATTCGTCAGCCCCTCCGCGGCCAGTCGTGCGATCTGTTCTTCCTGCGCCGTCAGCTCATCACCGGAGCGGAGCGGTTGTTTGCGCACTTTTCCACCGATGGCAGTGAGTTCCCGGCGGGCCCGTTCTGCGAAGGCGTTCGCGCCCATTCGGGTAAACATCGAATGGGCCTCGGTGAGGTGTCGACGTGCATCGAGTCGCCGGTTCACCCGGCGCAGCCACTCCCCGTAACGCAGATGCGTGCGCGCCAACTGTACGACGATGGTGGTGCGCTCCAAGCGTTCGATGGCTTCGGCGAAGAGACCCTCGGCGATCGCATCGTCGGCGATCAGGGCCCGCGCACTCGCTAAAACACCCAGACCCCAGTCGGTTCCGCTCGCGCCGGCGCGTACTGAGAGCTGACCTATGGCCGCTGCGGCCACCTCTTGTTCGCCAGTGTGTGCCGCGGCTTCGATCAGTTCGGTCAAGCACCACCCGTAGAAGCCGAGGTCTTCGTGTTCACACGCCCGGCGACCGGCGGCGAATGCCTCCTCGTATCGGCCGAGCCCGTTGTACAGCAGCACCGCGGCATACCCGGCCAAGCCGAACAGTCGGCCTTCGCCTCTGGCGGTTCCCTCTGCGGAGGCTGCCTCGATTAACCCTGCCGCATCTGGTGTTCCCCGCCAGGCGGCCAGCAGCAGTGCGTCGTATTTGAACGGCGTATAGCCGGTTGATGCGGTGATCGAGGCTGCCTCTTCGATAAGCGTTGCTGCCGAGGCGAATTCGCCTGCTAATACGTGGGCCCTCGCCCGGTATGCGAGCGCCCGCGGAAGGACAGCCAGCGCACCGGCGTCACGAGCGTGCCCGACGATGTCGGTGGCCAGTTGCCGGTAGATCGCGTCGTCCCATATTTCGGCCGCGAAGGACTCCTGCACGACTGGGAAGGCCAGCGACATCCAGCGCAGCGCCTGGCTGTCGTTCTGCTCCGTTTGCGTGCAGATGAGCTCCATTGCTGTACGCAGCAGGGCGCCACCGCCGTCGACACCACTCGTGATTCGGTTGGTCACGCCGCTCAACAGCAGATCCATCGGTTGTTGCAGCTTCGGCACCCGGTCAACCGCAGCGCGGGCAGTCTCGGCGGCCTTTGCCATCGCGTCGAGTTCGCCGAGTCGCCCGGCGTACATGGCTGCGGCAAGGGCCTCGAGATGGGTCTCCCGGGCCAGCTCGTCGTCAAAGGTTTCCAGGCTCTTGGCGGCGCTAAGCAACTGCGATGCGGAATCGGCAAGTCGGGGCGCACCGGTACCGCCGCCGCGGCTGCGAGCGAAGTCCATCTGGGCACGCAATCGAGCCACTTGGGCGCGCTGAAGATGGGACAGCGGGCCTAATTCGGCGACTGCGAGGAGGTCGTACGCAGCCTCGGTGGCTGCCGCATCGGCTTTGGCCTGCGCCGCAGCAATGGCTCTCGAACCGCGCCGGCCCGGATCCGATGTCAGCGCGGTTGCGCGCTCCAAGAAAGCTGCCGCCGCGGCGATGCCGCCCCTGCTCTGCGCACGGCCCGCGGAGGCTTCTAGTTCGGCGGCCACCGCATCATCGGGTCCCGCCGAGCCGCTCGCGGCGTGCCAGGCCCGACGGTCGGGGTCGGACTGCGGATCCGTCGCGTCGGCCAATGCGCGATGTACAGCCCTGCGTTCAGACAGATCCGCGGCGCGGTAGGCCGCTGACCGCATCAACGGGTGGTGAAAGCGCATGCGCGGACCGAATTCGATCAATCCGTCGGTTTGTGCCGGCGCGAGCGCGTCGACCGGGATGCCCAAATTGGCTGCCGCACGAAGAAACAACGCAGCATCGCCGACTGGCTCGGCCGCGGCGACAAGCAGCAATCGTTGAGTGTCGGCCGGAAGGGACTGGATTCGTTGCACAAAACTTTCCTCCAGCTGTCCCGCCGAACGGTGCGCAGTCAGATTCCCGAAGCCGCCGGCAAGCTCTGCCGCGGACAGGTTTCGCGGCATCTCGAGCAGTGCCAACGGAATGCCCCGCGTCTCAGCGACAATGCGGTCTCGCACCCGCTCGTCGATCCGCGCAGGCATGACCGAGTCCAGCAGATCCCGAGCCTCGCGGTCAGCCAGGCCGGTTATCGCGAGTTCCGGCAGGCCGGCCAACGGCGATGCGCCGCCATCGCGGACCGCAAAGATCAACGCGACGGGCTCGGCCAAGAGACGCCGCGCGACGAAGGCGAGTGTCTGCACCGATACCTGGTCGAGCCACTGCGCATCATCGATGATGCAGAGCAGGGGTTGGTCGTTGGCGGCGGCGGTCATCAGGCTCAACACTGCCAATCCGACCAGGAAACGGTCGGGTGCCGGTCCCACACCGCGGCCAAAAGCGACGTTCAGTGCCTCGCGCTGCGGTAGGGGCAACTCATCGAATCGATCTATCAGCGGGGCGCATAGCTGCTGCAGGCCGGCGAATGCGAGCTCCATGTCCGACTCCACGCCTGCCACCTGGACACAGCGGAACCTGGTTGCGAGCTCTGACACGTACGTCAGCAAGGCGGTTTTGCCGACCCCCGCTTCGCCACGAATAACCAGCACTTGATGGCTGCCCGATAGCACGGTCGCGACCATGCCGCGCAGCGTCCCGCATTCGGCGGCGCGACCGCGCAGACGTTGTTCCTGACCTTGGCTCGACATAGTCACCACCGCGTCTGGTCCCAGTGCCCCTCACCCGGTTTGCTGTTCGCCAATGGCAGCTGGTCCGCACCTGATGCTAGCGAGCGCTTCGGCTGGGGTCGACCGTTGCGGCCCGCAATGGTCGACCCGAGCTCTAACCCTGGATGAACGTTACGGTCTCGTCGAGCGGCGCCCGCCCTGTACGCGCGTAACCAATTGTCGGGTCCTCGTACCCAATCGACATGCCGCAGAAGAGGATGCGCTCGTCGGGGGGTGACACGACCTCTGCTACGGACTTGCGGGTCTGCGACCACGCCATCTGCGGGCAACTGTGCAATCCCTCGGCGCGCAGCAGCAGCATCACGGTTTGCAGATACATGCCGAGGTCTGCCCATTGGGGAAGGCCCATATCGCGATCGATGTAGCAGAACAGGGCGGCGGGCGCGCCGAAACAGTCCCAGTTAGCGATCGCGGCCCGCTGACGAGCCTCCAAGTCCTCGCGTGCAATGCCGAGCGCGCCGTAGCGCTGCTTGGCAAAGGCCGCCCGGCGTTCACGATAGGGCGACTTCAAATCCATTGGGTACATTTCGAACTCGCGCTCGTCCCAGGGGTCGCCGGCCCCCACGCGATGCACTGCGAGCGCTTTGATCTGCTCCAGCGGCGCACCGGTCAGAACGTAGATGTGCCACGGTTGGAGGTTAGAGCCTGACGGGGACCAGGCCGCGGCGGAAAGTACACGCTTCAGCACCTCTTTCGGGACGGGTTGATCGGTGAACCCGCGCACTGCTCGTCGGCTCGTGACCGCTTCGTAAACGTCCATGGTCGGCATCGTTTCGACTATCTCTTCGCGGCCGTTTCGAGAATCCAGTCCTCCAACCTCGTTTCGAAAAGAATCGCGCCGTCACCGGGAACGAGCGTGCGCTCTTCAATTTCGGCGTACCAATAGCGCGCGGCGGGATCGACGATAACCTCCCGGCTATCTCCGTGGGCGGTCAATACCGTGTAAACGAGATCGGGCATGCGATACGCCTGGGGCCCGCCAACTTCGCTGATGCCGTTCACCGGGTCACGGACCGCTGCGAAAGCAACCGCTTCGGCGACGTCGGCCGCGGCCATTGGCTGGATAAGGGCCGAGGGCAGGCGCACCGTGGTCCCTTCGGTCGCGGAGTCGGCAATGAAGTTGAGAAACTCATAGAACTGCGTTGCGTGCACGATCGAATAGGGAATGGGCCCCGCGGTGATGAGATCTTCCTGCGCCTGCTTCGCCCGAAAGTAACCGCTCTGCGGCGCAAGAAAATCAGTGCCCACCACGGACAGCGCAACATGATGCGTCACACCGGCTTCGGCCTCGGCAGCCAGTAAGTTCGTCGTTGACCTGGTGAAGAATTCCATCGCTGCGGCGTCCTCGAACGACGGAGAGTTCGACACGTCGGCGACCACTGACGCGCCGGCCAGCGCGCCGGACAAACCCTCGCCGGTCACGGCGTTCACACCCGTCGAGGGAGCTGCAGCGACGGCATCATGACCGCGTTCGGCCAAGGCCTGCACGACTTTTGACCCAATCAGGCCAGTTCCTCCAATGACAACGATTCTCATTTTGAGCCTTCCTCGACGGTGCGCACGAGGCGCATGTACAGACAGTTGTTCAACGTTGAGTCAGTACTGCCAGACAGCGGGTACGCACCGAAACACGTTGCCGGCGGCTGCCACCCGGCAGACGGAGGGGAATGGCAGGTGGGTGGCAACGAGAGACTCGCCGGTCGCCGCGATCTCCTGCAACAGACGGACCCGTACGCGCGCCGCCTCCTCGGGGTCGTGTTCGAAGCCGTTCTGCCACTCCGGTTGGTCGAACCCGACCTGGAACACGGCGTCGCCGGCGAATGTCAGTCGGTCGCCGCCGGAAGCCAGACGGACCACGCTGTGCCCGGGGGTGTGGCCGCCGGTGCGGCAGACGACAACTCCCGGTGCCACCTCGTACTCGGTTTCGAACGGTTGCAGGTGGCTGTGGTACTCGTCCAAGAACCGCGAGGCCGCCGATCGAAGCGCCTCCGGTATCCCCGGCGGCATGGAGGTGCGGGAGAAATCGGGCGCCGCCCAGAATTCGGCCTCGGCGGTCGCGAGGTGGACTCGCAGGTCTGGCCGTATTCGGGTTTTCAGTCCGTCTGTGAGCAGCCCACCGATGTGGTCCATGTGTAAGTGGGTCAGCACCACGTCGGTCACGGACGCGGGATCGATACCCGCGGCCTCCAGTCGGTGGACGGTCTGCCCGGCTCGCGGGAAGTCCGGGAACTCTACTCCCAGCCCAGCGTCCACGAGTATGGTCCGGTCGCCGCTACGTACCACGACCACGTTGAGCGGCCAGTCGAGAAGGTCCGACGGCAAAAACATGTCGTCCAACCAGCTCGCCAGATCGGCGGAGTCGGCGTTGGTGGCCATCGTCGCGGTTGGTATCGGTAGCACCCCGTCGCTGATCACCACCACCTCGATGTTGCCGACCTGCACCGCGTAGCGCGACGGGACCAACTCGTCGAGCGCCGGCCTACCAAGATGCGAAATGTTGTCCAAGCTCATGTTCTTCTCCGTTGAACCGTTTCTGGATGCGTTTCCGGTCCAGATCAGCCTCGCGGACCGGACGATGAAGCGAACCCTTGAAAGGCCGTAGTCCGGGATCCGTGGCCGACCCCGGGCGAAAGAGTTGAGCCGGGGCCGATGGCAATCACGCGCAGATGGTGTGTTGATCGCGCCGACGACGTTTGCCCTCGCGCAAGCGCCGTAACGATGCCGTCCGCGCCCACTGTTGCTCGCGGCGTTAGCGGGTGTCGAATGCCAACGGAAGCGTGGTTGGTCCGGATATGCCGGTCATCGGCTTCCATGGCGCCGCGCCGGTGCAGCGGACGTTGGCCATCCGGGCGGTGATCACGCGCAGCGCTTCGGCCATCTCGAGACGGGCCAGGTGTGCGCCGAGGCAGTAATGCATGCCACCTCCGAAGGACAGCATCGCCGGCGCCTCCCGACGCGTGATGTCGAGCCGCTCCGGCCGGTCGTATACGGCCGGATCCCGGTTTGCCGCAGCGGTATTGGCGATGACCAACGAACCCGCGGGGAATTGCACGCCGGCGAGTTCGACATCCACCGCGGCCTTGCGCAGTGCTCCCAGGACGATCGGCGAATGCCGCATCAGTTCTTCGACGGCCTGCGGCGCCAATTCCGGATGTTCGGCGACTAACTCCCACTGCTCAGGGTGTGCGGCCAACGTCTGCACGGCCGCGGCCAATTGGTTGCGGGTGGTGTCGGTGCCGGCGTTGAGCAGGAGGACGGCGAGGTTGACCAGCTCCTCGTGGCTCAACCGGTCGCCGTTGTCCTCGACGCGGATCAACTCGGAAATCAAGTCGTCGCTCAGCGACCGGCGACGCGTGGCGATCAGCTCCTCGACATAACCCTCTAAACCCGCCCACGCCCGAAGGATCAACGACTCGTTCTCGGCGACACTGCAGCCGAACGCCTTACTGATGTCGGTAGCCCAGGCCGAGAACAGGTGCCAGTCCTCACGGGGGGCACCGAGCAGGGCGCAGATGATCGGAATGGGGTAGGGATCGGCGATGTCGGCGACGAAGTCGCAGCGGCCGGTTCCGGCGTGCCGGTCGACGAGTTCGGTGATGACCTCCACACACGCACCGCGCATCCGTTCGGCCGCGCGCGGAGTGAAGGATCGTGCGACGAGACGGCGCAGCCGCTGATGCTGGGTGCCGTCGATGCTGACCAACAGCTTGGTGACCCGGTCCCAGATCGGGCCGGCCACGATGCCCTGCACGGCCAAGGTCATTCCCTGCGGAATGAGCAATCGGGAGTCGCGCAGGATTGTGCGGACCAGGTCGTAACGGAGGACCTCGGGCCCGTAGGGTCCGAGCGCGAGCGGCCCTTGCTCTTGAGCCTCGGCGAGGAGTGCACGGAGTTCGTCGCGGCCGGTGTCCACGGTGTAGGCGAGGGTGGGCAGTGCGATGTCGATGGTCATGACTTGACTATTCGTTTTCGACGGCACGCAATCATCGGGCTTACTGCTTAATTCCGCCCGGTCCGGACGCGTACGTACGCATGCCCAGACCGAAAACATCGGCGATTTCGCTGATGCGATGTGACGCAGGTCACCCCATTCTGGCTAGCATGAGCGAAACAAGCTGGAGCGACGTGGCCATGAGCGAGCTTCCGACCGGAACCGTGACGTTGCTGCTCGCTGACGTGGAGGGTTCGACCCGGCTTTGGGAGAGCCAACCCGAGGTGATGAAGGCGGCCGTCGCGCGCCTCGACGCGGCACTGTCGGACGCCGTCACCAACCACAATGGAGTGCGGCCGGTCGAGCAAGGCGAGGGTGACAGCTTCGTGATCGCATTCGCTCGCGCCGTCGACGCCGTCGGCTGCGCCCTGGCCTTACAACACGCGCCGTTGGCACCGATCAAGCTGCGCATCGGAATACACACCGGCGACATTCAATTGCGCGACGAAGGCAACTACATCGGTCCGACGATCAACCGCACCGCCCGGCTACGTGATCTGGCCCATGGCGGACAGACTGTGCTTTCGGGTGCGACGGAACCCCTTGTCGTCGACCAGCTTCTGCCCGAGGTCACGCTGAGAGACCTGGGCACCCACCCGCTTCGTGACCTGCCCCGCCCCGAACGAGTCATTCAGCTCTGCCATCCGGATCTGCGCAACGATTTCCCGCCCTTGCGCGTCGCCAATGCTGTTGCGGCCGAGCACCTGCCGGTACACCTGACCAGTTTCGTCGGGCGCCAGCGGGAGATCGAAGGTATCCGCGAGGCGCTCGGCGACAACCGGCTCGTCACACTGACCGGAGCGGGCGGCGCGGGCAAGACGCGGCTCGCAGTGCAGGTCGCCGCCGGCGTGGCCGCCGAATATGCCGACGGCGTCTGGTACGTCGATCTGGCGCCGATCACCGATCCGGACGTGGTGCCGATGACGGTCGCACGCGCACTGGGCCTGCCCGACCAACCCGACCAACCGATGATTGACACCGTGGGGCGGTTCCTCCGTGGTCGCCGGCTGCTCCTGCTGCTGGACAACTGCGAACATCTGCTTGACGCCACCGCCGAGCTGATCACCGCTCTGTTGGCCCGGAGCCCGGCGCTGACCTTGCTGACGACCAGCCGCGAGCCCATCGGCGTAGCCGGCGAGGTGAGCTGGCGGGTGCCCTCACTGTCGCTCGCCGACGAAGCGATCGAGTTGTTCACCGATCGCGCACGTCGCACCAAGCCCGATTTCCGCCTCACCTCAGATAACGCCGAGACCGTTATGGAAATCTGCCGCAGGCTCGACGGGCTGCCGTTGGCCATCGAGCTCGCTGCGGCGCGGATCCGCGCGCTGTCACCCACCGAGTTGCTCACCAGCCTGCACGACACCTTCCGATTGCTCACCGGCGGAGCGCGTACTTCGGTGCGCCGCCAACAGACACTGCGCGCATCCGTGGACTGGTCCCACGCCCTATTGAGCGAGCCCGAGCAGGTGCTGTTCCGCCAATTGGCCGTGTTCTATGGCGGATTCGACCTCGATGCCGCAGTGGCCGTCGCCGGGGGCGGAGCGGAGCGCTACCAGGTGCTCGACCAGCTCACACTGCTCGTCGACAAGTCGCTCGTCGTCGCCGATGACACCCCTTACGGCACTCGCTACCGGCTGCTCGAGACTGTCCGTCAGTACGCACAGGAAAAGCTGCACGAGTCGCGGGAGGGCGACGATATCCGCACCCGCCATCGTGACCACTACGCCGCGATGGCCGCTCTGCTCGACGCCCAAGTCGGTGCGGAGCACGATCGGCGCATCAAACAGGCAGAAATCGAACTCGACAACCTGCGTGCGGCATTCTCCTGGAGCCGGGAAATCTCAGACACCGATTCGGCAATGCGACTGGGTTCTTCGCTGCTCCCGCTATGGCTGTCGCATGGCCTCATGCAGGAAGGGTGGAACTGGCTGAGCGCGGCGCTCGCGGACATAGACAACGTCGGCAGCGAGGCGCGGGAGACCTGGGTCAGGGCGTCGGTGGCCAAGGCCCTACTGGAGTCCTTCCGCGCCATGACCATCGATCGCGATGAAGCCGAACGAACTCTCGCGGCGGCGCGAAGAATGGGTGACCCCGCGCTGACGGCGCGTGCGCTGACCGCCTGTGGTTGTCGTGCCGCCGACGACCGCGCATCGTCCGTCGCCTACTTCACCGAGGCGGCGGACCTCGCCCGCACCTGCGGCGACTCATGGTGGCTGGTACAGACCCTGGCACTGGAGGCGTCGTTCGGACTGCTGTTCGGCGACCCGGTCGGGGTACCGGCGGCCGCCGCGGAGGGTTTGGAAATTGCCGTGGCAATCGGCGACACGTTCGTGGCTCGGCAGTGCCGCTATATCTTGTGCTGGGCGCAGGTGCTGCACGGTGAGCTGACCGCGGCGACCAGCGCGCTTAGTGACGTCGACGAGGAGTGCATCGCGGCCGGCGACGCCTTGTACGCGATGATTTCGTCGTCGTTGCGAGCCATGGCGCTTGCCTACCAGGGCCAGATTGCGTCCGCTCGGACAGCGGCCGAAATCGCCTTCCAGCGCCTAGCCGACATGTTCGACGCCTACACGGGAATCGTCTACGCAGCATCGGCATTCGTGCACCTCGCCGCGGGCGATGCGGCCGAGTCGTGCGAGCTGTGGGAGGCGGCGCGCGAGCGCACCAGGATGGACCCGCAGTTGGCGGCGATGCACCTGTGGGCGGCGTTGGCGCCCTTGGCGTGCGGTGACATTGCCGCGGCCCGCCGTTGGGCCGATGAGGTCGTGTCCGCAACGAGTGGTTGGAGCTACGCGGCGGCCTTGCTGGCCCGCGCTCGGGTCGAGATGGTGCAGGGCGCGTTCGACGCCGCCGAGCGCGACGCCTACGAAGGCCTCGACCTGGCGGGGCGTCTTCAGGGCGACCTTCTCGTTCCCGTCGCTCTCGACTGCCTGGCCACCACGGCGGCCAGGGCGGACAGCCTTGTGTTGGCCACGCGGCTGTTCGGGGCATCGGACGCGGCGTACCGGCGCATGGGCATGGTGCGCTTCAAGGTCCTCGAGGCTGACGACCAGGCGACGCTGGCCTCGTTGCGAAAATCCTTGGGAGACAACAATTTCGAAGCAGCAAGGATCGAGGGTGCAGCGCTGTCGAACGAGGATGCCGTTGCCTACGCGTTGCGCGGGCGCGGGGAACGCAAGCGCGCCAGCAGCGGCTGGGGTTCGCTGACCCGCGCGGAGCTGGACGTGGCGAAGCTGATCGGTGAGGGGTTGGGTAATAAGGACATCGCCGCGCGGCTGTTCATCTCACCGCGGACAGTGCAGGCGCACCTGACCCACATTTACACCAAGCTGGCGTTTACCTCGCGGGTGCAGCTCGCGCAGGAAGCCGCACGGCACGTCAGCTAGCGACGGAAGAGCAGACGGCCATCGCCGCCACCGTAATCCCTCAGACGTAGTGTCCCTATGACGCGATCGACGCGATCTGTCAGAAGGAGCCCGATGACCGCACACCACGATCACAGCGTCGCCGGCACCGCCCTCGAAGAACAGAGCTTCCGTGCTGACTGCTCGCCGCAGAACTGGGAAGCGCTGGGCGTCTGGTTGCGCGGTCGCGGGATGGTGCTCGACGCCGTGGAGCCCCGCCAGTTCGCCAACGGCCTGGCTAATCTGAACTACCTGATCTCGGTCGACGGCCGGCTTGTGGTCGTGCGTCGGCCACCGGGCGGACAGCTGGCCGAGGGTGCCAGTGACATGGCCCGCGAATTTCGGGTACTGAGCCGACTGCACGCGCACTACCGCCGCGCGCCGCAGGCAATCGCCTTCTGCGAGGACGCCTCGGTACTCGGAAGCCCCTTTCAGCTGATCGAATACCGGCCGGGCGCGGTGGTGTCCGACACGATCCCCGAGCAACTCGCCAACATCCCCAGCGGTCGGCTGGCTGACGAATTCGTGACCGCCCTGGCCGATCTGCACGCGATCGACCTCGATGCGCATCCTGAGCTCGGAGAGCTCGGACGGCCCCATGGATTCATCACACGACAGATTGCCGGCTGGAATCGGCGGGCGCACAATGCGTTCGACGGATCCCCGCCGGCGACGGTCGAGCACATCGTGTCCTGGCTGGGCACCGCTGCGCCCGAGCCGTCGATCAAACCCAGGGTGCTGCACAATGATTTCAAGTTCGACAACGTGATCTTCGATGCATCGGGATCGGCTGCGGCGGTGATTGATTGGGACATGTCGACGCTGGGCGATCCACTCTTCGATCTCGGTGTCACGCTGTCCTACTGGGCGCAGGCCGACGATCCGGACGTCATTCGCGACCTCGGGTTGGCTCCGTCGCTGCAGCCGGGTTTCCCGGACCGAAAAGCGCTCGCGGCGAAGTACTTCGCCGCCGCAGGCCGCGAGGCGGTGCCGGTCGGTTTCTATCTGGCGCTGGGCCGGCTCCGGCTGGCGATCGCCTGGCAGCAGTTGTTCGTGCTGCATCAACGTGGGGCGCTCGTCGGTCCGAAGTACGCTGCGTTTCACCGCATTGCGACGTCCGTCTTGACGGTGACAGCCGATTCCCTTTCGACAGAACACATCTGATCGTCCGCCCACTACCCACGAGGATGGCTTTCGTGATCGACTTCTCCGTACCTCCGGAATTGACGGCACTCGGCGAACGGGTCCGCAGATTCGTCATCGACGCGATCCTTCCCTACGAGCGCGATCCGCGGCTCACCCAGCACGGCCCCAACGACGAGTTGCGGCAGGAGCTGGTCGAATTGGCTCGTGAGGAAGGACTGCTGACCCCGCAGGCCTCCCCGCGATTCGGCGGCAAAGGTATCTCGCACATCGAGCAGTCGGTGATCTACGAGGCGGCCGGATGGTCCACGCTCGGGCCCGTCGCGATGAACTGCGCCGCGCCCGACGAGGGGAACATGTTCCTGCTCGACAAGCTGACGACCGACGAGCAGGCCGAAGTGTTCCTGAAACCCGTTCTCGACGGCACCGTCCGGTCAGTCTTCGCAATGACCGAGCCCGGCGGCGCGGGCTCGGATCCGTCGCAACTGCTCACCGAGGCGCGACGCGACGGCGACTCGTATGTCATCAGCGGCCGCAAGTGGCTGATCACCGGCGCCAACGGTGCGGGCACCTGGATCGTCATGGCCAACGTGGTTGACGACGGCGGAGGCCGCAGTGGACCGACGTTGTTCCTGGCCAAGGGCGATGACGAGGGCATCGTCATCGAGCGGGTGATGAACTCCATGGACCGCAACTACGTCGAAGGACACGGCGTGGTCGTCTTCGACGACCTGCGGGTGCCCGCGGCGAACGTGCTCGGCGAAGTCGGCGAAGCAATGCGCTACGCGCAGATGCGCTTAGCCCCGGCGCGTCTCACCCACGCCATGCGCTGGTTGGGCGCCGCCGCACGTGCCCAGCACATCGCCCTGGAGCATGCGAAGACCCGAACGGCGTTCGGCGGACCGATCATCGACCACCAGGGCGTCGGATTCATGCTGGCGGACAACGAAATCGCGCTCACCCAGTGCCGCTTGGCGATCTGGTACACGGCCTGGGTTCTCGACCAGGGGCACAAGGGGCGACACGAGAGTTCGATCAGCAAGGCCTTCGTGTCCGAGGAGCTGTTCAAGGTTGTCGACCGCTGCATACAGGTCATGGGTGGAATCGGTGTCACCGACGAAACGCCGATCGAGATGATCTTCCGGGACATCCGCGGATTCCGGCTCTACGACGGGCCCACCGAGGTCCACAAGTACGCGATCATCCGGCGAATGAACCATGTCGGCTCGGCGGCGGCGCGCGTGCCCGGATCGGACACCGTCTGACTCGGGCAGTGGCCCTGGCCCACTCCACGTGCTGCAATCAGGGTCATGACTCAACACGAACCCCTGAACATGCCGCTCGAAGAGGCGATGCGTACTCAACGTGCCATCCGTCGCCTCAAGAGCGATCCGATCGACGATTCCCTCATACTGCACATTCTCGAACTGGCGATGAAGGCGCCGACCGGCTCGAACGCGCAGAACTGGGAGTTCATCGTCGTCAAGGACCGGGAGGTGGTTGCGAAGCTGGGCCGCTTGAACCGCACCGCCCTGAACGTGTTCGGTCCCATCTACCGGCGCACCCTGGCGAAGCGAATGGACGACAAGATGCTTCGCATCGAGAAGGCTGTGCGATGGCAGGCTGACCACTTCGACGACATCCCCGTCGTCGTGGTGGCATGCCTCAAGGGGGTCATTGCGCCTTACCCGATAGTGGCTGCCAGTAGCGCCTGGGGCTCGATTTACCCCGCCGTGCAAAACCTCCTGCTGGCGGCGCGTGCGGCCGGGCTGGGCGCGGCCCTGATCACCATGCCGCTGTGGAGCACGTTCGCAGCGAAGCGCGTGCTGGGCCTGCCGCGCAACGTCACGCCCTGCGCGGTCATCCCGATGGGTTGGCCGATGGGCAAATACGGCCCGACCACGCGTGGGCCTGTCGGGGACTTCGTGTCGCTCGACCGATACGGCAATCGCGCGTTTCGCTGAGTTCTCTGATTGCACTGCGCCGGCGCCGGGCGCGGTGCGTCCCTCGATGTCCCCAACAGTCCACTGAAAGCACTGCGGCGGCTGGTATTTGAACGATCGAGTACTGGCGCACCTACCGCGTGCCTGGATCTGAGCCGCCCGCTGACGGCGACGGCAAACGGGTCTAGCATCCTGTTGCGTGCGACGAGTATTGGCGCTGACCGCGGTGGCGGCGACGGTGCTCGCCGGCTGCGGGGGCAAAGCGGCAGTATCCGACAAGCGCCCAGCGTCGCAGGCCGTGGTCATCGTCTCCGGTGGAGCTGCCACGAGCCCGTTCACCGGCCCCGACCAGGCCTGCGCCACCGGACTGGCCGCCGGCAACACCGACACCGCGATCCGCGAATACCTGCTCAAGCAGGGCTACACCGTCTATACCTCGCCGGCGATGGCCGGCCGCGGGCAAGTGGTCGACCAAACCGGCTTCGGCCCCTTCGGCGTCTGCCCCGTCACACTGCCGGAGAACATGACCGTCAACTCCACCGGAAGTATCGACACCGCCGGTGAGCACCTCGCCCGGTTTCTCAACTACCTACACACCGACAAGGCCGTCACCGACGTCGACCTGGTCACCCATTCCATGGGCGGGCTGTACGCACGTGCCGCGATCCGAGTTCTTGCGACCACCAACTCGGCCGTGTACATCCGGTCGCTGACCACGATCGGCACACCATGGCAAGGGTCGTACCTGTCCGACTATGCCAACGGCATCCTTCCGCTGACCGACTGCCTCGGTGACACGTTCTGCGAGAACGCGATGAAGGGATTCAAGGAAGAGGTGCTGCCGTGAGGTCAACCAGACCTTCCTGATGGGCGAGAACGGCTGGAACGACTTTCAGTCCGGTGTGCTGGACAAGGTCCCCGTCGTGCTCATCGGCGGCAAGAAGTTCAGCAAGCCCGGCCAGGTCAACCCCGCGGTGTGGCCCAACGACGGGCTGGTGGCGTTACAGAGCGCGCTGGCCAAGGACATCGGCGACCCGGTGCTGCCACACCGGCGCTGCTACACCTTCGACGACACCCACAGCATCTACGTGTCCGACGCCGCCGGCCTGGACTGGAACAGCGCGCTCACCTGGGACCCGCAAGTGCTCGACGTCCTGCACAAGGCGATCGAGGACGCCCCCAAGGCACTCGGCGGGGCCAACCGCGAAGGCTGTCCCGCCACCTAGTGCTGAGCCGGATCGTCAAGCGGATCGAGTGCCACACCCAGTTCGGCGGCTGCGGCGCCGTCAGCTGCGATTGCGTTTCAGCCACATCCGACGCGGCGGAGTCGCCTTGACCTCGCGGATCTGCGGAAAGCGGGCCTGCACGCTGCGCGTCACGACATCGCCGAGGGTGCGCCCACTCAGCGGGCAGCCCAGGCATGCCCCGGTCAGCTCCACGGTGAGCACACCGTCATGCACCGAGTGCACCTTGATCGAGCCGCCGTGTGAAGCGGCGACCGGCGCCACGTCACGCGCCAGGATCTCGTCGATGCCGGCCCGCAGCTCGTCCTCGGTCAGGCCGCTGTGGTCGGCCTCCCGGCGCAGCGTCTCGAACAGCGCAGACCGCACGCGGGGACCATCGACCTCCCAGGATCGGTTGCTTCCCAACCACGTTCGCACCTCACCGGCACCCACTTCGGCACGTTCCAACACCCCTTCGTCGATCAGCGCGGACACCTGGGGCCCAATGCCGGACAGTTGCTGTGTCCCGGTCAACCACCGTATGAGGCGGGGGTCGTCGGTGGCCTGCGGGTGCAGCAACGGAACCGACACCGTCGTCAACCCGTCAGCCACATCACGAGGTGGCGCGCTGCGAACGCCGCCATCCAGGCGAGCACGAACATGTAACCCCAGGCCACCAGCGGCCAGCGCCACGAGTTGGTCTCGCGGCGCAGAGTGGCGATGGTGGACATGCATTGCAGGGCGTAGGCGAAGAACACCAGCAGAGCGATGATCGTGGGCGCGGTGAAGACCAGCTCACCCTGGTGCGGGCCGGAGGTGAACACCGCGGAGTGAGTGGCTGCGACCAGGTCGCCGGATTCGCCGGTGGCGAAGATCTGGCCCAGGGTGGCCACGAACACCTCGCGCGCGGCCATCGCGCCGATCAGGCCGATGCAGACGCGCCAGTCGAAACCCAGTGGCGCGAACAGCGGTTCGAGAACCTTGCCCAGGCCGGCGGCGAAGGAGTGATTGACGACGTAGGCGGTGGCTGCGGCCTGATCCATGCCGGCGGTCTGCGCGCTGCGCGCGGGCAGGTTGAGCAGGAACCACAACACGACCGAAGTGCCCAGGATGATGGTTCCGGCCTTGCGCAGGAACACCTTCGCCGAGTCCCAGACCGTCATCAGCACCGACTTGGCCGACGGGAAGCGGTACGGCGGCATCTCCATGTAGAAGGGCAGCAGGTCACCGCCCAGCACCACCGACTTGAACAGCCAGGCCGTGAACATGGCCGTGACGCCGCCCAGCAGATACATGGCGAACATCACCGCGCCCTGCATGGACACCGGCCCCCACCGCGCCTGCGGGCTGACTAGCATCCCGATCAGCAGGATGTACACCGGCAGCCGCGCCGAGCAGGTCATCAACGGCGCCGCCATGCAGGTGGCGATCCGGTCTCGCGACGACGGAATTGTGCGGGTCGCCATGATCGCGGGCACCGCGCAGGCCAGCGAGGACAGCATCGCCACGAAGGCTCGTCCGTCTAGCCCGGTGGTAGCCATGATGCGGTCCACCAGGAAAGCGGCGCGCGTCATGTAGCCGATGTTCTCCAGCAGCGAGATCAGCACGAACATCAGCACGATCTGCGGGATGAAGACCAGCACGGCGCCCACGCCGCCGATGACCCCGTGACCGATCAGGCCGGCCGCCGCGCCATTGGCAACGTTGTCGTCCACCAGGTTGCCGAGCCGGCTGAAGAACTTCTCGATCGCGTCCTGCAGCGGCGCCGCGACGGTGAAGATGATCTGGAAGAACCCGAACATCACCGCAATGAAGGCCAGCGTCCCCCATACGGGGTGCAACAGGACGCGGTCGATTCGGGTGCTGCGATGGTCGGGTTCGGGCGCCCGGTAGCGGCCGGAATTCAGTATCGAAGCGATCCAGCTGCGGTACTCGGCGTCGTCGGACGGTGGTGGGATGGCCACGCGGGGCCAGGTCGCGGGCGAGGCCAACAGTGCCCGCAGCGGTTCGAATCCCTTGCCGCGGCTGCCGATGACTCCCACCACCGGCACCCCGAGCGCCGCGGCGAAGCGCTCGGTGTCGAGCCGTCCGCCGCGCGCTGCCAGCTCGTCGCCCATGGAGAGGACCACCATGGTCGGCCTGCCCAGCGCGAGTACCTGCGCCACCAGGGACAGGGACCGCTCGAGCACGGTCACATCGACCACCACGGCGAGCGCGTCCGGCGCCGGGATATCGGGCAACTCCCCGCGCAGCAGGTCGGCGACCACCTGCTCGTCGGGGCTGACCGGGTGCAGGCTGTAGCACCCCGGAAGGTCCTCGACGAGGAACGTCTTCGTCTCGTCTCCGCACCGGAAGCGGCCCGTTCCCACCCGGCGGGCCACGGTGACGCCGGGATAGTTGCCGGTGCGCGCCCGCATCCCGGTGAGGTGGTTGAACACGGTGGTCTTGCCGGCGTTGGGGCTGCCGATCAGGGCCGTTCGGGGCAGGCCCACCGGGGCGGAGACGGCGCCACCGTCGCCGTGGCAGGACGCAGTCATGACGGTTCGGCGATCTCGATGTGAGCCGCTTCGGTTCGCCTCAGGCAGGTGTCATAGCCGAGGAGCCGGTACACCGAGGGATCGCCCATGGGGGCGGTGCGCAATTTGGTGACGCGGACACCGGGCCGAAACCCCAAGTGGCGCAGCCGGATCGCCACATCGGCCGGAATGGCGGAATCGAACGCGACGATATCGGCGCCCCGACCGGGAGCCAGATCGGCCAGAGTGGATCGGCCATCGTGACCGGGCCTGGTCGCCGCCGCCGATCGGTCCAATCGGCTGTTGGGCATCTTCGTTCCTTCAGATTGCCGCCATCCGCGCGCACGCGCGGGCTCAGACCAGACTATCCGCAGTTGGGCGGCCCCTGCCCCCGATGCTTCCGGCGTCGGTGACGCACAGCCGGGCGCGCCCTTTTTGGACGTGTTTGACCGGGTATGGCACGCTCAACGATGTGAGCGACCTATCTGGTTCTCAGAGCGACAGCGCGGCACGCCAGAAAGCGGGGCCACCGGTACGGCCCTTGTCGTCGGACCAGCAGCCGGCGACCAAGGCCGACCTGTATGCCGCGGTGGATGCCATGCGCGCCGACATGCGTGAACTGCTCGAGCAGATCAGCACCCTGATCAAGGACGCGACGCAGAAGTAGGGTCGAACGGGTGAAGCCGTTTCGCATCGACGTTGCCGACGACGTTCTCGACGATCTGCGCGCGCGGTTGACGCGCACCCGGTGGCCGGAAGCCGAATGCGTGGACGACTGGAGCCAGGGCATACCGCTGCGCTACACCCAGGACCTCGCCGCGTACTGGGCCAACGGTTACGACTGGCGGGCGCGCGAGGGGGCGTTGAACCGCTTCGACCAATTCGTCGACCAGTTCGACGGCCTGGATATCCACTTCATCCACCAGCGCTCGCCGCACGACGATGCCTTCCCGCTACTGATCACCCACGGCTGGCCTGGTTCGATCGTCGAGTTTCACAAAGTGATCGAACCGTTGGCCGACCCGACCGCCCACGGCGGCCGCGCCGAGGACGCCTTCCATGTGGTGTGCCCGTCGCTGCCGGGCTACGGGTTCTCCGGGAAACCGGGCCGCACCGGGTGGGGGGTGGAGAAGATCGCGCTGGTGTGGGATGAGCTGATGGCGCGCCTGGGCTACAACCGCTATGGCGCCCAGGGTGGTGACTGGGGCTCGGCCGTCACCAGCCAGATCGGCCGCAACGGCGGTCCGGGGGGCGCTAACTGCGCGGCGATCCACCTGAACATGCCGCTGGGCATGCCCACCGCGGAGACGATGGCCAATCCGACGGCGGAGGAGCAGGCGGCGCTGGCCGCGCTGGCCGAACACCGCAAGAACGGCACCGGATATTCCAAGCAGCAGTCGACGCGGCCGCAGACGGTGGGCTACGGGCTGGTCGATTCGCCGGTGGGTCAAATGGCCTGGATCGTCGAGAAGTTCGGGGCCTGGATGGACTGCGACGGACACCCCGAGAACGTGCTCACTCGAGATGAGTTGCTGGACAACGTGATGATGTACTGGGTAACCGCAACCGCGGCGTCCTCAGCGCGTCTGTACTGGGAGAGCTTCAAGAAGTGGGGTGATACCACCCGCGTCGAATTGCCCACCGGGATAGCGTCTTTCCCGAAGGAGATCCTGCGCGCGCCGCGTCGCTGGTGTGAGCCGAACTTCAACATCACCCACTGGACGACCATGCCCCGCGGCGGGCACTTCGCCGCCTTCGAGCAACCGGAGTTGTTCGTCGCCGATGTGCGCAAGTTTTTCGCGACCGTGCGCTGAGTGCGTCGCCGTTTCCGCCGGGTGCCTTGGTTGCCGAGTGTGAATCGGACGACGCGACACGCCGGGCGGGTGTCGGGGATTTCACTCTCGGCGCAAGAGGGTGCCGGAGCAAGCGGGTGTCAGACCACCCGCCAACCGCGGCGTGCGCGAAACCTCATGTCCCACAGGTAAATGTGATAGCCGAGCAGCCAGGCCCGGTGCGGGATCAGCCGGTCGGCGACCCGCAGCGCCGAGAGCAGCAACTCGAACCGGGCCTGTTGGGACTCCGACCAGTCCAGCCGCATCATCGCCCGAAACTCCGGCCCCAGGAAGCCCGTCGTCGCAAACAGATTGAACGGTCCGGCCAGTGCCCGCAGCGGCCAGGGCAGGAACGCCATCGACGCCACCCCCCGCAAGTGCTCGCGCACCGGCGGGTCGATCCGCAGTTCGTCCAGGGACCGCTTCCAGTACTCGTCGAAAGCAAACCGGTCCGACGGCCACAGCTGCTCGGGCACCTGCAACGTCGTACCCAGCCGCTTGGCGTCCTGGTAGACGGCGTCCGCCGCCGCGTCGTCGAGCGGTCCGTGCAGGAACTCGTGTTGCTCGACGTAGTAGCGGTACAGGCAGGCGGCCACCCACAGCTGCAACGCGGGGTCGAAAGCGTGATACGGCACCGGGCTCGACGGGGTCGACCGGACCTGACGGTGCACGCTGTCGACGGCTTTGCGGATCACGGCGCGGTCGGAGTCCGTGCCGATGGTGGCCGCCGCCAGGTAGGTGCCCGTGGTCCGGGCCCGCTTGAACGGGTGCTTGTAGACGTTGCCGCTGTCCACCGGGCTTTCCAGCACGCCGTAACCGACGCCCGGCCGCGACAGCTGCATGATCACATTCGCGGCCGGCAACAACACAGCCGCGGGGTTCAACAGGTCGGCGACCCTGCTGACCGGCCGCTTCATTGCGGATCCTGCCTCATGTCATCGAGTACACCACGCCCGGGTGGTCGGGCGAGTGTGATCGAGTTCACCGCGGACGGAGATTAGGCAGGCTAAAAACGGGCATGTTGGACACATGTCGATCGAACCGCCGTCGGGCCACGCCGATAAGTCGGCGGGCAAGTTGCCGAATCCGTTCCGAATCGGGCGCTCGCAGGTCGCGTACAACTCCATCCCGGAGATGTGGTGGATGCTTGCCGCGCAGTTCGTCACCCTCGTCACGCTGCTCATCGTCGTAGTGGTGATCTAGCGCCGGTGTGAGACGCTGCCGGGGTGTTCGTGACGCCGCAGCCCCGACTGCTCGGCGTCCTCGCCGGGTATCTGGCCGACCTCACGCTGGCCGACCCGAAGCGCGGCCATCCCGTCGCGCTGTTCGGGACGGCGGCAGCAACGATCGAACGGGTCGCCTACCGCGACAGCAGGGCCGCGGGTGCGGCGCACGCCGGCCTGCTCGTCGGCCTGGTCTTGCTGCTCGGCGCGGCCCTGCACCGTCGGGCCGGAGAAGTCGCGGCCACCGCGGCGGCGACCTGGGTGTCGCTGGGCGGGACATCGCTGGCCCGCATCGGCAGTCGCATGGTCGGGTTGCTGGACGGCGGTGACATCGACGGTGCACGACGATTGCTGCCGGAATTGTGCGGACGCGATCCGGCCGCGCTCGACGAGGCAGGTCTGACGCGCGCGGCGCTGGAATCGGTGGCGGAGAACACCTCCGATGCGCACGTGGCACCCCTGTTGTGGGCCGCAGTCGGCGGGGCGCCCGCGGTGCTGGGGTACCGCGCGATCAACACGCTCGATGCCATGGTCGGCTACCGATCGCCGCGTTATCTCCGATTCGGTTGGGCCGCAGCACGATTGGATGATCTGGCGAACTACGTCGGCGCGCGGGTGACGGCCGGGCTGGTGGTGGCCTGCGCGCCATTGATCGGTGGATCGCCCGCCGGCGCGGTGCGGGCATGGCGGCGCGACGCCGGCCGGCATCCCAGCCCCAACGCCGGCGTCGTGGAGGCCGCGTTCGCGGGCGCGCTGGGTGTGCGACTCGGCGGCCCCACTCAGTACCGCCACGAGTTGCAGATCCGAGCGACGCTGGGCGACGGCCGGCCACCCACGGTGGCCGATCTGCGGCGCGCGGTAACGCTGTCGCGGGTGGTGCAGGCGGGTGCGGTTGCGGCGGTGGCTCTGGCCCGCGCGGCCATGGGTCGACGGCGTCAGGGCTAACGGCGGCGGCCATAGCGGTCGGCGAGCTTGTCCGCCACCGTCACCGCCGGCGGCTTCTCGTCGGTGGAGGGCGGCGCCTGCTGCTTGTCGCGGCGCCGGGCGCGAAGCTCGGAGTAGACGAAATAGCCCAGCGCTATCGGTGCCAGCACGCCGAACAACACCCACTGGATGCCGTAGGAGAGATATGGTCCCGCGTCCAGGTGCGGTACTCCGATGACGCCGAGTCCACCTGGCTGGTTCTCCACCAACTGCAGATAGGACCCGGCCAGCGGCACCCCGGTCAACGCCGCGACCTGTTCGGTGCTCACCGAATACACCTGCTGGTAGCCATCTCTGGTGAACGGTTCCTTGCCCTGCACCACCGGCTCGGAGTCGCGCAGGCGCGCGGTGACGGTCACCGTCTGGGTGGGCGCGGGCGGGATCGGCGGAACGTGGGAACCCTGCTCGGGCCGCACGTAGCCCCGGTCGACCAGCACGGTGGGCCCGTCGTCGACGACGAACGGCATCAGCACCTCGAAGGCCTGATCACCGTCCACCACGCGCAGCCGGGCCAACACTCGCACCTCCGGCAGGTAGTGGCCGGTGGCGGTGACCTGGCGCCACTGCGCTCCCGCGGCCGATGAATCCTGATGCGGGAGAAGCGTTTTCAGTGCTACTGGCGGCGTGTTCAGGGAATCGGTGATCTGCTGGTTCTCTCGCGAGGTCTTGGTGTTCTTGCCCAACTGCCACGGCGCCAGCACCGTGAAGCACAGGTAGGTGAACGCGACGCACACCAGGATCAGCGCCACCCAGCCCGGTCGCAGCAGGAAAGCCAAGCGCCGGGTCATCAGCCGGACCCGTTCTGGGCGAGTCTCTGGTCGACCCACTCGTGCAGACCCGGCAGCGCCGCCTCGATGACGACGAAAGCGGTCTCGAAGTCGCTGTGGTCGCCGTAATACGGGTCTTCGACGTCTGGGGTGTGCGCGCCCGAACGGGGGTCGAACGAACGCAGCATGCGCAGGCGGCTGTCCTCGACCCCCAGTTCCCGTAGCAGCCGCTGATGGTTGCGCCCCAGGGCGATCACAAGATCCGCCGACAAGTGGTCGCCATCTACCTGGGCCGCGCGGTGCCCGGTGGGGTAGCCATGGTCGCGCAGTACCCGTCTGGCCCGCACGTCGGCCCCTTCGCCGGCGTGCCAGTTGCCGGTGCCGGCACTGGTGACGCGCACGACATCGCCGAGACCGCGTTCGGAAATCTGGTGAGCGAACATCTTCTCGGCCATCGGCGACCGGCAGATGTTGCCCGAGCAGACAAACGTCACATGCAGCCGTGGATCAGACACCTAATGCCCTCCGCAGCTCGTCGATCGTCTCGACGTGGGTCACCCCGGTCAATGTGATCGGTTCGGCGAAGTCGCCCCGCCCGTAGCCCCAGCCGACCACTACCGTGTCGATGCCGTGTGCGGCCGCTCCATGGACGTCGTGACTGCGGTCGCCGACCATGAGCACGCGCTCGGGTAGCGGCTCCAGTTGTGTCAGCGCGTGCGCCAACACCTCGGTCTTGGACTTGCGGGTGCCGTCCGGGCAGGCACCGGCGATCACCTCGAAATACTGGTCGAGGTCGAAGTGGGCGAGGATGCGCCGGGCCGTGGGTTCCAGCTTGGAGGTCGCCACCGCCAAACGAACGCGGGCGGCCTGCAGATCGGCCAGCAGCGGCGCGATGCCGTCGAAAAGGCTGTTCATCGCCCAGCCCCGGCTGCCGTACTCGGCCCGGAACGCGGCGAATGCCTCGTCGGCGCGCCCGTCCAGCTCCATGGCGTGAAAGGTCTCGTCCATCGGCGGGCCCACAATCCGGGCGGCCAGATCCCCCTCAGGGATCGCCGCACCGATGTGGGTGAGGGCATGCCGGAAGCTGGCCACGATGCCGACCGCCGAATCGGTCAAGGTGCCGTCGAGGTCGAAGATCACCAGCTGCGGTCCCTCGGCCGCCTTGGAACTCGTCACGGTCATATTGTCGTCGATCGTTCCGCAAGCGGACTTGCGGCATGTGATTGGGCCAAACGCCGGACAGCCGGGGCCGGGTTGGCCTTAGCTTGACTGCAGTCGCCCGGGCAAAGCAGGGAGGGACGGCCGGTGACGCTTCTGGCCATACAACCGCAGTCGATGCAGGCCGCTGCCCTGGACGTGTCGGGGATCGGCTCGGCGATCGGCCAGGCCAACGCCGCCGCGGCCGGGCCTACCACCGACCTGGTGGCGGCCGCCGCCGACGAAGTGTCGACCGCGGCCGCGAGGTTGTTCAGCGGCTATGCACAAGAGTGTGAAGCCCTGCTGCTGCGGGCAGTGGCCTTCCACGAACAGTTCGCGCGGTCACTGGCCTCGGCGGCGGCCACCTACCAGCAGGCCGAAACCGCCGGCGCGGCAGCGCTGTCTGCGACCGCGGGCCCCGCCGTGGCACTGGTCATGGGGGGCACGGGTGACCCGCTGCCGCCGCAGAGCTACCTGGACGCCGTCACCACGCTGTTCATCGGGCGCACCCAGCCGACCGCCGTCCCCCAGGCGCTGTTCACACCCGAACAGTTGTATCCGGTGACCGGCGTCCGAAGCCTGCTGCTGGACACCTCGGTGCGCCAAGGGGTCGGCATCCTCGAGGCCGGCATCAGAGAGCAACTCGCCGCCGGCAACCACGTCACGGTGTTCGGCTACTCCCAGAGCGCGGTGGTCGCCTCACTGGTAATGCGCGATCTCGCCGCCCTGGGCACGGGCGCCCCCAGCCCAGCCGACCTGGACTTCGTGCTGATCGGCAATCTGATGAATCCCAACGGCGGTATCTTCCAGCGTTTCGCGGGGTTGACCCTGCCCGCGCTGGGCCTGAACTTCTACGGGGCCACCCCCGACAACGTCTATCCCACGACGATATACACCCGCGAATACGACGGGTTCGCCGACTTTCCCCAGTACCCGCTGAATTTCGTCTCGGTCCTCAACGCCTTCGCCGGTGTCGGGACGGTGCATTTCGGCTACGCGCAACTCACTCCGGAGCAGGTGGACGCCTCGATCACGTTGCCGACCGAGGGGCCGACGATGACCACCTACAAGATCATTCCGACGCCGAACCTGCCCCTGCTGGACCCGGTGCGCGCTATTCCCGTCGTAGGAAAGCCGTTGGCCGCCCTGGTGCAACCCGATTTGCGGGTAATCGTCAACCTGGGCTACGGGCACCCCGCGTACGGGTACTCCACCGGCCCGGCGAACGTGCCGACGCCGTTCGGGCTCTTCCCGCCGGTCAGCCCGGAGACTGTCGTCAACGCACTGGCGGCGGGCACCCAGCAGGGCGTGCAGGACTTCCTCACCGAACTACCGGGAGCGACGTCGCCGCAGCCGTTGCTGCTGGGCGCAGCACCGCAACCGCACCCCCTGGGCTCGATCATTCCGCCCGCGCCGCCCAAGGTCCCGCCGACGCCGATCAACATCGCCAACGTGGTGGCATCGATCGCGTCGACGAATTACGGGCTGCTGCTTCCGGCCGCCGATATCGCCACGTCGGTCCTGGTAAGCCTGCCCGCGTACGACCTCAGCCTGATCGTCGGAGCACTGGCACAGGGCAACGTGATCAACGCGATCGGTGATCCGATTGCGGCCAACATCGCTCTGCTGTCGATGGCGGCCCTGCTCGGCGGCCTCACCGCGGGGGAAGCCGTCTTGATCAACATCCAAGATATCGAGAGCCTCATCCCGTAGGCGGCCGGGCGAGTGGCCCGCCGGATGTCTGACATAGGCATGCGCGCACTAGTGTTTCTGTGATGGCGGGTCTTGATCCGAGCACACCGAGTCGTGTTGCGCGCGCGCGATATCACGGTGATCAAGACGTCCTGCCGGGGATGCTGGACTTCGCCGTCAACGTCCGTCGCGCACAACCGCCGTCGTGGCTGGTACAGCTGTTGAGCGCGCGACTGCCGGATCTGGCTCACTACCCGAGCGCCGCCGACGTGCACCACGCGCAGGAAACGGTGGCCGCGCGCCACCGCCGGGCCGGCGACGAGGTGTTGGCGCTGGCCGGCGCGGCCGAGGGTTTCGCGTTGCTGAGCAACCTGCGTCCGCGGCTGGCGGCGGTCATTGCGCCTTGCTTCACCGAACCGGAGGCGGCGCTGCACGCGGCCGGGATCCCGCTGCACCACGTCGTCCTGCAGCCCCCGTTCACCCTGCACGCGGCGGATGTGCCCGACGGGGCGGACCTGGTCGTGATCGGCAACCCGACCAACCCGACGTCGGTGCTGCACACGCGTGAGCAGGTGCTCGGACTGCGCCGGCCCGGACGGATCGTCGTGGTAGACGAGGCCTTTGCCGACTCGATTCCCGGCGAGCCGCACTCACTTGCCGGTGACGCGCCGCCCGACGTGCTGGTGCTGCGCAGCTTGACCAAGACGTGGGGGCTGGCCGGGCTGCGCGTGGGCTATGCGCTCGGCGCGCCGAAGCTGTTGGCCCGGCTGACCGCACAGCGTGCGCACTGGCCGGTGGGCACGTTGCAGCTTGCCGCCATCGCCGCCTGCTGTACGCCGCAGGCCGTCGCCGAGGCCGCCGCCGAGGCCGACCGCTCGGTGCAGCTGCGCGCGGCGATGGTGGCCGGTTTGGAGTCGGTGGGACTCGAGGTGGTCGAGGGCCGGGCCCCCTTCGTGCTGTTCCGCGGCGCCGACGGTGCGTCGATCAGGAATCGATTGCGCGACAAAGGGATTGCGGTAAGGCGGTGTGATACGTTCGTCGGCCTGGACGAGCATTACCTGCGGGCGGCGGTGCGTCCGGAGTGGCCGGAGTTGGTCGAGTCGATCGCTTTGGCCGGGAGTCGGCGATGAAAGTGCGGCTGGCCGATGTCATTGAGGTGCTGGACGCGGCATACCCCCCGCGGCTGGCCGAGTCGTGGGATTCGGTGGGTCTGGTGTGCGGCGACCCCGCGGACGAACTGGAATCGGTCACCATCGCGGTCGATGCGACGGCAGCCGTGGTCGACGAGGTACCCGACAACGGGCTACTCCTGGCCCATCACCCGTTGCTGTTGCGTGGGGTCGACACGGTGGCGGCCAGCACGCCCAAGGGTGCGCTGATCCACCGGTTGATTCGCACGGGTCGCTCGCTGTTCACCGCCCACACCAATGCCGACGCGGCGGCGCCGGGGGTTTCCGACGCATTGGCGCATGCTCTCGGCTTGACCGTCGAAGGCGTCCTGGACGCTTCGCCGAGTGTTTCCGATCTGGACAAGTGGGTCATCTACGTGCCGGTGGAGAACGCGGAAGCGGTGCGGGAAGCGGTCTTTTCGGCCGGTGCCGGACATATCGGGGACTATTCGCACTGCAGCTGGACCGTCACCGGCACGGGTCAGTTCCTGCCGCACGAGGGTGCTTCGCCGGCGATCGGCAGTGTCGGCGCGGTGGAGCAGGTCACTGAGGACCGGGTCGAGGTGATCGCCCACGCACGGGCGCGGACCGCCGTCCTGGCAGCGATGCGCGCGGCGCATCCCTACGAAGAGCCTGCGTTCGACATCTTTGCGCTGGTGCCGCCCCCGGCCGGAACCGGGCTGGGCCGTATCGGCACGCTGCCACGGCCCGAGCCGCTGTCCGACTTCGTCTCACGTGTCGCCGCCGCCCTGCCGCAGACGGCCTGGGGCGTCCGGGCGGCCGGTGACCCGGACCTGCCGGTGACCCGGGTGGCGGTGTGCGGCGGCTCCGGGGATGCATTCCTGGGTGCGGTAGCCGCGGCGGACGTGCAGGCTTACGTCACGGCCGATCTGCGGCACCATCCCGCCGACGAGCATCGCCGCGCCTCGGAGGTGGCCCTCGTCGACGTCGCGCACTGGGCCAGTGAGTTCCCGTGGTGCGGGCAAGCGGCCGAGGTGCTGAGGTCCCGATTCGGATCGCTGCCGGTGCGGGTATCCACGCTGCGCACCGACCCGTGGAACCTGAGAACACCGTGCTGAGAAAGAGAGCTGGAGACCAGTGATGAAGGCCGATGTAGCACAGCAGCGTTCGCTACTGGACCTGGCGAAGGTGGATGCTGAGCTGTCCCGGCTCGCTCATCGGAGCAGCCACCTGGCCGAGCGCGCAGCGTATGAACGGGTGCGCGGCGAGCATACCGCCGCCGGCGACCGGCTGGGCGCCGTGCGAATTGCGTTGGAGGACTTGGACGCACAGATCGCACGCTTCGAGGCCGAGATCGATGCGGTGCGCAAGCGCGAGGACCGGGACCGGTCGTTGCTCAGTTCGGGTGCCACCGACGCCAAGCATCAGGCCGACCTGCAGCATGAGCTGGAAACCCTGCAACGCCGGCAGGCCAGCCTGGAGGACTCGCTACTGGAGCTGATGGAGCGGCGCGAGGAATTGCAGGCACAGCAGGCCGTCGAGTCGGGGACCGCCGACGAGTTGGCGGGCGAGCTGGCCAAGGCGCAGCAGGCTCTCGACGCCGTTCTCGCGGATCTCGAAACGACCCGGGCCCAACAGTCCTCGCGACGGGAAGCCCTGAGTGCCGCGCTCAACCCCGATCTCTCGGCGCTGTACGAACGGTTGCGCGCCGGGGGAGGGCCGGGTGCCGGGCAGTTGCAGGGACACCGGTGCGGCGCCTGCCGGATCGAGATCGGTCGCGGCGAGTTGGCGCGCATCACCGCCGCAGCCGAGGACGAGGTGCTGCGCTGCCCGGAGTGCGGTGCGATTCTGTTGCGGGTCAAGGACTTTGGGCAGTGAAAGTCGTCATCGAGGCCGATGGCGGGTCGCGGGGTAACCCGGGTCCCGCCGGGTATGGAGCGGTGGTGTGGAGCGCGGACCGCAGGACCGTGCTGGCCGAGAGCAAGCAGGCCATCGGACGCGCCACCAACAACGTCGCCGAATATCGCGGCCTGATAGCCGGCTTGGACGACGCCTTGACCCTGGGGGCCGGCGAGGTGTCGGTGCTGATGGACTCCAAGCTGGTGGTCGAGCAGATGTCGGGGCGGTGGCGGGTCAAGCACCCCGACCTGGTGGAGTTGCACGCCCAGGCGTGTTCGCTCGCGTCGCAATTCCGCCGGATCACTTTCTCGTGGATCCCGCGCGAGCAGAACGCCTACGCCGACCGGCTGGCCAACGAGGCGATGGATGCGGCGGCCCAGACGGATCGACGGGTGGACAAGGTCCCCGTGCCGGTCACCGACTCCGCCCGCAAGGCGGCGATGGAGGAGACCTCGGCCGACTCCAACAAGGGGCCGGGATGGACCGGAGCGCGCGGCACCCCGACCCGCTTGCTGTTACTGCGGCACGGGCAGACGGAATTCTCGGCACAACGACGCTACTCCGGGCGGGGCAATCCGCCACTGAACGAAATCGGTTGGCGTCAAGCGGGTTTGGCGGCACGGTACCTGACCCAGCGTCGCGGCATCGCCGCGGTGATCTCGTCACCGCTGCAGCGCGCCTACGACACCGCGACGACGGCGGCCAGGGCATTGGGCCTGGACGTGACCGTGGACGAGGACTTCATCGAAACCGACTTCGGGGCATGGGAAGGCCTGACCTTCTCCGAAGCCGCCGCGCGCGACCCGGAGCTACACCGCCGCTGGCTGTATGACACCGGTGCGTTGCCGCCGGGTGGTGAAAGTTTCGACGACGTGCTGCGGCGGGTCCGTCGCGGCCGCGATCGCATCGTCGCCGCCCACCCCGGCTCGAACATCCTGGTGGTTTCCCATGTCACGCCGATCAAGTCGATGCTGCGCATGGCGCTGGATGCGGGGTCGGGGATCTTGTACCGGCTCCATCTGGACCTGGCGTCGTTGAGCATTGCCGAGTTTTATCCCGACGGAGCCTCGTCGGTGCGCCTGGTCAATCAGACCGGCTATCTCTGATTAGCACCGACGTCGACAGTGGGGTACTCCTCGACGTAGCGCTCGCCCGCGGCGCCCGCGTAGGTGAAGGTGCGGCCCAGCAGGTCAACCTCGTAGTGCACCACACCGGCTTCCCAGCAGGCCCCGGCGAACTGTGGGTAGCTGGTCTTGCCGGCTTGATCGGTGCGGATCGCGGTGACGACGGCATCCCGGTTCCAGGACGCCACGTCGGCCATGCCGAGCACCAGGGGATCGCCTTGCATGACGACGGGCCCGGTGTCGGTGAGATAGAGGGTGGTGGCCGCCGGAATCGAGTGGTGATACCGGTTGACCCCAGCCTGGCGTAGCACCTCGGCCAGGTAGGGAAAGCCGTGCGCAGCATATTGCTGAATTGACAACAAATTGTCAAAAAGGAGCCGGATGGCCGACGACATCGCTTTGCTCGTAGCCGACATCTACGAGGCGGCGGGCGCCCTGCGCCGGTCCGGAGAGGCCGTCGCAAGAACCGCAGGCCAGACCCAGGCCCGCTGGCAGCTGCTCAGCGTAATTTCCGAGGCCCCCGTTTCCGTGCCCCGCGCTGCCCGCCGCCTCGGGGTTTCCCGGCAGAGCGTGCAACGCATCGCCAACAACCTTGTCGACGACGAACTGGCGCAGTGGCTGCCCAACCCCGATCACCGCGCCTCGCCACTGCTGACGCTGAGCCCTGCCGGACGCCGCGCGCTGGCCTCCATCACGAGTCGCGCGTCGTCCGCCCGCCCGGCGATCAGCGGCGATATCTCGGCTGCTGACATCGAGGTGGCGCGAAGGGTGTTGCGGCACTTGACGGCAGCGGTTCGCCGAGCGTGACCGAGCTACGTTGCGTCGTGGAAGATCAAGCCCAGCGCATAGCGTTCGCCGGATCGCACGGTGGAAATGCCATGGCGCACCGGTGCGGCCGACCACCCGCGGACCGAACGCACCGGCCGGTCGCCAGTGGTGAAGACGTAGCCGTGACCTTGCGGTAATTGCGTTGCCGTGCCACGAGATTGGGCCCGGAACCGCTGTTCGACGAGCAGGAACTCGCCACCGGTGTAGTCCACCCCCGGGTCACTGAGATTGATCACCACCTGAAGCGGAAAGACCAAGTCCCCGTAGAGGTCCTGATGCAGTGCATTCCAGTCGTCGGCGGCGTAGCGCAACATCAGCGCGGTCGAGCGGGTCTGCCCCGCACTGTGGCAGTCGCTGAGCCACTCGTCGAGGCTGTCCGGCCACGGGGCGGGCCGGCCCAGCTTGGCCCACCAATCGCGGGCGATCGGTACCAGCCGCGGGTACAGCGCCTGTTTGAGTTGTTCTATCGCCTCGGGATAGGGAGCGTGGAAGTAGCGGTACTGCCCCGCGCCATAGCGCTTGGGCGCCATGTTGATTGTCTTGCGGAACAGGGTGTCATCGGTGTACAGCTGCCGCAACCGGGCTGCTTCGCCGGGCGTGATCAGCCGCGGCAGCAACGCGCCGCCGTAGTCGTTGAGTTCAGCCGTGATGGCGTCCCAATCACCGGCGTCCACGCGCGTGTCCCACCGGGTCATTCGGCTGCCTCCCGTCGTTGCGTGCAGTCAACGATAGAGACCGGACCTGGCCTGTGCCCTGTGCAACGGGTACCGTGTTCGTCGCGGACGAGTTGGCCGGGCGGCCGCGGCTCGAGTCGGACCTTCGTTTCGGAGGTTCGTCGCCGGGTCGAGGAAAGTCCGGACTTCACAGAGCGGGGTGATTGCTAACAGCAATCCGAGGTGACTCGCGGGAAAGTGCCACAGAAAACAGACCGCCACCATTGCGGTGGTAAGGGTGAAACGGTGCGGTAAGAGCGCACCAGCATCCCGGGTGACCGGGGTGGCTCGGCAAACCCCACCCGAAGCAAGGCCAAGAAGGCCGCACCAAAAGTGCGGTCGCGCAGACGTTCGAGGGTTGCTCGCCCGAGTCTGCGGGTGGGCCGCTCGAGGCACCCGGCAACGGTGTGTCCAGATGGATGGTCGCCGCCGTGCCGCCGTGGATTAAAGCCGTGGCGGTGGGGAACAGAATCCGGCTTACAGGCCAACTCGTCCGCATATGACATTTCACCAGGGATTACTCGGTCATCTAGTCCTGTTGCTACGCAGGTGCTACGCAGGACAGCGTACGATCCGTTTATGAAACGTTCCGCGCGGTCAGGTGTGGAGGATCAATGGCACCGGGCACCCCGTAAGGGTGAGCAGGTGTTCTACCCCGCCGATAACTCAGATGGGCCACTGTGGTGCACTGACCGCACCCATTTCAGAACCCCTGGCAGCGCGGTGTGTACCAAGCTCCACGGCAAAGGCAGGCGGTGGCGCTGCCGGTGGGTCGATCCGAACGGCAAGGAACTCACGGCGTCCTACGAGAAGCGCGCCGACGCAGACGCACATAAAAGGCGAGTCGATTCCGACTTGCACACCGGCAGCTACATCGACCCCGCTGCGGGTCAGGTCACCTTCCGCGACTACGCGGAGGCATGGCGCAAGCGCCAGGTCCACCGAGACAGCTCAGCGGAGCACGTAGAGAGCCGCTTACGACTCCACGCCTACCCGGTGCTCGGTGACCGCCCGATATCCGCCATTCTCCCGAGTGAGATACAGGCATGGATTGCCGGGGTTGAGCTGGCACCGTCGAGTGTCGCGGTTCTGCACGGCATCGTGTACGGCATCCTCCGCGATGCATTGCGCGACAAGTGCATTGGGTCTAATCCGTGCGACGGCACCAAGCTTCCGAAATCGGAACCCAAGAAGGTTGTGCCGCCGACGACTGAACAATTCGAGATCCTTCGGAGCAGGTTGCCCGCTGAGCTGCAAGCGCTGGCGACGTTCGCCGCCGGTACCGGAATGCGGAAAGGGGAGTGCTTCGGCCTGGTTGTAGACCGGCTGCATCTGCCCGAGAGGCCCGGCGACCGTAGCGGCACGGTGAAGGTCGACCAGCAACTTGTCCGGCCAAACCCCCTACAGTTCGGCCCGCTGAAGACGAAGGCGAGCTATCGGACGATACCGCTGCCGGATGTAGTGGTGGGCTCCCTACGGGAACATCTCGAACAGTTTGCGCCCGGCCCGGATGGCGTGGTTTTCACATGGCGCGGCAAACCTATTCCCCGTTCGTCGTTTGGTTACCACTGGAACGTGGCGGCGCGAGCTGCGAAGTTATCGCCACGGAGCGGCCTGCATTCGCTACGGCACTACTACGCAAGCCTGCTCATCCGGTACGGGGAGTCTGTCAAGACGGTGCAGGCCCGTTTGGGTCATGCGTCTGCTGCGGAGACGTTGGACACCTATTCGCACCTGTGGCCTGATTCGGACGACCGGACGCGGGACGCGATCGACTCAGTGCTCATGTAGCAACACCGCAGCAGTAGACCCGACACGCCGAGTCTTTGTCCCGCTCCGGTCGAACATCTGTGCTAACGTATCGCCACCAAGTGGACGCGCACAGCACTCAGACATGCAACGAAACTTGGGCGGTTGATTCCGCAAGCGTCCAGTGCTCAACCAGTGAGCGGGTACCTAAAGGCGGCGGGTTTTTGTTGCCACAAAGAAAGCTAGTCATGTCTGAGAGTCCCTTTATCGACGCTGCCGGTATCGCTAAATACAGCGGTCGGAGCATCGACACCATTCGCTATTGGGAACGGCTAGGCCAATTGCCGCCGTCCGCGAAAATTGGCCGTAGGCGAGTGTGGAAACGTATAGAGATAGAGCAGCACTTCGGCTCAATGTTCGCAGCGTAGACCGAGTATGAACAAGATTGATGAGTTCTTTCTGAACTCTGGTAGTGACCAGTTGGAGAAGATTCACGGATGGGCGCGTGCCCGAGTAGTTGCACCCTGGGCAGTGTTCTTCGGGGTGTTACTCCGCGTATCGGCCAGCGTGCCTCCGTACGTGCAGTTGCCTGGAATTAGAGGTGGCCGGGCCAGCCTTAACTTGCTTGGCGCATTCGTGGGCAGGTCTGGGGACGGTAAGGGCGCTGCTATGAAAGTGGCGACCTTAGCATGGCCGCGTGACATTTGCATACTGCCCGTCGGTTCCGGTCAGGGCATTGCCGAAATGTTCGTGAAGAAGGCCGGAGTTGAAATCGACCCGATTATCTTTGACATCCCGGAAATCGACACGCTTACGGGCTTGACCGGCGCGCAAGGAAGTGTTCTCCTGCCGACACTAAAGAGTCTGGCAATGGGGGAACAGCTAGGGCAGGCTAACGCCACTAAGGATTCGCGGCGAATCGTCCCTGAGCATTCGTACCGGGCGTGTGTTGCGGTGGGTGCCCAGCCAGGTCATACCCAAGTTCTGTTCAGAGACACGACTGGTGGAACGCCCCAACGATTCCTTTGGGCACCCGTGAACGATCCGACCACTCCTGACGGGAGATTCCCACAACCTGAGCCGTTGAATACGACGTCGCCGCTCTGGACTCCCGGAGACGATGGTGTCGTCGAAATCATCTACGACGTGCCAGAGATCGAACAGTCGATTCTGGACAATGCTCTCGCCCGCGTTCGCGGTCAGGGTGATCCACTCGACGGACACTCCCTGCTGACGCGCTGCAAGGCTGCCGCTCTGCTCGCGATCATGCACCAACGGGTCGAAGTCACCGTATGGGACTGGGAACTTTCTGCTGCGATCATGACGGTTTCGAATCAGACTCGCGACATGCTGCTTGAGCGAGAGGCTGAGCTACGGGACAACGCTATCCGCGAGAGCGGGCGGCGCGACATGATCCGTAACGAGGCGCGAGAGCGTCACGCGGTCGAGTCGGTGAAGAGTAGCGTCATTGCCACGATGATCAAGGGAGGTGGCAGCGCGTCGCGCAGCGATCTGAACTCGGCAATGGGGAAGCCGCACCGTCGCAAGCTGCTTCCGCAGGCTCTTGAGGAGTTAGCTGACGACCGTCGTGTCATCACTGTCTCGGTATCCGGCGGCACCCGTTATGAGTTCGCGACACCCGTTCAGGGTGAACAGCCCGTTCAATGGCTGTCACCGCAGGTCAAGATGGGTGAACGGTCGGTTCAGGGTGAACGCTCATCGAAACCTGGAAGCATGGAAAATCGCATGTCGCAGCGAAATGGGGGCAGCGCGATTTCATGTCAGAAATGGTACGACGGGCAAGTTGACAAGCTGCTCACTGAAGGTGATGGAACCGTAAACGAGGTAGCTGTCCGCCGAGCCGGTTTAGCCGAAGGGTACTCGAAGAATCAACTTTTGTAGCAGCCAGCACTAGGCGTAGGAGAGAAGCTTTGCTATCTGCGGCAGGCTGATTCTCCGAGAGAGAGGCGTCGCTGGCCGTGTGAGGCGGACTTTATCGTATGGTGGGGATACCCCCCACCCCCATTTGCGACGATTTCTAATCACGTCGTCGACCAGAAATGAGGCTTCGTTCTGAGCGAATTTCGTGCTCCACATTTTTGAACGGGTAGATCTCCCTGTGCGTCTCAGCCGAGTTGTTGCAGGGTGCGGACGATGAGGATCGTCGCTTGCGCTGCCGCATATGTCTCGACACGGTCGCCTTGGTGCGTAACCTGCTGCGAGAGTGCCCAGGTCGGACGGATGAGTGCCCTAAACCGCTTCCGCGCGCTTCCTCCGGTATGGTGATCCAGAATTAGCTCTAACCATTGCTGGGCGTCCGCCTTCTTTGGCGATTCAGAATTTTCGGGCACCATCGACGAGTCGGCCAACAGCTCGGCAGCATCAATCAAGATTTCGCGACATCTGCGCCCAATGTCTTGGAAGTCGTCACGCGATTTAGCGGAGCGAAGCTTCGCTGTGACGGCCTCGATCCTGGCGTCGACCCCCGACCAAGTTGGTTGCCCGGTAGAGCCTGGATCGTTGAGCTGGACACCCGCAAGTACTTTCTCAAGCGCGTCTCGAGCCGGCCGGCCAAGGTCTTTTACGTGCTGTCGGCGCGAGTGATATGACGGAAGCTCCCCGCCTGACCAGTGGCCGTGCCATTCGAATAGATCGTCGTAGGGAAACGGAGCATCAACACCCAGATGTTGGAGCGCTTCGTTCAACTCCCGCTGACCACGCTTGTACTTACGGTTGTAATCCTCCGGTTTTGCGTCTCGGTTGGTGCTCGTCGTCACCAGGATCGCTGCCTGATTGTCGAGTAGCTCCAAAATCTCCTGGGTTGCCATCGGTTCGTCGTCACCGTAAGCGGCCGACTCTACTACCTCTTCTGGGAACTCGAGGTCGTCATCTTCGGAAGGCTCGATAACGTCCTCGAAATCGCCGTCACCAGGACTTTCAACCACATGAGCACCTAACGCTACTACGCAAGTCGACCCTTACGACTAGACCGTACCGCCAACCCGCCTCGGCCGGTTCGCCCACGGCTTCGCCGCTCAACGGAAAGCGTCGAATATGCGGACATACTGTTCGTTGGGGACTAGGACTGTGTCCGAGCCAGAGCGCTCGTAAATTTTGCTTTCGAAGAAGTTCGGACTAACGCCGGCCTCGACCTTGAATAGGCCGACAGCGTGCTGATGGTACGGAACAAGCCTTGCGCTGCTGGCTATGGCCGACGCAAGTGATGGGTCCAGGCCGGTGGACGGAAGCTTTTGGATCAACCAATGCCAGTAATCGTTTAACTCAACGCCTCGGAGGATAGCCTCACGGCCAATCCCTACGACGCGAAAACCGCGATAGAGTACAGCAGTAATTCCGTCGACTTGAGCGATCCGCTGCACATCTGCATCGGTATCCGCAATTCCTATAGCTACGTAGCCGACCTTTTGTTTACCTCCATTAGCCATCGCTGACATTGTCCTAGCAATCTTCTTGAAGTTGTCCTCATCGAAACTTCGCGTCGGCGCTAAGTTGTACAGCCCCTGCTTGCAATCAAATAATTGCTGCTCTACTAGTGCGTTGCTCAGAATAGTTTCTAGCTGGCTTGCGTAGCCGAATGCGGCCAAGTTATCGCCAACGACTGGGCCTTCGAAAGCGCCTCGAATAATTCCCTTAACGGCGTTGATAGTGGTTCGCTTTGTCAGCCCAGTCCAGTCGCCGCCACCGCCTGGCACGTTCATTGAGCCAGACCCGATGTTCGTTAAAGAAGTGGCGACTTCCGAATAATCCCTGACTCTAAGCCGATCTTTGACAAGCAATTCGTAGAATGCCATGAATACACCGTGATAGTAACGGGGAGCGCGGCCGCCACTGCCGGCGGCGATAAGCAATGAAAACTTTTGACCGCTGGCTGCGAGCACCGACCTAATTTCGTCGTAAACACGCATGAAGGCGTCGGCAACGTTGTCGACCCCGGCAGTTTCAATTGCATTGGCTATCGCGAGTGACTCTTTACTTACGCCGACGTCTGGATCGCCATAGTTGTAATAGTCATCCCTTATCCTCGTGCCCGAAGTAGGTATGGGCTCGATTAAACAGTCGAGTAATATGTCGAGAACCAGTTGCTCATCGAGCGATTCGCGAACATCTTCGCGACGCAAAATTCCGTTAATCACCCAAAATATCTCGTCAACATTTACGCCGTAGTCCAAGTTATAATTGGTAATACTGAGCTGAGGCATTCTTCTTAGTGGGACAGATTCGCTCGGAGAAGTGTCGCCACGGATTCGCGAGGAAACGATGCGAACCAAATCGGCGATTGATGAAATGGTGCCGGCCTGCCGCAGAGACTGTCGGGAGAGGCGTCGCCCACCCGAGTTTATTCGTCGGAAGACTTCTTCAACGCTGTCTTCATTGGCGGCGCGAAACACTGATAACGCAACCGTGTAGTTAGCGAGCGCAGTCGACTGCTCGCGATTTAGTATCGGCTGCCGTTGGGCAAGCTTGCCTTCATCCTTGCGCAGCTTTGTATCGGCTAAGGAGTCAAGATCAAAGTAGAAACCACCTACCGAGTACTCGTTCTCTAGAAATGCGAAGATGGCGTTGAGTCGCTGTAAACCGTCAATTAATTCATATGTAAACGTGCCGTCGCCGACCAACTCCGCGACGAGAAACAAGGGCAACGGTAGAGCGCGAAACATAGAGTCGATGAGTTTTTCCTTCTCCTCAACACTCCAAACGAGCTTGCGTTGGTACCGTCGGTTGACTTGGAAACGGTCCGACAGGTATTGGTCGTACATTCTCTGGACGCTCTCACTGCGGACGGAGAGGTCTTGCGCTCCGGAGGCCATCATCAGATGTTAACGAGGGTCTGTCTGGGGTCATCAATCGCGGATGAAGTTGAGCCCTCAAATCTGCTGCTCGTTGAGGACACGGTAGATGGTGGCTCGGGATACGCCGAGCGCAGCGGCAATCGTCGAGGCACTTTCGCCGGCGGCGTGCATCCGGCAAGCTAAGGCGGTCTTCGCTTCGTCAAGTGCTTCGGGCGTCCAACGGACTGTCCTCGCGCGCGAGGGGCTTCTCGCGATGTGGCTGGTCGCTTTCGTCCCAGTTCCAATGCAAGCTCGGCAAGACTCGTCGAAACTTCCGCTACTATCTGGCCTGCCGCTTTCGAGGTGTCGATACCTTCGAACAGGGGCCGCAGGCAAATCCCACGCTCGCCAAGTTCCCTAATGGTCGTCATAACCGCAGCCGCATTGCGGCCGAGGCGGTCGATGCCGACAACGACGATGGCGTCACCCTCGCGTGCATAGTCCAGAAGCGCAGCGAGTCCGGGACGCTGCTCGCGGGTAGATCTGCCCGGCGATGTGGGACGACTACTTCTTTTTCTTCCGTTTCCGCGTCCGCTTCTTTTTGGCTTTCGCAGTAGGCCGTGTCTTCTCAGGAGTCGGATTGTCACGGGCAGCCCGCTCGAGAACATCTTCGATGGTGTCCCCCGGCTGCATCACCGTGTCCCACAACCCAATGGGACGCTGCTTGTGCGGTGCGCTCGGATCGTCGGCGTATTCGAGGCTCGAGTCCTCGAACGCCTTGAACTGGTAGATCGCAGCGTTCATATGAATCGGGTTGAACACTCCGATCTGGTTGAGCAGCTTGAAGTCTTCGACAGTCAGCCCGGTAACGCGTTCGAAAAGGGGACCGTCTACACCCAGGATGATGTCCTTGAGAGCCTGTTCTCGAATCTGCGTGACGTACATGAATACGGGAATCTTGGCGAGCAGCTTCTGAAGCTTCTCGCGGATCTCCTTGCGCCGCTTTGCCGTCTCGGTCTGCTCCTTTTTTTGCTCCTTGTTGAGCTTGTTGTCATTCTCCCGCTTCGCCTTCTTGAGTAGCTTGGATGAGGTGATGATCTGCTCGGCGGTTTGGGCGAGGTTGCGGAAGTCTTCGATCTTCCCGAGTGCTTCCAACAAGTCCGGATAGTCCAATAGCTTGGTGAGCGTTTGCTCGTTGATATTGACTAGCAGCGGGGAGTTCCACCTTTGCGCTAGAGCGGTGGCACCTATTCCCGTTGTCGCCCAGTTCAGTACGTCTGCCGCGTTCAGCTCGGTCATAACCCCGCCGGCGAAGGCGAAGATCGGGAGGTAATTAAGAAGTTGCTCGATGGCTTCCTGGGGCGTTAGGTCGCCAAGAGCACCCAACCGCATGCCGTACTCCCCGACGAGTGTCAGCGCACGGTTGGGGTCGAACTCGAACACGCATACCGGGTCTTTGAGCACCTCTACAGTGCCGTCCGGTAGCCGTTTCGACCATGGCGACTGCACCCGGAAAGCCGCCTGGAAGTAGGTCTCCGGCGATTTGAGTGACCGCAGCATGAGGATCGCGCCCCACTCGCGGATCGTGACTCCCGTCATAAGCTTGCCGCAGGTCAGGCTGATGGAGCCGGTCCCGTCCTTGATTGCCTTAGCAATGGCCGCATCGACCGGAGGCTTGGCAGCGGCACCCGTACCAACCCCCGTCCCTGCTGCCACGACAATCTCGAAAGTTGAGAAGTAAGGATGCTTCTGTAGTGCGTCGCGCATGGCGAAGCACGCGGCCACGTCATTCAAGTACCAGACCGAGTGTGTGATGGCGTTAGCGAACACCGCTGCTTGATATGGGAACGGTGGCTTCTGCCCCGCGATGATCTGGATCTTCATCTGGTCTGGCAGAGTGCCCCGGAGCATCTCTAGGAACTCATGGACCCGGTCATCGTCCTCGAACATGTAGGAGCCGGGAGCCGTCGTCTTGCTCGTCGGGTCGATTTTTCTTGCTTTGAAATATTCGTTAAGGCTGAAGCCGTTGAACTCCCCATCCTCTGCCCACTCCTCGGCATCGCCGCCGATGTCGTAGGAGAAGATCTGCATACCCGGCAGGTCGATATACGGGTTCGCGCCTTGGGCGTCGTCCCAGTGCTCTTTCTCTCGCTGCTCGTCGGTGTAGGTCCAGTTGAATATCTGGTCCTCGGTAAACTCTCCGTTGGTGATGGCGCGGAACGGTGTTCCCGACAAATAGAGGTAGTGGCAGCTACTCAGGCCGATATCGTCCTCAGTGATCGACTCATCGGGTTCTTCTGCCTCGGCGATTTCCGCCTCTGTGGGGTCGTACAGTTCGCGAGAGGAGTCCCGCCATGCACCGAAGTGGTACTCGTCCAATACGATGCAATCCCACTCGATCCGGTGGACGGACTCGTTGTGCTTCTTGATGTTTCCGCCAGCGTCCTTGCCCCGCAGGTCTTGAAGCGAAGCGAACCACACCACCGGTTCCGGAGTACCGGCGGCCGCGTCACGGTCCTCGGGTGTGGACTCCCGGTCCACGAACCGCCAACCCTCGAAGTCGGTGTGGGTGAGGAGGTCTTCTTTCCACGCCATCTGAACGACGGGTTTGTAGGTGAGCACCAGAACTTTCTTCCACCCCATCTCGCGAGCAAGCTGGTAGGTGGTAAACGTCTTCCCAAAGCGCATCTTTGCGTTCCAGAGGAACCGTGGTGCTTTGCCGTCGGCGGCGTGGGAACGGAAATACCCGGCGGTGAGGGCAACGGCCTCTTCCTGCTCAGGTCGCATCCCGAAATCTGCGGTTCGGGTGCCGTCGTATGGCTTGCCGTTGCGGACCGCGACTATGGCGGCTTGCACCTCGTCGACGGTTGCCTCGAACCATTCCGCGTCCTTGCGGATGCCCTTTGCCACCAGTGCGCGGTGGACATCGTGGTCTCGGAACGGGGTGCCGTCTGTTCGCTGCGCCTCGGTGTCCAGCAGCAGTGTGACGCCCTTGAGTTTCGGGTATGCGGTCCCCAGTTGCTGTTTGATGCGCTCGTGTACGTCGGTCTTGGTCGTGTCACCGACCTTGATGAGACCGGTGCCGCTGACTTGGGTCGCCCCCACGTTGCGCTCCCACTGTTGAGAGTCCTTGCCTGGCAACGTATAGGCGTAGATACGGCGCGGAATGGCAGCGGAGCCGACCGTCTCGATTTCGTCCGAAGGCAGTGACGCCTCGTCGACCGTGGTCACTCATCGTCCTCTGTCACGTTCTCGCCGGGGTCGTCGGCCGGCGCTCCCGCATCCGGCGTCTTCATCTCTCGGATTTGGTACTCGATGACGCCGATTTCTTCGTCGGTTAGCCCGTACCTTGCGTAGAGTTCGGCGTCCGTCCACGGCTGCTTCCAGTCCAGATCAGGGACGAATGCGAACAGGTCCTTGCGGATGTCCTGGGTGTTCATGCGCAGCCATATGAGGAAGCGGGCGAACTTTGTCCGCAAGAACCCGGCGAGGTTCCGCGCTTCGTTCTCTGTGTCGAATGATCCCATGACCAGATAGGTGTCGGTGCAGGCCGAGTTCGGTCCGGCGACAAACGGATTCGCAACCACGGAGTAGGGGCCATCGTGGTCTTCGCCGTAGGCACGGTGCATTAAGGTCTTGTACTTTGGCACGAGGTCTTGGGAGGCAGTGACCGCCTCCTCGTGCGTCCACTCAACCTTGCGTCCCATGATGTGCAAAGCGATAGCACCTGGGGTGTCTTGCGGCACGTAGTCCCGGAACCTCGCCCAGATCCCGAAGGGTCTAAGTGACGAGACCCGCTGGTCCATCGTCGGCTCTTTCTTGGCGCGAACCTTCTCGACGATTCCGACACCCTCATTGAATCGAACGAAAACGTCGTAGGCGTCGAGTTTGCGGACCATCGGAGGGCCGACCTCGGATCCGCGTCCGGTGCGGACGGTACAGCCACCGGTATGTCCGTTGGTCCAGAGGAAGTAACTCACCCCACCGCGAATCTTGACGCCGGGAAAGCAGTCCTTCGACAGGGGGTAGTCGACGATCTGGGCGATCTGCGAGTCAGACAACATCCGCGCTCTGAAGCTGTCTAAACCGAGTCCTCCAGCGAACCAACGCGACGGTGTAATCATCAGAACATGCTTGGGCTGCATGTCGATTGCACGTTCCACGAACAACTGATAGACGGCGCGGGTGCGGGTGTTGCCGTCACTGTCGATTTGGTACGGCGGGTTCCCGAGAATCACATCGAACTTCATGTCTTTCATCTCCTCGGTGGGATACGCGCCGTGGATGAACGCGTAGGCGTAGTTCTCGCGTCCTTCACGCTCGAGGGAGCGGGGACCGCCACATACGGCGCATGTGTTGCCGGACCAGGTGTGTTCGGAGGGGATGAAGGGCAGATTGCCGTTAGGGTCTTCGAATCTTACGACCGACATCTCCGAGGAGGCATCGCGAGCGCAGTACAGCGAGCGCCGGGCAATCATCCCAGTCATCGTGGTGATCGCCGTCCCGTAGAGCATGTTTCGAAAAATGTGCTCGCGGCGCATGCCAAAGTCTGGCTCCCATTGGGACAATCCTTCGAGAAGTCGCGCCGCCACCTCCCGGAGATAGACGCCGGACTTGCTGAACGGATCAAGCCACTTGTAGTCCGGGTTGGACCAAACCTCGGCGGGCAGCAAGTTCAGCATCTCCCGCGCGATGCGCGGCGGTGTAGGTACCTCGTCGTTGGACAATTGCGCAAGACAGTCCAGGATGTCTGGCACATGATTGCCGAATCTTCGATGCAAGACCCCCGTCATCGTTTCCTCCGCTTTGCCGCCAAAGGTTTCGGATTAGCGGCTAGCTCCGAATAATGCACCGGCACCTCGTCTCGCTGCCGTTCCCCCGGCAGCGCGGAGAACAGATTCAGTTGAGAATCCGCCTCCGGCTCGTCTAGGGTCGACCACTCGCGGATGAATGTGCAGTCGTTTCCGGGTTTGTACGAGACCAGTTCGATGACTTGAGCATCGGCGAGGGTGTCTGCCCGCACGATGTTGGTCGTAAGTATCGCGTCCACAGCGGACCAGAAATTTCCGGAGCGGGAGGAGGGGTCATCACCTACGTGGGCGGCAATCACGGCGAGCATTCGTCGCCGCGAGTCCTCAACGTTCCCGGGGTCGATGTCGATGCCGTAGACGGATGCCAGGCACCGGAGGATGCGGTGTTCGTAGCGGTCGCCGGTTCCGTACCGTTCGTGCGTGACGGTGCGGAGTTTGCGCCGGAGGATTTCCACCAGGAAGTTGCCGTGCCCACACGCCGGTTCCAGGAACGTACGGTCGTGGTTAGCAGGGTCGTCAGCGGTCGGAAACATGTCCGGCACCATGTCGAGCATGGCTGTCACTTCGCGGTAGTGGGTGTACACCTCCGCGAGTTCGCGAACCCGGTCGGGGTGCTTGATCTGGTCTTTGTCGACGCTGAACAGCTTCGTGCCGCCGGAGACACCGGCTTGAGCCGGAGCGTTTCGTCCGTAACCGCTGGATGTCTGCATCCGGGGCTTCCCCTTGCTATGTCCGTCAGCAACGCTATGTGAGGTCACGCGAACGTTCCTGCCGAGTTTACAAACGAACAGGCCACAGAAGAGGTAGGCGGACCTATTCGGCGCGGGGAGCGGGTTGTCTGGGCGGTTTACCAGTCACACTGATGCACTATCGGTCACACCGGAGCGCGGCTCGTGCCGGGTGGGTGGCCCCGCAGCCCAGGCGCTTGCCCTGCCGAGGTCGCTTGCGCATTTGTGTGGCGGATCGAACGCAGAGCAGGTATCAACACTACGCAGACGCTACGCACAGCACCCCTCTGCACCCACTGGTGGCAGCATGAGGTGGGCCGGAATATAGGCGCTGAACTGCAAAGTCAAACAGCTAGCTGCTACTTGCCACTAGTAGCACCAAACCGTGGTGAACTGGAAAAATGCCGAGAGCCGGTTTCCGGCTTACAGGCCAACTCGTCCGCCTCATGCTCTCGACAACCCTGGCTGGCTAGCCGCTGCTGCCGTTGTTGCCGTCGGAACCGTTGGGCCCGTCGTCCCCGATCAGCAGTCCGCTTTGCCCGCCTTGGCCGCCGGCGGCGCCGTTGCCGCCTTCGTCGGTTGCGCTGTTGCCGCCGTTGCCGCCGGCCCCACCCGGGCCGCCGTTTCCGATTAACCCGGCGGCGCCGCCGCTACCGCCCGCCGCGCCGTTGCCGCCGAGGCCGGTTGCGCTGCTGCCGCCGTTGCCGCCGGCTCCGGCCGGGCCACCGTTGCCGTACCAGAGTCCGGCCAATCCGCCGTTGCCGCCGGGCGATCCGTTGCCACCGCTACCGCTCGTGCTGTTGCCGCCGTTGCCGCCGGCTCCCGCCGGCCCGCCGTTGCCGATCAACAGGCCGCTGTTCGCGCCGGCACCACCCGCCGCGCCATGCCCGGCCGTCTGTCCGTTGCCGCCGTTGCCGCCGGCTCCGGCGGGGCCGCCGTTGCCGATCCACCCGGTGTCGCCACCGTTGCCGCCTGGGGCGCCGTTGCCGGCACTGCCGTTGGGGGCGTTACCCCCGTTGCCGCCGGCTCCTGCCGGGCCGCCGCTGCCGAACCACAGGCCGGCATGCCCGCCGTTGCCGCCCGGTGCCCCGTCGCCACCGGCATCGAGTCCATTGGTGCCGTTGCCCCCGGATCCGGCGGGGCCGCCGTTGCCGATCAACCCGGCGTCACCGCCGTTCCCTCCGGACCCGGCGTTGCCGTTGGCCGCGCCAGACCCGCCGGAACCACCGGCACCGCCATTGCCGAACAACAACCCTCCGGTGCCGCCTCGGCCGCCGGCTCCGGTGTCGGCCCCGGAACCGCCGGGCCCGCCATTGCCGATCAGCCCTGCAGACCCACCATGCCCCCCCGTCGGATGTTGGCTGGTACCGGACCCGCCCGCGCCACCGTTGCCGTACAGGAGACCGCCGTCTCCTCCGTCGTGTCCCGGTGCTCCATTGGCGCCGTTGCCAATCAGCGGCCGACCCAGCAGGGCCTGCGTTCGGGAGTTCACCGCGTTGACGGAACCTTCCAGGATCGAGTTGCTGGTCGATTCGGCCTGGGCGTACGACGTCGCGCCTGCGTCCAACGCCTGAACGAACTGTTGATGGAACCAGTCCGCGTGGGCGTTGAGGGTCTGATAGCTCTGGCCGTGCGACTCGAAGAATGCCGCGATCGCCGCGGAGATTTCGTCAGCACCCGCTGCGGCCACTTCGGTGGTCCGCGCCGCAGCGGCTGCATTGGCCGCACTAAGCGTTGACCCGAGATCGACCAGCCGCGTCGCCGCTGCCGAAATGAGCTCAGGTGCTGTGCTCACAAAAGACATCGCACTGCTCCGCTCAACGTCACGTAGTCGATTTTGCAGGTGTTGGAATCTTTTGAAGCTGTCCGCGCAGCAACGGTAGCCACCACGACGGATTGGGCGGTGCGGGCAAGCGGCGCGCCTTGCGGTGCCGTCCTCGGCGCGGTATCGGGAAGAGCACCAACAGAATTAGAGTCAGGCCGGTAATGGCCGCACCCCCGATGAAGGCGTGCGAGAGGCCGGTGACAAAGGCGTCGCGCACCGCGTCGTTAACGCTTGGACCGAGCGCGCCGAGTTGTGGGTCGGCGGCGACATGCATGCCCGCGGCGGGGGATTCCCGGATCGTGCCGGCGGCTTGCTGGGGCACTGCGGCAGGCAGCTTGAGAGCGTCTCGGTATCCTGCGCTGAACAGCGAACCGAGTAGCGCGATCCCGAGTGCCGCCCCGAGCTCACGAGTGACGTCATTCATCGCGGAGGCGACACCTTGCTTTTCCGGCGGCAGCGAGTCGACGATGATGTTGGTGGCGGGAGTGGCGGATAAGGCAAGGCCACCGCTGAAGATCAGCATTCCGACCAACAGATTCGAGTATGTGGAGCCACTGTCGAGCCGGGCCAGCAGCATGAAACCGGCCACCATGCAACTCAGTCCCGCGACGATGACCACTCGATTGCCAAGTCGCAAGGCAAGTTTCGGTGCAATTGCGGAAACCGGAAGAACCACGGCGGCCATCGGCAACATCGCCAACGACGACTTGAGCGGTGCATAGCCGAGCATCAGCTGGATGTATTGCAGCCCAACGAAGAAGAAGCCGAAGGTGCCCAGGAACTGAATGACCAACGCGGCTGTGCCCGAACTGAAGCCGCTGTCGGTGAACAGGCGTGGGTCCAGCATGGGGCGTGCCGTGCGCAGCTCGTGCAATACGAAGAGAATGATTGCCACCAAGGCCGTAACGAACGCGACGATCACGGTCGAGTGTGTCCATCCCTGGTCGGCGCCTTCAATGATGCCGTATATCAAAGTGCCGATGGCGATCGCGCTCAAACCGCCACCCGGCAGGTCCGGTGCGGGCTCTTCTCCGCTTCTTGTGTTAGGCACCAGCAACGCGATGACAATCAGCGATACGGCGGCCATCGCCGCGGTGCCGATGAAGGTGGCCCGCCAAGTGTAATGCTCCATCAGATAGCCACTGAGCATGAGGCCCATGATCGATCCGACGCTGGCGAATCCGGTCCAGATGCCCACGGCGCGGCTCTTGTGATCGGGGTGGACCACTGAAGTGATGGTCGACAGCGTGCTGGGCATGATGAACGCCGCGCCTATGCCCATGACGACGCGGGCAAGGATGATGGCGGACGGTGACCCTGCGGCCGCTGCCCACGCATTGGCCAGCCCGAACACCAATGTGCCGCCGATCAGCGTCCGCCGGCGGCCGAAGTCGTCACCGATGGCGCCGGCCGGTAATACCAGTGCCGCCAACGCGACGGTGTATGCGTCGGCGATCCAGGTCAAATCGGTCGCGCTTGCGCCTCGGTCTACCGCGATGTCCGGCAGAGCCACATTCACGCCGGCTACCGCCGACATGACCACCACCAACGCGCCGCAGCAGGCGAGCACGACACTACGAGGATCGGTGCGCATCCTAATCTCCTTCGGTGTGATTGCGACTCCACGCGGCTGACGTGACAATTTAAATGATGAGATCTTCACTCTCGAACGCAGTATCAGTCAACGTTTTCTTCACCAATTCATCTCGAATTGATGAGGGGTAGTGGATTGAGAACGAATTGCGTTGCCGGGGTGGCGCCACTATCGGGGATTCGGGTAGACGGCTGAAGGCACCGCAACGGCGTCCAAAGGGATGGTCGACGCCGAGAAACAGATTCCGGCTGCAGCCCTAACTCCTCCGCGCGGTAGCCGAATAGGCTCAGCGCCGGCTGCGGCGCACCGCCTTGTCGAGCTTGCGCAGCACGGAATCCAACTGCTCCCGGCTGTTTTCGGCGAGGTCGCTCTCCTGCTGGTAGAGCAGACCGTAGGTGAAGGTGTCCTCCCCGGCCAGATGAGCGGCTTGAGCCTGAGCCAGCAAATGTTCACGGCTGACCACGCTGTCTTGGTGTTCGCCGAGCAACGTCTGAATGGCCTTGGCTTGCTGGGCAACTTTGTCCACCCCGGTGGCCGCGGCGGTGTAGCGCAGCCGCTTGGCGCGTTTGCGGATCACGTGCAGGGCCTCGTCGGCGTGGTCGGCTTGCGCGACTTCGGCGGCCTTGGCGGCCTTGGCGGCTTTGTGGACGCGCCGGTAGGCCGCATCGATAGTCACCGGACGGGGCTCCTGGCCGAACGCGGTCACGGCCGGTGGCTCGGCCACCATCGCATCGAGTGCGTCGAGCAGTCGGAAGTACCGCTTGGACCGCATGGCGGCCAACGAGCGCCGATGACCGAGCTGGTAGCGCCGCTGGGCACCATTAACGAGACGTTCGCTGACCGGCCCACGAACCAGATCGGGATCCAACCGGCTCAATTGACGCTGGTAACGCTCGGCGAGCACCTCGGCGTCGCGCGCCACACCCAGGACCCCGGCCAGCTCACGCAATTCGTCGAGAACCCATGCGCCATCGACCAATCCGAACGAATCCTGGGAGTCTTTGAGCAGGCTGCGGATCTTGCGGATGGTGACCCGCAGCTGATGGACGGCGTCATAGGCGTCGGCGCGCACGGCGCGGTCCCAGGTCAGCAGTTCCTCGACCTGCTGGGCCACCGCGCGATGTACCGGGTCGGACGGCGGCGCGGCAGCCGCGGTCTGCTTGGCCGGGCTGGTCGACTCCAGCACCCGGGCCAGCTTCGATCCGTGGCCCGCGGGTGAGGCACCCGCGTCCAGCAGCCGATTGCTCAGCCGGTTCAGCAGCTCGTGGCTGGCGTTCCGGTCTTTCGCCTTGGCCGTTTCGGCGTCGGTGCCCAATATTTCGAGCTCCCACTCGCGCCACTGCTGCTCGGCGGGAGCAGAGCCGTTGGCCGCCGACCACGCGGTGACGTGGTCGTTGGAGAACTCGGCCAGCGCCGTGTCGTCCGCGTCGTAGAGGATCTGGCTTTCGCGGCGGGTGGTGATGCGTGCGACCGGTTCGACGGGGCGGTCGCGGACGATGGCGAGCACCACGTCCAACAGTTCGGCCGGCACGGTGGCGGCGTCGTCGGACGCGTCGATCGGGGCATGCACCTCAGTGCGCGAGTCCGCTCCGGCAGGCAACTTCAAGTGCCATCCGGCGTCATGACCGCCGGTGCGGCGCCGCAGGGTGATCCGGTTGCGCGCCAGATCCTGCTTCGGGGTGTCGAAATAGACCGCGTCGAGCTCCTGAATCGGGGATGTGTCGACGCGGGCCACTGCCGCGATGCCCTCGAACGAGGGCGACACCGTCGACTCGACCACGTCGAACTTGCGCTCGACTTCGAGATGTCGCGCCGTCTTCGGCGCTTTAGCAGGCATCTTCTTCTCCGTGAGAGCGTGTCGCTGCGGATCCGGAACGTCCGCCAGCGTCCAACGACAGGCACCCATAGAGTGCCACACCGAGGTTACGGAGCCGCTTACGGCATGTTCGCATCGACGGGTCGGCGCCAACACCTATCGTGTCCGAAGTGGTACCGCGTTTGCGGACACCGGTCGGAACGAAGAAGGAGCTGTCTATGTTCAAATTCCGAGTGGTAGCCGGCGCGATTGCCGTTGGCGGGATAAGCGGCGCAATGCTTCTCGGCGCCTCGGGGTCTGCATGGGCGGACCCCGACCCGGCGCCGCCGAACTGCACCGCGGCCGACTTGGCCGGAATCTCGGCCGGTGTGGCAGCGGCGACCTCGGCGTACCTGTTTGCCCACCCCGACGTCAATGAGTTCTTCACCGGTCTGAAGGGTCAGCCGCGAGAGGACATGCGTCAGCAACTCCAGCAGTACATGGACGCCAACCCGCAGACGCACGCCGAACTGCAGAACATCCGGCAGCCGATTGCGGACTTTCGCGCCCGGTGCGGGGCGCCGGCCCCCGCGCCGTAGCTAGAAGCAGTGTTCCTCGGCGGGGAAGGCGCCGGTGGCCACTTCCTCGGCGTATTGCCTTGCCGCACGCCCGAGTTCACCGCCCACGTCGGCGAACCGCTTGACGAAGCGCGCGGTCTTGCCGCCGCTCATGCCGGCCATGTCCTGCCAGACCAGAACCTGTCCGTCGCAGTTGGGGCCGGCGCCGATCCCGACCGTCGGGATGGTGAGCTTGCCGGTGATCTGGGTGGCCAGTTCGGCCGGCACCATCTCCATCACCACGGCGAACGCACCGGCTTCGGCGACGGCGATGGCGTCGGCGACGGTCTGCTCGGCGGCGTCGCCGCGTCCCTGCACCTTGAAACCGCCGAGGGTGTTGACGCTCTGCGGGGTGAAACCGATGTGCGCCATGACCGGGATGCCGGCCGCGCTCAGGCACGCGATCTGATCGGCAACCCGCTCGCCGCCTTCGAGCTTCACGGCATGCGCGCCGCCTTCCTTCATGAACCGGGTGGCGGCGGCCAGTGCAGCCGACGGGCCCGCTTCATAGCTGCCGAAGGGCAGGTCGGCGACGACCAATGCGTGAGGGGCGCCTCGGACCACGCCTCGGACCAGCGGGATCAGCTCGTCGATCGAGATCGGCACGGTGGTGTCGTAGCCGTAGACGACGTTGGCCGCTGAGTCTCCCACCAGCAGCACCGGAATGCCCGCATCGTCGAACACCCGCGCAGTGGAGTAGTCGTAGGCCGTGAGCATGCCCCACTTGTGGCCTTCGGCCTTCCACTTCTGCAGGTGATGAGTGCGAATCTTGGGGCGTGGCGCCCCAGCGGCTGAAGCGGCGGCAGGGCTCGAACCGTAAACGTACTCAGACATCATTGTCCCTTGGTGATGGTCGGGTCGATCCTCGTGGCCCTTCCCTGGGTCCCCGGGTTCGATTGACCAATCCAGTCTGCCATCTCGTGCGCTCAGATGCACCGTGTGGTTCGCCACGGTGCCTCGCTCCGGAGTCGTTGAAAGCTGGAGGGCACCCAATCACGACCATCTCGGCATTACCCGCGATGTGCACCGCCTGAGGTCGGCGGCGCCGAAGCCTGAAGCTCGGACCGGCGCGAGATTGCGGCCCGGCAATCGGCCGCTCACCAGCGTCTTATGTGCGCTCTGGCACGATATGGTGCCATGTGCCTGTCTCGCCGCGGCAATTTCGCGCGCACCCTGCTGATTTGGACCGCGCTGTCTGTCGTGGTGCTGGTTGCGGCGGGTTGTGTGCGGGTGGTCGCCGGGCGGGCGCACATGGCCGAACCACGGCTGGGACAGCCGGTGGTCTGGACGCCCTGCCGCAGCTCGAATCCGAACGCCAAGATTCCCGGCCACGCCATGTGCGGCAAGCTCGCCGTGCCCGTCGACTACGAACACCCCGACGCCGGCACCGCGTCGCTGGCGATGATCCGGTTCCCGGCCAGCGGTGACAAGATCGGCTCCTTGGTCATCAACCCCGGCGGCCCGGGCGAGTCCGGCATCGAGGCCGCGCTGGGCGTATTCCAGAGCCTGCCCAAGCGGGTCCACGAACGGTTCGACCTGGTGGGCTTCGACCCGCGCGGGGTGTCCGGTTCCCGGCCGGCGATCTGGTGCAACTCCGACGCCGACAACGACCGGCTGCGTGCCGAACCGCAGGTGGACTACAGCCGGGCGGGCGTGGAACGCATCGAGAACGAGACCAAGCAGTTCGTGCAGCGCTGTGTCGACAAGATGGGCAAGAATTTCCTGGCCAATGTCGGGACCGTGAACGTCGCCAAGGATCTGGACGCGATCCGTCAGGCCCTGGGTGATGCGAAACTGACCTATCTCGGCTACTCGTACGGAACCCGGATCGGGTCGGCCTACGCGGAGGCCTTCCCCAAGAACGTGCGGTCGATGATCCTGGACGGTGCGGTGGACCCGAACGCCGACCCGATCGAGGCGGATCTACGGCAGGCCAAGGGATTTCAGGACGCGTTCAACGACTACGCCGCCGACTGCGCCAAAGATTCGGGCTGTCCGCTGGGCAACGATCCGAACAAGGCCGTCGAGGTCTACCACAGCCTGGTCGACCCGCTGGTAGACCCGGACAACCTCGCGGTGAGCAGGCCGGCGAAGACCAAGGACCCGCGCGGCCTGAGCTACAGCGATGCCATCGTCGGCACGATCATGGCGCTGTACTCGCCCAATCTTTGGCATCACCTGACCGACGGGCTCAAGGAACTGGCCGACGAACGCCGCGGCGACACCATGCTCGCGCTGGCCGACATGTACATGCGCCGTGACGCCAAGGGGCACTACAACAACTCGACCGACGCGCGCGTGGCGATCAATTGCGTTGACCAGCCACCGGTTACCGACCGCGCGAAGATCATCGATGAAGACCGCCGATCCCGTGAGCTGGCACCGTTCATGAGCTACGGCAAATTCACCGGTGACGCGCCGCTGGGTACCTGCGCGTTCTGGCCGGTGCCGCCGACCAGCCGGCCCCATGTCGTCTCCGCGCCCGGGCTGGCCCCGACCGTCGTCGTATCGACCAGCCACGACCCGGCCACGCCGTACCAGGCAGGGGTGGACCTGGCCAGAGAACTGGGCGGCTCGCTGCTGACCTACAACGGAACCCAGCACACCGTGGTTTTCCAGGGCGACAGCTGCGTCGACGACTACATCACGGCCTACCTGATCGATGGGGCCACACCGCCCAGCGGCGCAACCTGCTGACTGCCGAGCGTGAACCTCGCGACGGCCCGGCGCGTCCGTCGGGAGATCCACACTCGTCGCGACGCGCCCGGCCGTATCGATTAGAGACCAAGGCGTGATCATTCCGCGTCCAACTGCGGTATTGGTAAATGAGACGATTTCCGCCATGTTGCGCCTGAGACTGGTGAGCTCGGCGCTGTTGTCGTCGGGACTGGTGCTCATGCAGTCGGCGGCACCTCCGCTCGCCGCCGCGACCCCCGAACCCGACACTGGCACCGGGCAGACCCAGGTGCCTGCGGCGTCCGTCGCGACGCCACAGACCTGGGGCCCCTGCAATGGTTTCGTCAGCGATACCGCCGACATTCCCACCGCCCGCTGTGCGACGGTGTCGGTGCTGGTCGATTACGACAAACCTACTGGCGCACAGGCGAAGTTGGCCGTGATCCGTGTTCCGGCCACCGGCCAGCGGATCGGTTCGCTGTTGGTCAACCCCGGTGGGCCGGGGGCTTCGGCGGTCGACATGGTGGCCGGGATGGCGCCCGATCTCAAGGACAGCGAGATCAGCCGTCACTTCGACCTGGTGGGATTCGACCCGCGCGGCGTGGGTCATTCGACACCGGCTCTGCGGTGCCGCTCGGACGCCGAGTTCGACGCCTATCGGCGCGACCCGATGGTCGATTACAGCCCGGCCGGCGTGGCTCACATCGAGCAGGTGTACCGCGAGCTGGCCCAGCATTGCGCCGAGCGGATGGGGCTGCCCTTCCTGGCCAACACCGGCACCGCATCGGCTGCGCGTGACATGGACATGATCCGTCAGGCGCTGGGCGACGAGCAGATCAACTACCTCGGATACAGCTACGGCACCGAGTTGGGAACCGCCTACATCGAGCGGTTCGCGCCCCACGTGCGGGCCATGGTGCTCGACGGGGCCATCGACCCGACGATCGGTCCGATCGACGAGACGGTCAATCAGATGGCGGGCTTTCAGACCGCCTTCAACGACTACGCCGCCGACTGCGCCAAGTCGACGGGCTGCCCGCTGGGCACCGACCCGGCTCAGTGGATCGCTCGCTACCACAGCCTGATCGACCCGCTGGTGACCAGGCCGGGCAAGACTTCGGACCCACGCGGCCTGAGCTATGCCGACGCGACCACCGGCACCATCAACGCGCTGTACACGCCGCAGCACTGGAAGTACCTGACCAGCGGGCTGCTCGGATTGCAGCGTGGCACCGACGCGGGCGACCTGCTGTTGCTGGCCGACGACTACAACGGGCGCGACAAACAGGGTCATTACGACAACGGGCAGGATGCGTTCAACGCGATTCGATGCGTCGACGCGCCCACGCCGACGGACGCCGCGTCCTGGGTTTCCGCCGATCAGCGGATCCGGCAGGTGGCGCCGTTCCTGAGCTACGGGCAGTTCACCGGTGCCGCCCCGCGCGACATCTGCGCGCTGTGGCCGGTCCCGGCGACGTCGACGCCACATGCCGCCGCACCGGCCCCGCCGGGCAAGGTTGTCGTCGTCTCTACCACCCACGACCCGGCCACTCCGTATCAGGCCGGGGTGGACCTGGCCCGGCAGTTGGGCGGCTCGCTGGTGTCCTTCGACGGAACCCAACACACCGTCACCTTCGACGGCAACCAGTGCGTGGACACCGCGATCGTGCGCTATTTCGTGGACCTGACGCTGCCGCCGGCCAACCTGCGGTGCCAGGCATGAGCATCGCAACGTGCCTGGCCCCAGTCTGGCTAAGCATCCGTAACATTGATTTAACAGATCGTGCCTAGGGTGCGGGTATGGATCGGCAGAAGGAGTTCGTCCTCCGCACGCTGGAAGAGCGCGACATCCGTTTCGTCCGGCTGTGGTTCACCGACGTGCTCGGGTTCCTGAAGTCGGTCGCGATCGCGCCGGCTGAGCTGGAGGGCGCATTCGAAGAAGGCATCGGCTTCGACGGGTCGTCCATCGAGGGCTTCGCCCGGGTTTCGGAATCCGATACCGTCGCGCACCCCGATCCGTCGACGTTCCAGGTGCTGCCCTGGGCCACCAAGGCCGGCCACCACCACTCGGCGCGGATGTTCTGCGACATCACCATGCCGGACGGCTCAGCGTCCTGGGCCGACCCGCGCCACGTGCTGCGGCGCCAGCTGCAGAAGGCCAACGACCTCGGCTTCTCCTGCTATGTGCACCCTGAGATCGAGTTCTTCCTGCTCAAGCCGGGGGCCGAGGACGGTTCCGAGCCTGTTCCGATCGACAATGCGGGCTACTTCGACCTGGCGGTGCACGAGTCAGCGTCGAAGTTTCGCCGCCACGCCATCGAGGCGCTGGAATTCATGGGCATCTCGGTCGAGTTCAGCCACCACGAAGGCGCGCCGGGACAGCAAGAGATCGACCTGCGGTTCGCCGACGCGCTGTCCATGGCCGACAACGTGATGACCTTCCGCTACATCATGAAGGAAGTCGCGCTGAACGAGGGCGTGCGCGCCACCTTCATGCCCAAGCCGTTCGGACAGCACCCGGGTTCGGCGATGCACACCCACATGAGCCTGTTCGAGGGTGACGTCAACGCCTTCCACAGCGACGACGACCCGCTGCAGTTGTCGGAGGTCGGCAAGTCCTTCATCGCCGGGATCCTCGAGCACGCCTCGGAGATCAGCGCCGTCACCAATCAGTGGGTCAACTCCTACAAGCGGCTGGTGCACGGCGGCGAGGCGCCGACCGCGGCATCCTGGGGTGCGGCCAACCGCTCCGCTCTGGTTCGGGTTCCGATGTACACACCGCACAAGACCTCGTCACGGCGCATCGAGGTGCGCAGCCCCGATTCGGCGTGCAATCCGTACCTGACGTTTGCGGTGCTGTTGGCCGCCGGGCTGCGCGGGGTGGAGAAGGGTTACGTGCTGGGCCCGCAGGCAGAGGACAATGTCTGGGACCTGACACCCGAGGAACGCCGCACCATGGGCTACCGCGAGTTGCCGTCGAGTCTGGACAACGCGTTGCGTGCCATGGAGTCCTCGGAACTGGTGGCAGAGGCCTTGGGCGAGCACGTTTTCGACTTCTTCCTGCGCAACAAGCGCACCGAGTGGGAGAACTACCGCAGTCACGTCACCCCGTTCGAGTTGCGCTCCTACCTGTCGCTGTAACCCGGGCGCCCGCTGCGCCGGAGCGCTTGCGCTACCGTCAATGCCGTGGGCGCCACTCTTCCTCATCGCTTCGCGATGCGACGTGGGCGCATGACGTGACCAGGCCCGCCACGCAGCGACCCAAGCTGCCCAGCGTCGGCCGGCTGGGCTTGATGGATCCCCCGGCGGGCGACCGGTTGGCGCAGCTGGGCTGGGACAAGCACGACGACCAGGCGCACATCGACCTGCTCTGGTCGCTGTCGCGCGCCCCGGACGCCGACGCAGCACTGCGCGCGCTGGTCCGGTTGTCGGAGAATCCCGACACCGACTGGGGTGAGCTGAGCGCGGCGCTGCTCGCCGAACGCGGCCTGCGCGGTCGGCTGTTCGCCGTACTGGGTTCCTCACTGGCGCTCGGTGATCACCTGATCGCCAACCCCCACTCGTGGAAGTTGTTGCGGGGCAACGTCAGATTGCCTACCCACGAGCAACTCCAACAGACGTTCATGCGTTGCGTCGAGGAATGCTCGGGTGCGCCGGGCACCATCGTGCACCAACTTCGCGCGGTCTACCGCGACCAGCTGCTGGTGCTGGCCGCACTCGATCTGGCGCCGACCGTCGAGGATGAGCCGGTGCTGCCGTTCGTCACCGTCGGCGCCCAGTTGGCCGACACCGCGGACGCCGCGCTGGCCGCGGCACTGCGGGTGGCCGAGGACTCGGTGTGCGGCGACCGCACCCCGCCGCGACTGGCGGTGATCGCGATGGGCAAATGCGGTGCGCGGGAACTGAACTACGTCAGCGACGTCGACGTGATCTTCGTCGGCGAGCGCGCCGACGCGATCACCACCCGGGTGGCCAGCGAGATGATGCGGCTGGCGTCCTCGGCGTTCTTCGAGGTGGACGCCGCGCTGCGCCCGGAGGGACGCCATGGGGAGCTGGTCCGCACAGTCGAATCGCACGTCGCCTACTACCAGCGCTGGGCCAAGACGTGGGAGTTCCAGGCGCTGATGAAGGCCCGCGCCGCGGTCGGCGACGCCGAACTCGGGCAGCGCTACCTCGAGGCGTTGACGCCGATGGTGTGGACCGCCTGCGAGCGTGCGGATTTCGTCCCCGAGGTGCAGGCCATGCGGCGGCGGGTGGAGCAACTGGTGCCCGCCGACATCCGCGGCCGTGAACTCAAACTGGGCAGTGGTGGCCTGCGCGATGTGGAGTTCGCCGCCCAACTGCTGCAGCTGGTGCATGGACGCGGTGACGAGTCGTTGCACGTGGCTTCGACTGTCGACGCTCTGACCGCGTTGGGTCAGGGCGGCTACATCGGGCGCGAAGACGCGGCGAACATGATCGCCTCCTACGAGTTCCTGCGCCTGCTCGAGCATCGGCTCCAGCTGCAGCGGCTCAAGCGCACCCATCTGCTGCCCGAGCCGGACGACGAAGAGGCGGTGCGCTGGCTGGCGCGCGCCGCGCACATCCGACCCGACGGCCGCCACGATGCGGCCGGTGTGTTGCGCGAGGAACTCAAACACCAGAACGTCCGGGTGTCCCGGCTGCACTCCAAGTTGTTCTACCAGCCGCTGCTGGAATCGGTGGGCCACGCCGGCCTCGATCTCGTCGGCGGCCGAATGACCTCGGAAGCCGCGGAACGTCAGCTGGCGGCACTGGGCTACGAAGGCCCGCAGACGGCACTGAAGCACATGTCGGCGCTGGTCAACCAGAGTGGCCGCCGCGGCCGGGTGCAGTCGGTGCTGCTGCCGCGACTCCTGGACTGGCTGTCCTACGCCCCCGACCCGGACACCGGGCTGCTGGCCTACCGACGGCTCAGCGAAGCGCTGGCCTCACAGAGCTGGTACCTGGCGACGCTGCGCGACAAGCCGACCGTGGGCAAGCGGCTCATGCACGTGCTGGGCACGTCGGCCTACGTGCCCGACCTGCTGATGCGCGCACCGGAAGTCATCCAGAATTACGGCGACCGCCCGTCGGGTCCCATGCTGCTGGAGGCCGAGCCGGCCGCGGTGGCCCGGGCACTGGTCGCCTCGGCCGGCCGCCACGCCGATCCGGTCCGGGCCATCGCCGCCGCGCGTACCCTGCGCCGTCGCGAGCTGGCCCGCGTCGGCTCCGCCGATCTGCTGGGCATGCTCGAGGTCACCGACGTGTGCGCGGCCCTGACCTCGATCTGGGTGGCCGTGCTGCAAGCGGCTCTGGATGCGACGATCCGGGCGCACCTTCTCGAGGACGGCCGCGCCCCGGCGGCGATCGCGGTCATCGGGATGGGCCGGCTCGGCGGCGCCGAGCTCGGTTACGGCTCGGATGCCGACGTGATGTTCGTCTGCGAGACGGCCGACGGCGCCACGGATGCACAGGCGGTGAAGTGGGCCAACATGATCGCCGAGCAGGTCCGAAAAGAGTTGGGCCAGCCCAGCGTTGATCCTCCGCTGGAGGTCGACGCCAATCTGCGGCCGGAGGGGCGTAACGGCCCCCTGGTGCGCACGCTGGCCTCCTACGAGGCCTACTACGCGCAATGGGCGCAGCCGTGGGAAATCCAGGCGCTGCTGCGGGCGCACGCCGTGGCCGGCGACCTGGAGCTGGGCCGCCGCTTCCTGGAGATGGTCGACAAGACCCGTTATCCGCCCGATGGCGTCTCGGCCGAGGCCGTGCACGAGATCCGCCGCATCAAGGCGCGCATCGAGTCCGAGCGGTTGCCGCGCGGCGCCGACCCCAACACCCACACCAAGCTGGGGCGCGGGGGACTGGCCGACATCGAATGGACGGTGCAGCTGCTGCAGCTGCGACATGCGCACGAGATCCCGGCGCTGCACAACACCTCGACGCTGGAGTCCCTGGACGTCATCGCCGAAAACGGGTTGGTGGCCCAGGACGAGGTCGATCTGCTACGGCAGGCGTGGCTGACGGCGACCCGGGCCCGCAACGCGCTGGTCCTGGTCCGCGGCAAGCCCACCGATCAGCTGCCCGGGCCGGGGCGTCAGCTCAACGCGGTCGCGGTCGCCGCCGGTTGGCACAACGACGACGGCGGGGAGTTCCTGGACAACTACCTTCGAGTGACGAGGCGGGCAAAAGCTGTGGTGCGCAAGGTGTTCGGAAGTTGACCCAAGATGCCGGCGCGCTCGGAGCGCTGTTCGAGCTGTTGAGCGCGTCCGAAGCTGACCGGGTGACGGCCATATACGCTCCGCTCGCCGATGCCGTCCGCGACCTCCTCGACGTGACCGTGCGCACCGAGGTCGACGAGGACACCGTCGCCCAGGCCCGGGCCGCGATCGAGACGGTCACCCGCTCGCTGCGGCAACGCACCCGGCCCCTCGGGGTGAGCTACCGCGTCGACGGGCGTCCGCTGCCGCTGGGCAATGCCGTTGTGGGCGTGTGTAATCCGATCGCGCCGCCGCTCGTCGTACACCACGACGGCAGCGGACGGTGCCGCGCCGAGTTCGTGCTCGGCGCGGCCTACGAAGGGCCGCCGAAGCTGGTGCACGGCGGCGTCAGTGCCCTGGTGCTCGACCACATGCTCGGCGAGGCGGCCAGCGAAGGGCTGTCCAAGGCGCGTTTCACCGGGACGATCACGGTGCGATACCTGCGTGGCACGCCGTTGGGCCCGCTGCGCTCCGAAGCCTGGATCGATCGTCGGGAAGGTGTAAAAGTGTTTGCGCGCGGATTTATCTCCGATTCCGAGGGAATAACGGTCGAATCTGAAGGGGTCTTCATCGAACCGGCGTGGGCGCGGGACGGGCAGTGAAGTTCTACGTCAGCAGCGCCTTCCTGAACACCCAGGACATCATCGAAATTGCAAGAGCCGCAGATGAACTGGGCTATGACGGCCTGGGCATTCCCGACCACGTCGTCAACCTGGAGACGCTGCAGACGCCCTACCCGTACACCAAGGACGGACAACGTCGGTGGCAGCCGTTCACCGACTGGCCCGACCCGTGGGTGCTCGTCGGTGCGCTCGCCCAGGTGACGACGCGGCTGAAGTTCGTCACCACGGTCTACATTCCGGCCATGCGCAACCCCTATGCGGCGGCGAAAGCGATTGGCACCGCGGCGGTTCTGGCGTCCGGCCGGATCGAGCTCGGGATCGGCGTGGGCTGGTGCCGCGAGGAGTTCGAGCTGATGGGGGAGCGGTTCGCGGCACGCGGCAAGCGCACCGAGGAAATGATCGGCCTGATGCGTGAGCTGTGGTCGCCGGGCTGGACCGAGTTCGACGGCTCCTTCTACCAGGCGCCGCGCTTGGAGATGCAGCCGACTCCGCCGCCGATCCCGGTGTACGTCGGCGGGCTCAGTGACATCGCGCTGCGCCGGGCGGCTCGCTACGACGGCTGGATTGGGGACTTGATCAAGACCGAACGCGCGCTCGATGCGGTGGGCAGGTTGCGGGAGCTGCGCGCGGAAAACGGTTTGTCCATGCAGGATTTCACCGTCCTGACCCCGCTGACCGACGCGTTCACCGTGGCCGACTACCGGCGTGCCGAAGAGGCGGGGATCACCGGCATCATCACCATGCCGTGGATGTTCTACACGGGACCGGACGCCGGCCTGGCCGAGAAGATCGACGGGCTGGCGCGCTTCCGTAAAGACCTGGCGCTCGACGGCTGAGGCCGCGGGACTCGTTGACAGGGTTACTGCGGGGGTGACCTGTGGAAGAAGCCGGAGTGCCCGAAATCGGCGATGGCGAAGTCGCTGACATTGCCGATGCCGGAGTTGCGGATACCGATGTTGAAAAAGCCCGAGTTCTGAAAGCCCGCGCCGTTGTTGTCGCCGTTGAAGAAGCCCGAGCCCCTATCGCTGGAATTGCGGAAACCCGAACCTCCGAATCCCGAGTTCTCGAATCCCGAGGTGTCGGGTGCACCGTTGCGGGCGCCCGAGGTTTCGTCGCCGGCGTTCGCGAATCCCGATGCGCTGTTGCCCTGATTGAAGAACCCCGACGTGCCAACGCCGGTATTACCGAAACCCGAGCTGACACCGGGTCCGTTGCTGGAGCTGCCGAAACCGGTGTTCACATTGCCGGAATTGAAGCCGCCGGTGTTGATGTCACCGGAGTTTCCGAAGCCGGTGTTGAACGAGCCGGCGTTGAAGAACCCCGAATTGCCCCGGCCCGAATTGAAGAAGCCGGTGTCGGCGCGACCGGAGTTGAACATGCCGGTGGCCTGATCGCCGGAATTGAAGAAGCCCGTGCTGTAGCGGCCGGAGTTGAAGGCGCCCGTTGCTTCGCCACCGGTATTTGCGAAGCCGGTGCCTTCTAGGCCGGTGTTCCAGAAGCCAGTGTTGGTTCCGCCGATGTTCTGGAAACCGGTGCTGTTGGTTCCGGCGTTCTCGAAGCCTATGTTCGCAAAGCCGGAGTTGAAGATGCCGACATTGTTGGAGCCGGAGTTGAAGAAGCCGATGTTGTTGCTGCCGGAGTTACCGAAGCCGATGTTGCCGTTGCCGGTGTTGAAACCGCCGATGCCGATCTGGTTGTTGCCGGTGAGCCCGAAACCGATGTTCCCGTTGCCGGTATTGCCGAAGCCGATATTGCCGTTGCCCGTGTTGCCGAAACCCCAGTTGCCGTCGCCGGTATTTCCCGAACCTCGGTTGAAGCTGCCGGTGTTGGCACTACCGATGTTCGCGCGTGCCTCGGTATTGGTCGGCCCGATGTTTGCGAACCCGAGATTTCCGTCGCCCTTGTTGCCGCCGCCGATGTTTTCGTTACCCGAATTGGCGAAACCCACATTCTGGGTGCCGTTGTTGCCGCCGCCGGCGTTGCCGGTGCCGCGGTTGCCGCCGCCGACGTTCCCGTCTCCGTGATTTCCGCTGCCCAGGTTTGAATTGCCGGTGTTGCCGCTGCCGATGTTCGCACTGCCGGTGTTCCCGCTGCCGACGTTGGAGTCGCCGATGTTGCCGTTGCCCATATTTTGGTTACCGGTGTTTCCGGCGCCCACGTTGTAGTTGCCCTTGTTGCCGATGCCCAAGTTGTCCAGTCCGGCGGTGGCCAGCAGGTTCTGCAGGCCCTGCTGCCAGGGCGCCAACTGCGCGACCGCGGCAGCGGCGGCGGCGTGGTACCCGGACATGGCCGTCACGTCCTGGGCCCACATTTCCTCGTAGATGCCCTCGATGGCCGCGATTGCCGGGGCGTTCTGCCCGAACAGATTCGTCAACACCAGCGACACGATCTGAGACCGGTTGGCCGCTATCGCCACCGGGCTGACTATGGCCGCCCGCGCTGTCTCAAACACCCCGGCGATCGCCTGGGCCTGGCCCGCCGTCCCGGTCGCCTGTGCCGCCGCAGCGTTGAGCCACGCGGTATACGGGGCGGCCGCCGCAGCCATCGAGGCCGACGCCGCGCCCTGCCAGCCGCCGGTTGTCAGGGTCGAGGTCACCGAGGAGAACGAGGCGGCCGACGAGCTCAACTGATCGCCCAACGACTGCCAGGCGACCGCTGCCGTCAATAAGGGCTCGGACCCGGCGCCGGCGAACATGAGCGCCGAGTTGATCTCGGGTGGCAGTATGGCGAAATTGGGCACGATCACTCTCCATGCGAGAAGCCGTCACCGCGGCAGCTGATGCCAACAGGGCAGCACCCAAACTAACGCCAACTTGCCTGGCAATCTCAGAAATCGTGCGATCTGCTGCAGATGCCGAAGGGCCCGCCTGCTCAGCGACCGGTTTCGTCGCCGAGCGGGCGGGCCCGTTCAGCCGTCTTCAGACGTCCTCTAAACGTCGTAGTAGAGCGCGAACTCGTACGGGGTGGGCCGGATCTGGACCGGCAGGATCTCGTTCTCCCGCTTGAAGTTGATCCACGTCTCGATCAGGTCCGGCGTGAACACGCCGCCCTCGGTGAGGTATTCGTGGTCCTCCTCGAGCTTGTCGATCACCGCCGACAGCTGGGTGGGGGCCTGCGGGATGTTCGCGGCCTCCTCCGGCGGCAGCTCGTAGAGGTCCTTGTCGACCGGAGCCTGCGGCTCGATCTTGTTCTTGATGCCGTCCAGTCCGGCCATCAGCATCGCCGCGAACGCCAGGTACGGGTTGCCCGACGAGTCGGGGCAGCGGAACTCCAGCCGCTTGGCCTTGGGGTTGCTGCCCGTGATCGGAATACGGACGCACGCACTCCGATTTCGCTGGCTGTACACCAGGTTGATCGGGGCCTCGTAGCCGGGCACCAGTCGCTTGTAGGAGTTCACCGTCGGGTTGGTGAAAGCCAGCAGCGACGGTGCGTGGTGCAGCAGGCCACCGATGTAGTGGCGGGCGGTGTCCGACAGGCCGGCGTACCCGGTCTCGTCGTACATCAGCGGGCTGCCGTCCTTCCACAACGACTGGTGGGTGTGCATGCCGGAGCCGTTGTCACCGAAGAGCGGCTTGGGCATGAACGTGACGGTCTTCCCGTTCGCCCACGCGGTGTTCTTGACGATGTACTTGTAGAGCTGCATGTCGTCGGCGGCGTGCAGCAGGGTGTTGAACTTGTAGTTGATCTCGGCCTGTCCGCCGGTGCCCACCTCGTGGTGGCCCTTCTCCAGGCTGAAGCCGGCCGCGATCAGGTTCTGCAGCATCTTGCTGCGCAGGTCGACGTAGTGGTCGACGGGCGCCACCGGGAAGTAGCCACCCTTGGGGCGCACCTTGTACCCGCGGTTGGGGCTGCCGTCGGCCTCGGTGGCCGCACCGGTGTTCCACCAGCCCGAGATCGCGTCGACCTCGTAGAACGAGCCGTTGGTGCGCGAGTCGAAGCTCACCGAGTCGAAGATGTAGAACTCGGCCTCGGCGCCGAAGTACGCCGTGTCGGCGATGCCGGTGCTGATCAGGTAGTTCTCGGCCTTGCGGGCGACGTTGCGCGGGTCGCGGGAGTAGGGCTCGAGGGTGAACGGGTCGTGTACGAAGAAGTTGAGGTTCAGCGTCTTGGCCTGGGTGAACAGGTCGACCTGCGCGGTTTCCGGGTCCGGGAGCAGCAACATGTCGGACTCGTGGATCGACTGGAAACCACGGATCGACGAGCCGTCGAAGGCCAGGCCGTCCTCGAACACGCTCTCGTCGAAGAACGAGATCGGAATGGTGAAGTGCTGCATGATGCCGGGCAGGTCGCAGAAACGGACGTCGACAAACTCGACGTTTTCGTCTTTGGCAAGTTTGAAGACGTCGTCGGGCGTCTTATCCGTCACAGGAAGGCTCCTTTACTTGGTGATTCGCGGCCGACGCTAGGGAGCAGTTGTTGCCCGTCAGTCAACCCCGTGTTGCGCAGACGTTACGTACCACGGCGGCCGCAACAGCACCCGGGTGACCGCCGGGCCCTATTGTGAAGGCCATGGCCCGCAAGATCGTAACTGGTCCGCCGCCGATGCTGAATGGGCTATGCCATCCGGGGACACCCGAGATCACCGGACATGTGCGATGACACCGCAATCATCTGCCGGTTACCCCGGCGAAACGCTCGGCCTGCCGCAGACCGGTCCGGGTTCGGTGGCGCCGATGGGACGCCGCCTGTTGGCGTTGCTGGTCGACTGGTTGATCGCCGGCGGGCTGGCGCTGTTGGCGCTGACGTTCGGCGCGATCTCCGACACGTTGTTGTCGACGGTGCAAGCGGTGGTGTGGCTGGTGATCGGCGCGGTGTCGGTGCGACTGTTCGGGTTCTCGCCCGGCCAGCTTGCGCTGCGGATCCAGGTGGCGGCGACCGATGGCCGATTGCCGATCGGCATCGGTCGCGCCTTGGCCCGCGGACTGCTGATCTTCTTGGTGGTCCCGCCGCTGTTCACCGATACGGACGGCCGAGGCTTGCAGGACCGGTTGACCAGGACCGCGGTGCTACGCCGCTGAAACTCACCCGTTGGCGCCGGCGCTGCCGGATGTGCCCGGCAGCGCGCTGCCCTGGCCGCCGGCACCCCCGGTGCCGCCGCCGGCACCCCCGTTGAGACCGCCGCTGCCGCCGTTGCCACCGAAGCCGATGCCGGAGGCGGCACGACCGCCGCTGCCGCCGTTACCGCCCTTGATGACGCCGTTGTCGCCGGCATAGCCGTCACCGCCGGCCCCGCCGTTGCCGAACCACATGCCGGCGTTGCCGCCGTTGCCGCCGGCACCGCCGAGTTGGCCGCCGCCGCCACCGTCACCGCCGTTGCCCCACAGCACGCCGCCGTTGCCGCCGCCACCGCCGTGCGCGCCGCCGGTGAAGCCGAAGCCGCCCAGCCCGCCATTGCCACCGTTGCCGATGAGCCCGACCGCGCTGCCGCCGTTGCCGCCGGCCCCGCCGACCCCGGCTACGCCGCCGCCGAGTCCGCCGAGTCCGCCGTTGCCGCCGAAGCCGAACAACAGACCGCTGGTGCCGCCGCTGCCGCCGGCCCCGCCGCTGCCGAAGACGCCGTAACCGCCGACCCCGCCGGCTCCGCCGTTGCCGACGAGCGCGACGGAGTCGCCGCCGGTGCCGCCGGCCCCGCCGGTGCCTCCGGCGCTGGTTGCGGTGCCGCCGTTGCCGGCCAGTCCGCCGTTGCCGAACAGCCGCCCGCTGACGCCACCGCCGCCGCCGGTGCCGCCCGTTCCGTTCGTGGTGGCCCCGCCGGCGCCGCCGGCCCCGCCGTCGCCGATGAGCCCCAGCACGCTGCCGCCGCGACCGCCGGCGCCACCCGCGCCACCGAGGGTGTTGTACCCGCCGGCGGCTCCGGTGCCGCCGTTGCCGAACAGCAGGCCGCCGGTGCCGCCATTACCTCCGGCGGCCGCCTGGGTGACCGCGGTAGCGCTCTGCCCGCCGACGCCACCGGCGCCGCCGTCGCCGATCAGCCCGATGGCATTGCCACCGTTGCCGCCGGCACCACCGACCCCTGCGGCACCGAGGCCGCCGGCTCCGCCGTTACCGCCGAAGCCGATCACCAGGCCGCCGTTGCCGCCGCTGCCGCCGGCTCCACCGCTACCCGCGACACCGTTGCCGCCCAGACCGCCGGCTCCGCCGTTGCCGATGACGGTGAGCGCGTTGCCGCCCGCGCCGCCGGCCCCGCCGGTGCCGCCGGCGGCGGTCGCCATGCCGCCGTTTCCCCCGCTTCCGCCGTTGCCCAGCAGGTGCCCGCCGCCGCCGCCGGCGCCGCCGGCCCCGGCCACGCCGGTCGTCGTGTATCCGCCGGCGCCACCGGCGCCGCCGTCACCGATGAGGCCGAGCACGTTGCCACCGGCGCCACCTGCGCCACCCGGGCCACCGAAGATGTTGTATCCGCCCGCGCCGCCCGCGCCGCCGTTGCCTAACAGCCAGCCGCCGGTACCGCCGTTGCCACCGGCCGGCGCCGCGACGGTCCCGTCGCCGGTTTGTCCGCCGACACCTCCCGCGCCTCCGTTGCCGATGAGCCCGAAGACGTTGCCGCCGTGACCGCCGGCTCCGCCGACCCCACCGGCTCCGACCCCGCCGGCGCCACCGTTGCCCCCGACACCGAAGAGCAGGCCGCCGCTGCCGCCGCTGCCGCCGGCGCCCCCGACGGTGCCGAGCCCGCCGGTTCCGCCCGCGCCGCCGGTTCCGATCAGCCCCATCGCGTTGCCACCGGCACCACCGGCCCCGCCGGATCCACCGAGGCCCAGTCCGCCGATACCGCCGGACCCACCGTTGCCGTACAACCACCCACTGGCGCCTCCGGCACCACCGTTCGCACCGGTGCCGCCGGCGCCGCCGGACCCGCCGTTGCCGAATAGGCCGGCAGCACCACCGCTGCCGCCCTTTTGGCCCGCCGCCCCCGATCCGCCGTTGCCGCCGTTGCCGAACAGCAGCCCACCGGCTCCGCCGTTCTGGCCGGTACCGGGCAATCCGTTGGCGCCGTTGCCGATCAGCGGGCGTCCCAAGAGCGTCTGGGTGGGGGCGTTGATCGCGCCGAGCAGGTTCTGCTGGATCGTCTGCAACGAGGCGTTCACCGCATCCGCGCTGCCGTAGGCGATCCCGCCCGCGCTCAGGATGCGCACGAATTCTTCGTGAAAGGCCGTCGCCTGGGCGCTGACGGAGCGATACATCTCGCCGTGCCCGTTGAACAGCGCCGCCACGGCCGCTGACACCTCATCGGCACCCGCTGCCACCAGCTCTGTCGTCGATGTCGTCGCCGCTGCGTTGGCCGTGCTGACGGCCGACCCGATACTTGCCAGATTCGACGCCGCCGCTGCCACAGTCTCCGTCGACACGATCACAAACGACACTGCTGTCCTCCCACCGTCGAGACCCGGCTTCCGACGAGTCGCGCTGAATTGCCCGGAATATCACGGGCAAACGTACGGGGGAGTATGACGTAATTCACGCTTGTTTATCAAACTGTTATAAAGCTATTTATTTCCCTCGTCGTCAATGTTAAGTCGTTATACAGAATGGCGAATAGTCGCCATTTGTGGGACTCCCTGTAAATCAGCTTTACAACGCGATAGAGCCCGGCGGTCACAGAACCTGCTGGCAGCACGGTCGCAGGCCGGTGGCCGCGACTGCCGGCGCGCGGACGACCACTGGGGCATGGCGCATTTCGGTCGATTGATTTAAATTCACCGAATTGTCGGCAGGCCCAGCGGGACAGCGCTAATTACTTACGGCGCACCGTGCGCTGAACCCCGCGCATCTTGCCGGAGTTGGGCAGCGGCCCTTTAGGCATCATCGCGGCGCCGGCCCGCGAACCGAGCGCAGCCAGCCGGGACTCCAATGTATCCATCTGCTTCGCCGTGATGTTGGCGGGAAGGCGGTTCAAGTGGCGCTCCAACTTGGCCAACGCCACCTCACCCTCGCCGTTTCCCACGATGATGTCGTAGATCGGCACTTCCCCGACCACCCGCGCCGTGCGCTTCTTCTCCTGAGCGAGCAACGGTTTGACGCGCGTGGCCGAACCCTCGCCGACCAGAATGACACCGGGTCGGCCGATCACCCGGTGCACCGCGTCGAAGTGGCCGGTGGCGGCCACCCCGGGGGTCACCCGCCACTTGCCCCTGAGGTTGTCCAGCACCCATGCGGCGGCGCCCGTCTGGCCCTCGGCCTGCTTGAAGACGCTGCGCTGGGCCCGTCGGCCGAAGATGATGAACGCCACCAGTGCGCCCAGCAGCAGACCGATTGGGATCATCATGATCATGGTCAGCCCGCCGGCCCAGACACCGATCGCCACGCTGACGGCCACGATCAACACGAAGGCGCCGATCATGTATGGCAGCAGGCGCTTGTCCTGCTTGCGCTGCATGTTGAACGCCTGCCACAGCTGAGCCCGGCGTTGTTTGGCGGCCGCCTTTCGGGCGGCCGCCGCCTCGGCCTTGGCGGCCTTGTTCTCCGCAGCAGATCGGGATTTCGCCATAGTCACTAAGGATACGTACGCGCCGGTTATCCAGGCGTCGAGGTTCGCGCCGCGCGGGCCTGCTCGTAGAGCCGGCCGGCCCGGTAGGACGAGCGAACCAGCGGCCCCGCCAGAACGCCGGCGAAGCCCAGAGCCTCGGCGAACCGTGCAAACTCGACGAACTCATCCGGTGTCACCCAGCGTTCGACCGGATGATGCCGCGCCGTCGGCCGCAGATACTGCGTGATGGTGACGATGTCGCAGCCGGCGTCGTGCAGGTCGGCCAGCGCCGTGCGCACTTCGTCGGGAGTTTCCCCCAGGCCCAGAATGAGGTTGCTCTTGGTGACAAGGCCGAAGTCCCGCGCCGCCGTGAGCACATCCATACTGCGCTGGTAGGTGAAAGCGGGACGGATCCGCTTGAAGATGCGCGGCACCGTTTCGACGTTGTGCGCCAACACTTCCGGGCGGGACTCGAACACCTCGGCGAGCCGGGCGGGTTCGCCGTTGAAGTCCGGAACCAGCAGTTCAACGCCGGTCGACGGGTTGAGCTCCTTGATGGCCCGTACCGTTTCGGCGTACAGCCAGGCCCCGCCGTCGGGCAGGTCATCGCGGGCGACACCGGTGACGGTGGCGTAGCGCAGCCCCATGGTCTGCACGCTCTCGGCCACCCGGCGAGGCTCGTCGCGGTCCAGCTCGGCGGGCTTGCCGGTGTCGATCTGGCAGAAGTCACAGCGGCGGGTGCACTGGTCGCCGCCGATCAGGAATGTCGCCTCCCGGTCCTCCCAGCATTCGAAGATGTTGGGGCAGCCGGCCTCCTCACACACGGTATGCAGGCCTTCGCGCCGGACCAGGCTCTTGAGCTCGGTGTACTCCGGTCCCATCCGGGCCCGAGTCTTGATCCACGGCGGCTTGCGCTCGATCGGAGTCTCGGCATTGCGCACCTCGAGGCGCAGCAGTTTCCGACCCTGGGGAGCGACAGTCACATGCTCGATGCTACGCGGCCGGGCAACTGATCCCGGACCGGCAACGACCCGTCCAGGGCCTCGCACACGGCATCGGCAACGGCGGCTCTGACGTCGTCCACCGCGATGTGACGGCCGAGTTCGGCGGACAATGAGGTGACGCCGGCATCGCTGATGCCGCACGGCACGATCGCAGTGAACGACGACAGTTCACAATCGCAGTTCAGCGCGAACCCGTGCAACGTCGTCGAGCGCGCCACCCGCACCCCGATCGCGGCGACCTTGCGGGCGGGCCGGCCGGCAACCCAGACCCCGGAGCGTCCGTCCACCCGTCCGGTTTCCAGGCCTAGATCGCCGCACACCTTGATCAGGGCCTCCTCGAGACGCCGAACGTAATTCACCACGTCGAGGGGCTCGGCCAAACCGATGATCGGATACCCGACCAATTGCCCGGGGCCGTGCCAGGTGATCTTGCCGCCCCGGTCGGTGTCGACGACGGGGGTGCCATCCAACGGACGTTCGTGCGGTTCGGTGCGCCGGCCGGCGGTGTAGACGGCCGGGTGCTGCAGCAGCAGGAGGGTGTCGGTTCCGCCGGCGACCCGGGCATCGGCCAGGTCGCGCTGCAGCTGCCAGGCGTCCTGGTAGTCGATGGTTGCGAGCTGCCGTACGTCGATCGTGGCGGCGCTGGACCGGATTGAACCCGTCACCTCAGCGACGTTACGCGAAGCGCTGCCCCGACGGCTCGACCAGCAGCTAATCTGCCTGCCATGAGTCTGCTGCAGATCGTGGACCACGTCGGTTCGGCCATCGATGTCGCAGGTGTCTCGGTGATCGTCATCGGCTGCATAATCGCCTGTTCGCTGTTCCTTGCCCGGGTGGCGCGACAGCCGGACGAGGCTTATCGCGACCTGCGCAACAACCTGGGACGGTCGATTCTGATCGGGCTGGAATTCCTGGTGGCCGGCGACATCGTCAAGACAATCGTCGTCACGCCCAACGCGCAACACGTCGCGGCCCTGGCCGGCGTCGTGGCGATCCGGACTTTCCTCAGCCTCTCGCTGACCGTGGAAATGACCGGCAAATGGCCGTGGCGGGAGGCCGATGCGAAGGCGGACGTCGCGTGAGCTAACCGCCGGCGCGCGAACAGTCGACCGACCGCATCTCCTGCATCAGGGCCATGTTCGCGTGCGGGTCGACCGGGGCGTCGATGATGTGCACGCCGCCCGCGGCGGCAGCCTCGTCGAGCAGGGCACCGAACTGTGCCGGATCGTCGAGGCGATGTCCGGTGGCGCCGTAGCTGCGGGCGAGGGCGACGAAGTCGGGATTGCCGAAGTCGACGCCGTAGCGCTGATACCCATCGGCGACTTGTTTCATCGCGATCATGCCCAGGCTCTTGTCGTTGAACACCACCACGATCAGGTCCAGCCGTAGCCGCACCGCGGTCTCGAGATCCTGAACATTCATCGCGAAACCGCCGTCGCCGGTCAGCACCACCACCTTGCGTTCCGGATGCACAAGCTTGGCCGCGATCGCCGCGGGCAGGCTGATGCCCATCGATCCGAGCGCGTGATCGATCAGCATGGTGTTGGGCTGGCGGGCGTTGAAATTCCTTGTCGCCCACATCATGTGGATGCCGTTGTCGAGGGACAGGATGTCGTCGTCGGCCATGAACTCGCGCAGCGTCGCGATGAGGTGGCCCTGTTTGGCAGGGAATGACGTGTCGGTCGCCGAGCGGGCGATGCTGTGCCGCGTCGCCTCGGCCAACTGGTGGAACTCGGCGTGGTCCCAGGCGGGATTCGGGGTCAGCTGCGCGGTGAGCCGGCGCAGCGCGTCGGCCATCTCGCCGACGATCTGAGCCTGCGGGAAGTAGCTGTTGTCGCCTTGGGCGGCAAAGGGATTGAGGTGGATGACGGTTTGCTTGCCGTCGGCCTGCATGAACAGGGTGGGCTTTTCCATGACGTCATGGCCGACGTTGAGGATCAGGTCGGCCGCCTGGATGGCGCAGTTCGGATAATCGGCGGGCATGATCGAACAACCCACGTACAGCGGGTGGTCCTCGTCGGCGACCCCCTTGCCCATCATGGTGACGACGAAAGGGATCTGGGTCTTGTCGATCAGCGCACGCACCGCCGCCGCGACCTCCGGTCGATTGGCGCGGGTGCCACCGCCGACCATGATCAGTGGCCGGGCGGCCCGCTGAATCAGATCCGCTGCCGCGTCGATGCTCTCCTGTGTGGCGACGGGTATGTCGCTGTGCCGGCACGCAACGGACGGGCCGAGGTCGGTGTCGCGGGCCACATCCTCGGGCAGCTCCAAGTGCGCCGGGCCCTGTCGCCCGCCCAGCGCAGACATCATTGCCTGCCTCAGCAGCGACCCGGCCATCGCGCCGGACGGGATCTTGGCGGCGAACTTGGTGATGGGGCGCATCACGTCGACCACGTCGACCAGCTGATACTGGCCCATCCTGTTGTCGCGCACCGCCTTCTGGCCGGTGAGCACCAGCATCGGCATGGCCGCCAGATACGCGTGCGCCACTGGCGTGGTCAGGTTCATCGCACCGGCGCCGAGTGTCGACATGGCAACTGCCAGCTTGCCGGTCAGCCGCCCGTACGCTGCCGCGGCGAAGCCCGCGGCCTGCTCGTGGCGGAACAGGATGAAGGTGATCCGCCCGTCTTTGCGCAGTGCCTCCAGAAAGTGCAGGTTCTCATCGCCGGGGATCCCGAAGACGTATTCGACTCCTTCGGCAACCAGCGCGCTGACCAACTGCTCGCTGGTGTCAGCCGGTGTGTTCACAGTTCGCCGCTGCCCTGACGGAGGACGGTCCGGGGGTCTTCGTTCTTCAGGCTCTCCTTGGCGGCGTCCATCTTGTGCATGATGTTGCGCGCCTTGGTCAGGACGGCTTCGGCCTCTGCGCCCGGGATCACCACGGCCGTAGAACCTTTGGCGAAGATGACGTCGCCGGGCACGACGGTGACCCCACCCACGGCGATCGGGACGTCGGCCAGGTAGGGCTGGACTTCGTTGCCGCCCGCGCGCACCGTTTCGCCCCGGCTGTAGGTGGCGAACCGATAGGTGTTCAGCTCTTCGTAGTCCCGCAGTTTGCCATCGGCGAGAATGCCTGCCATACCGAGGTTTTCCACCCGGCTGAGCTTGGTGCCGCCACCCAGCGACGTGTGCGGGTAGCCGTTGGACGCCATGACCAGCACCGCTCCGGCCGGGTCATGCTTGGCGACGGCCCGGTAGATGGCCGGCCCGAGGCTGTGCTTCTCCGGGTCCATCAGGTCCTTGCGCACCGGAAGGTAGGAGATCGTCACCGCCGGGCCGATGAGTACCCGGCTGGGATCTGGGCTGTCGAGTTCGATGATGTGCGCGCGGTGCGCGTGCGTCATCGTCATCGCGTCGACCACATCGGCGACTCCGAGACCCGCAACCAACTCGGTCAGCTTCATGCCTTCACCTCTCCAATCAACGGATAAATCCTGTCGGACCAACGGGCAGCATCCGAAGCAGCAGGCTCACCACGGGAATCATGCGCCCCATCGCGTGGGGTATCAGCTGTTCCAGCGAAGTTCGCACGGCCGCCGCCGTCGCGACATCGGGGAGGCCGGTAGGGCCCAGGGCTCCGCTGACTGCGGCGCCGCGCCGTCTGCCGTCCTGCACCACGCAGTCCACGGCGGCCAGCAGCGATCCGCTGTCATGCAGCGGCTGCAGGGCTGCGTAGTAGAGGACCAACATGGCGGGCCAGCGAGCCAGATTTCGGGGCAGGCTGACCTGCAGGGCCCGCCCCTGCCCGCGAGCTCCGATCAGGTTGACGCTGCGCACCATTTCCGCGACGTGGGGTGGCATCTCGTCGAAGTTCAGCGGGGGAAGCACGGGTGATGCCGAGGGCGCACGGGACGGCGGGCGCACCGGCGGGCACGGCGGTGGTGGGATTCCGTGCAGACGGGCCAGGACCGCGCAGAACGCCACGGTGTTCAAAGGGTTGCCCCTGTCGTAGCCGAAAAGCGTTGCCCTGATCGTTGTTTCGTGATCTTCCTCGATGCCGATCGACCGGAGCGCTGCAGTGGTGAACCGGGGCACCGGAGGCAGTTCGGGGGCGGCGCGCAGCGCGTCGGCCTCCGAGTACACGGCGCCGTTGCCGTACAGCGGCTTCATCGTCGCCCAGGTCCAGTCCAGGCCGCCGGGGATCGATGCGAGGTGGCGCCACACCAGATTGACGAATGACATCCCCAGTGTCTTCCGAATGTCGTCGTAAAGTTCGGCCATGTGCCCGGTCGCTTCGGCCTCGCTGATACTGGGGAGCGGATCGCCCTGCATTGCTGTGTCGGTCAGTCGGCAAACGATCAGTTCGGCATGTTGTCGCGCATGTATGTGATGGCAAGGTTCATCGCCGCAGCCTTGACCTCGTTGCGCCGCATCATCGTCGCGTTGTGCTCGGCGATGTTGATGGTGTAGGGGTTGTCTCTCAGCAGCTTCGCGCCGAAAAGCAGGTTCAGCGCCGCCAGTTCGGCGTTGCGCCGCACATAGGGCGACAGTTCGCCGCCCGCCTCGATATAGCTGGCACCCGGCCCGGCATCACCGACCCAGTAGACGTCGGTGTTGGGTGGCACCGTCACGCCGAAATGCAACAGGTTGGCGAAAGTGTTGGCGACGCAGTCGTGGCTGCCGTCCTCGTTGCCGGTCACCACACAGCCGGCCACCGATCCATACAGCGGGAATTGCCCGGTACGTTCGCACATCACCGTTTTCGTGGTGCCGTCCAGACGCTCGATCACCCGCTGCATCACCGATGAACGCACCCCCATCCAGATCGGCATCGCGGGCACGATGATGTTGCAGCGCTTGACTTTTTCCAAGATCGCCGGCCACTCGTCGCCCTCGCCCTCATCGTTCCCGATGCCGGGCTTGACGTTGTAATCCACCACTCGGACGATTTCGGTTTCGATGTCCGGTTCATGGGCCCGCAGACGTTCGATAAGCAGATTGCACAGTGCCTCGGTGTTGGAGACCTCCGGACCCTTCTTCAAAGTGCAATTCAGAAAGAGCGCATAGAGCGGGCCCTCTGATTTCATGTCATGGAAAATCGAGGCAGTCACGCTTCTCCATCGTCGGTCGTGTCGGCTGGTAACGCGCCGGAAGCAAGATACCTCAATACGCGCGGCCGCGAAATGGGTTCGGCACGGGTGTTCAGTCCTGCTCGCGACGTGCGGTCGCGTAGTCCAGCGCCTCGCCAATTGTGTTGTGGTGGAAGTGGAAACCGGCATCCTCGAGCGCTGTCGGAATGGCGCGTTGGCCGGTGAGCAGGCCCTCGTCGGCGAATTCGCCGAGTGCTGCGCGCACGGCGAAACCCGGCATGACCATGGCAGTGGGGCGGTTGATCGCCCGGCCCAGCGCGGTGGTGAACTCCGCGTTGGTCACCGGCGCGGGGCCGGTAAGGTTCACCGGGCCGGACAAGCTCGGATGCGAGATCGCAAAGAGCAGCGCCCGCACCTCGTCTTCGAGACTGATCCACGACATGTACTGACGGCCGCTGCCCAGCCGGGCGCCCAAGCCCAGCGAGAACACCGGCCGCATCATCCGCAGGGCCCCGCCGGAGGGCGCCAGCACCAGGCCGGTGCGGGCCAACACCACCCGGGTGCCTTCATACTGCGCCGGCAGCGTGGCGGCCTCCCAGTCCACGCACAGCTGGGCGAGAAAGGAGCGCCCGGCGGCATCGGTTTCGTCGACCACACGGTCCTTGGTGTCGCCGTAATAACCCACCGCGCTGGCGTTGACCAGCGTGCCGACCCCGGCATCGGCGACCGCGGCGGCCAGCACCTCGGTCGGCGCGATCCGGCTGTCGCGCAGGCTTTGCTTGAAGGCTCCCGACCATCGGCGCTGGCCGATGTTGACTCCGCACAGGTTGACCACCACATCGACGTCGACGAGGGCGTCGGCATCGAACCCGCCACTTTCGGGGTTCCAGTGCAGCTCTTCGGAGTTCGCCGGGGTGCGACGGACGATCCGCAGCACGTCGTGGTCAGCCGCGCGCAGCGCCGCGGTCAAAGCCGAACCGATCAAGCCAGACGAACCCGCAATCGCGATAACCGGTTTGGCCACGGTTCGGCAGCCCTCCCTTAAAGCCCCAGGTCGGCCTCGAAGGCGCCCTCTTCGAGCCGGTGCTTGATCGTGGTCAGGAACCGTCCGGCGTCGGCGCCGTCGATGAGCCGGTGGTCGTAGGTCAGCGGCAGGTAGCTGACCGACCGGACACCGATGGATTCGTTGCCCATGTCGTCGACGATCACCCGCGGACGCTTGACGATGGCGCCGGTGCCAAGCATGGCGGCCTGCGGCGGCACCAGGATCGGCGTGTCGAACAGTGCGCCCTGGCTGCCGATGTTGGTGATGGTGAAGGTGCCACCGGACAACTCGTCGGGTTTAAGGTTGCCCGATCGCGCGCGGTTGGCGATGTCGGCAATAGCGCGGGCCAGGCCGGCCAGGGACAGGTCGCCGGCGTTGTGGATGACGGGGGAGAGCAGTCCCTGTTCGGTGTCGACGGCGAATCCGAGGTGCTCGGCGTCGTAGTAGGTGATCTCCTTGGTTTCCTCGTTGTAGCTGGCGTTGATGTTCGGGTGGATCTTCAGGGCGTCGATGACAGCCCGCGCGATGAACGGCAGGTACGTCAGGTTCACCCCTTCACGCTCGGCAAACGCTGTCTTTGCCCGGGCCCGGAGCGCCACGATCTTGGTCATGTCGACCTCGTGGGTCTGGGTGAGCTGCGCTGTGGCCTGCAGGGACTCGCGGGTCTTGGCGGCGGTGATCTGACGGATCCGGCTGGCCTTCTGCTTGGTCCCCCGCAGATGGGCCAGCGACGGTGCCGGTGCGGCCGCGGCAGCCGGCTTTGCCGGGGGAGCCGAGGGCTGGGCGGCCGGCTTGGCCTCTTCCTTCGGTTGCTTCTTCTTCTCCGCGGCTGCCAGAACGTCCTGCTTGCGGATCCGCCCGCCCACACCGGTGCCGGTGACTTCGGACAGGTCGACGTTGTGTTCCGCGGCCAGTTTGCGTACCAGCGGCGTGACGTACGGGCCGCCGTCGGACGCGGCTTCGGCTTGTGGTTCCGGCTTGGGCTCCTGCTTGGGTTCGGGCTCGGGTTCCGGTTCTTTCTTGGCCTCTGGTTCTGGTTCTGGTTCTGGTTCTGGCTCTGGCTCTGGCTCGGGTTGCTTTTCCGGTTCCGGCTCGGGCTCGGCCGCTGCCTTTTCCTCACTCGGCTGGGTTTTCGGCTTGGCCGAACCCCCGCCGGCATCGGAACTCCCCACCTTGGCCAGCTCCCCGCCGACCTGCACGACGTCGTCCTCTTCAGCGGTGATGCTGACCAGCACACCGGCCACTGGCGAGGGAATCTCGGTGTCGACCTTGTCGGTGGACACTTCCACCAGCGGCTCGTCCACCTGGACCGAGTCGCCGACCTTCTTCAGCCACCGGGTCACGGTGCCCTCGGTAACCGATTCGCCCAGCTCCGGCATCAGCACCGGCGTCCCGTCGCCGCCGCCCGACCCGCTGGCCTTCTCCTGCTTGGGTTCGGGTGCCGGTTCCTCTTCGGCCGCCGGCTCGGATTCATCCTGAGACTGCTCCTGGGCCGGCTGCGATGATTCTTGGCCGCCTTCTTGGTCGCCCTCGTCTTGGCCCCCGTCGTCGTCGGAGTCGCCGATGATGGCCAGATCGCCACCCACCTCTACGGTGTCGTCCTCCTGGGCGATGATCTTGGTGAGCACGCCCGCAGCGGGCGAGGGGATTTCGGTGTCAACCTTGTCCGTCGAAACCTCGACGAGTGGCTCGTCGACCTCGACCGTGTCGCCTTCCTGCTTGAGCCAGCGGGTGACCGTTCCCTCGGTGACGCTCTCACCAAGTGCCGGCATCTGGACGGAGAAGGCCATCTCTGTTGACTCCTCGGACGGTCGTCGGATCGGCGCAGGTCGACCTCTGGCTTACCACACCGTCAAGAAACAGGTGGGCAACCCATGCCGAGGTCAAAACTTATCCTTTCACTCTGCCACCGGCGACCTACATTCAGGGCGCGGCGACTTCGGGGGCGTGTCCTGACGGTAGGGCTTGCTACGGTGTGGCAACTGTTCCCCAACGGCAAGTCGCAGGCGGCGGAGGTTCGATGCCGGCAACACAACATGCACCCCAGCAGTTCGTCGACAGCGCGGACGGTGTCCGCATCGCTGTCTACGAGGAGGGCAAACGCGAAGGACCGACCGTGGTGCTGGTGCACGGTTGGCCGGACTCACATGTGTTGTGGGACGGCGTGGTTCCGCTGTTGGCTCAACGGTTTCGGATTCTGCGGTTCGACAACCGCGGGGTCGGCCTGTCCTCGGCGCCCAAGCCGGTGTCCGCGTACAGCACCGCCCGGATGGCCGACGACTTCGCCGCGGTCATCGCCGAGTTGAGTCCCGGTGAGCCGGTGCACGTGCTGGCCCACGACTGGGGCTCGGTGGCGGTCTGGGAATACCTCAGCCGTCCCGGCGCCGCCGATCGCGTCGCGTCGTTCACATCGGTGTCCGGCCCGGCTCAGGACCAACTGGTCAGCTTCATCTTCGGTGCTCTGCGCCGGCCGTGGCGCGTGCGGCGTCTGGGCCGGGCGGTGAGTCAGGTGCTGCGCTTGACCTATATGGCTTTCTTCTCGATCCCGGTGTTGGCCCCATTGGTGCTGCGGCTGGCGCTGTCGAGCGCGGCCGTGCGGCGCAACATCGTCGACAACATCCCCGCCGAACAGATACACCACTCCGACAAGTTGCCCAGTGACGCTGCGACGTCGGTGAAGACGTATCCCGCCAACTACTGGCGCTCGTTCTCCGGTGACTTCCGCCGCCGGGGTGTGCACATCATCGACACGCCGGTGCAACTCATCGTCAACACCAAGGACAAGTACGTGCGGCCGCACGGATACGACGAGACGGCCCGCTGGGTGCCGCGGCTGTGGCGGCGCGACATCCGGGCCGGCCATTTCTCGCCGATGTCGCACCCACAGGTGATGGCCGCCGCGGTGCACGACTTCGCCGACTTCAGCGAGGGCAAGCAACCGAGCCGGGCGATGTTGCGGGCACAAGTCGGCCGCCCGCGCGGCTACTTCGGCGACACACTGGTGTCGGTGACAGGGGCCGGCAGCGGCATCGGCCGTGAAACCGCGATCGCCTTCTCCCGGGAGGGCGCCGAGCTGGTCATCAGCGACATCGACGAGGCCACCGTCAAGGACACCGCCGCCCAGATCGCCGCGCGCGGCGGCGTCGCCCACGCCTACGTGCTCGACGTGTCCGACTCCGACGCGGTCGAGGCCTTCGCCGAAAGGGTCTGTGCCGAGCACGGGGTGCCCGACATCGTCGTCAACAACGCCGGCATCGGCCAGGCCGGCGCTTTCCTGGACACCCCGGCCGAGCAGTTCGACCGCGTGCTGGATGTCAATCTGGGCGGAGTGGTCAACGGCTGCCGGGCTTTCGGCAAGCGCCTGGTCGAGCGCGGCACCGGCGGTCACATCGTTAACGTCTCGTCAATGGCGGCTTACGCGCCGTTGCAGTCGCTCAATGCGTACTGCACCTCCAAGGCGGCGACATTCATGTTCTCCGACTGCCTGCGGGCCGAACTGGACGCCGCCGATGTCGGGCTGACCACGATCTGCCCTGGCGTCATCGATACCAACATCGTCGCGACCACCCGGTTCGACGCCGCAGGCAAGGACGACGACAAGGTCGACGGCCGACGCGGGCAGCTGGACAGAATGTTCGACCTGCGCAGTTACGGGCCCGACAAGGTCGCCAACGCCATCGTGTCCGCGGTCAAGAAGAACAAGCCGATACGGCCGGTCACCTTCGAGGCCTATGCCCTGTATGGCGTGTCCCGGGCGTTGCCGCAGGCTTTGCGCAGCACCGCCCGAATGAAGGTGATCTAAACCTCAACCGGTGCGCCCCGGGTGCGTCGCACCAGCAGCGCCCCGGCGATGCCGGCAATGCCGATCACCGTCAGCGGGATCGTCCACATTCGTCGGCTCGACACCGCAGACTCGCACTGAGCCACGAAGTCGGTGTGCGGAATGATCTCGTTGAGAATCGGGATGTTGGCGCCGTTACGGTCGTTGGCCGCTCGGGCTCCGGACAGGTCCGTGGCAATCCCGTTCCCGCAGGAAACGGTTCCGCCGTTGCTGTTGGATACCTGCACCGGCACCAGCAAGCCAATCACGCCGGCCACCAACAACACGGCGCTTACCGCGATGATCAACCGTCGTACTGTCACTTTTCGACCTTTCCCGAGGCGGATCTTGCTGCTGCATTAATAGCCGCGGCCGTCTGCAGCTAAACCGGCAGATGTTTGCCGGCGGTTGGCCTGGTGCCACGGTGGCGCGTTACCCAGCGCACTTGGCGCGGTAGTTTCCGGCGGCGGGGGTACTCCGCGTTGGTGATTCTGATGCGGAAGGACTTGTCATGACACTGACGAAGGAATTGGCGACTATCAGAGACGTCTCGGCGTCCCGCGAGGCGGTGTGGGAGGTGATCGCCAATGGCTGGACCTACTCGCAATGGGTGGTCGGCAACAGCCGTACGCGTGCGGTCGACTCGAATTGGCCGGAGCCCGGCTCCGCGATCAAGCACTCGGTGGGTGTCTGGCCTCTGGTGATCAACGACAAGACGGAGTCGGAAAGCTGCACGCCGGGCGAGGAACTGGTGCTCAAGGCTCGCGTCGGACTTTTTGGTGCAGCACGAATCACCCTGCGCCTCAGCGATATTCCCGACGGGTGCCGGATCGAGATGATCGAGGTGCCAGTGAACGGGCCGGCCAGCCTGCTGCCCGACCGGGTCGCCCTGGCAGCGGTATATCCACGCAACCGCGAATGCCTGTGGCGTCTCGGTGCCCTGGCCGAACGCCTCAAGACCAGCCAGGTCAAGTAACAGTGGACGCGGTGGACGCGGTTGTCATCGGGGCGGGACACCACGGACTGGTTGCCGCGGCGATGCTGGCCGATGCCGGCTGGGACGTGCTGGTGCTCGAAGCCCAGCCCGAACCCGGTGGCGCGGTGCGCAGCGCCGAGCTGACCCCGGGCTACATCACCGATCTGTTCAGCTCGTTCTACCCGATGACGGTGGCCTCGCCGGCCATCGCGGCCCTGCAGCTGGAAGATCACGGACTGCGGTGGTCGCACGCGCCGGCAGTGGTGGGTCATCCACTCAATGCCGCCGATGAGGATCCGGCGATCATCTACCACGACCCCGCCCGCACCGCGGCGGAATTCGGTCGCCGCGAGCGAGCCGATGGCGACAACTGGCTACGCGCGGTGGAGTTGTGGGAGAAGATCAAGGCTCCGTTGATGAAGGCGTTGTTGGCGCCCTTCCCGCCGATGCTCCCGCTTGCTCAGCTGCTCACCAAGCTCGGCAGCGCCGAGGCGATCCGGCTGGCCAATCTTCTTGTGCAGCCGGCGAACACGATGGCGGATCGACTGTTCGACGGCGAGGCGCCGAAGACCCTGCTGCTGGGCAACGCGTTGCACGCCGACATTCCGCTCGATGCACCCGGGAGCGGTGTGATGGGCTTTCTGATGTGCATGCTTGCCCAGGATTGTGGCTGGCCGGTACCCGTCGGCGGTTCCGGTCAGCTCACCGCGGCCCTGGTGAACCGGGCCTGTGCGGCGGGCGCCCGAATCGAGTACGCCCAGAACGTATCCCGAATCCAGGTGCGGGGCGGGCGGGCGGTTGGTGTCACCACCACCGGAGGTCGGGTGGTCAAGGCCCGCCGCGCAGTCGTAGCTGACGTGACCGCGCCGCGCCTGTTCTGCGACATGCTGCCGGCGGACGCGCTGCCGAGTTCGTTGCTCAGCGATCTCGAGCATTTCGTCTGGGATCCGCCGGTAGTCAAGGTGAATTACGCCCTGGACGGCGTGGTCCCCTGGCGCGCCACAAATTTGGCCGGCGTCGGCACCGTTCACCTGGGTGCCGACGGGCACGGGCTGGTCCGCTGGATGGCCGACATCAACACCCGCATGGTGCCCCAGCGCCCGTTCATGCTGCTGGGCCAGACCACCACCGCCGACCCGAGCAGATCGCCGAAGGGCACCGAAAGCGTCTGGGCCTACACGCATTTGCCGCGCAATGTGCACGACGACGAGTCGGCCGAACAGTTGGCCAACGCAATGGACGACGTCATCGAGGAGCATGCGCCGGGCTTCGGGGCCCGTGTGGTGCACCGGTTCGTGCAACGTCCGTCGGACCTGGAAGCCAGCGACGCCAACCTGCACCTAGGTGCGCTCAACGGCGGTACCGCGCAGTTGCAGCAGATGCTGATCTTCCGTCCCGCTCCCGGCATGGGCCGAGCCGAAACGCCGATCGAACGCCTCTATCTGGGCAGCGCGTCGGCGACGCCCGGCGGCTCGGTGCACGGCGCGTGCGGGCGTAATGCGGCCAACGCGGCCCTGGCCGCCGACGGTTGGCACGGGTGGCCGCGGCGCACGGCGAGGCGCGCCGTCTTCTCGCTGCTGACCAAGTGACGCGTTGCTAACCGTTCTGGCAGATGTCCTCCAGCACCGCGAAAATGGTGCGGGTAGGCACGCCGGTGGCGCCTTTGGGGGTGTGCCCCCAGGGGCTGCCGGTGTTGTAGGCCGGCCCGGCTACGTCGATATGCGCCCACTGCACCGAGTCGGCGACGAACTCACGCAGGAACACCCCGGCCACCAACATGCCGGCGAAACGCTGACCACTGATGTTGGCGAGGTCGGCAACCGTCGATTTGAGGTCGTCCTTGAGTTCGTCGGGCAGCGGCATGGGCCAGCCGTTCTCGCCCACCCGCTGGGAGATCGCGGCAACGCGGTCGCGGAATTCGTCGCTGCCCATCACCCCGGGGATTCGGGCGCCCAGCGCCACCGTCTGTGCGCCGGTCAGTGTGGAGGTCTCGATCAGGTAGTCGGGGTTGTCTTCGCATGCCCGCACGATGGCGTCAGCCAAGATGAGTCGGCCCTCGGCGTCGGTGTTCTGCACCTCGACCGTGGTTCCGCCGTACTGGGTCAGCACGTCCCCAGGTCGCTGCGCCGTCCCGGACGGCATGTTCTCGGCCATCGGCACCGTCGCGATCACGTCGATCGGCAACTGCAGCTGGGCAGCCAGCGTCACCGTCGCGATGACCGCCGCGGCGCCGCCCATGTCTGAGGTCATGTGGTGCATCTGCGCGGCCGGCTTGATCGAGATCCCGCCGGTGTCGAAGGTGACGCCCTTGCCCACCAGCGCGACCTTCTTCGCCCGCTTAGGGTTCTTGGTCAGTCGCGAACCACGGTGGATCAGCCGTACCAGGCGTGGTGGCCGCGAAGAACCCTGACCCACCCCGATCACGCCGCCGAAGCCCGCCTTCTTCAGGGCCTTGTCGTCGAGCACCTCCACCTCGAGGCCCGCCGACTCACCCAAAGCCTTTGCCCGCGTTGCGAATTCGGCGGGAAACAGGTGGCTGGGCGGGGTGTTGACCAGGTCGCGGGCGGTGGCGACGGCGGTGGCGACGGCCGCGCCGTGCGCGCTCTGCTTCTTGGCGTCCCGGGCGGACGACAGCACGGTGATCTTGCGCAGCCCGGCGTCTTTGGGTGCCGTCTTGGCGCTGCGGAAGGCGCTGAAGCGGTAGCTGCCCAGGATCAGGCCCTCGACCACGGCCTCGCAGATCTCTGCGCCGGGCAGGTCAGCCAGCGTGGTGATCACGGCGTCGGCGGTGCCGAGGGATCGGGCCGCGACGCCGGCTACGCGACGGATCAGATCGCTCGGCCATTCTTCGCGCTGTTTACCGAGCCCGATCGTGAGCACGCTGGCCACCGGCAGCGACGACACCACCAGCCGGTGCACCTGCTCGGCGCTGCCGGTGGCGCGCAGAGCCCGCAAGCCGGCCTCGATTTCGGCGACCGCATCGGCGGGCAGCAGCGAAGAGCCGGCGGCGACGGTGGCGCCCGGTTCGTCCTTCTCTCCGGTCGAGACGACCGGCACCAGCAGGACCGAGGCGCCCACACCCCGTTTGGGCAGGGAGGTCGCGACGTTGACGGTGGGAGCCTGGTAGCCCGAAGCGGTGGTGGTCACGGCGAATAACCCTAGTCGTGTGACGAAGGCGGGCGCGTGAGCGGCCGGTGAGGAGCCCGACAGTCGGGCCTAGTCGTGCGACGAAGGCGGGCGCGTGAGCGGCCGGTGAGGAGCCCGACAGTCGGGCCTAGTCGTGCGACGAAGGCGGGCGCGTGAGCGGCCGGTGAGGAGCCCGACAGTCGGGCCTAGTCGTGCGACGAAGGCGGGCGCGTGAGCGGCCGGTGAGGAGCCCGACAGTCGGGACTAGTCGTGCGAGTCGATGTGGCTACCTGGCACAGCGCAACCCTGCCTGGCCGTCGTCGTGCTCCCCGCCGCCCGCGCGGAGTTCGAAGACCGGCACCGGCTGGTCAAAGCCCTTGAGTGTCAACGGCCCATGTGGTGTCGCGGGCCAATTCGGCAGCTGGTCGTGTAGCGCCGAATCGGCAAGAATCTGCCCGGGCGCGGCGGCTGCCACCAGGCGGGCGGCCAGGTTGACGGGGTTGCCGAAGTAGTCGCCGTTGATGGCCAGGACCGTGCCGTAGGCAAGGCCGGCGCGAACCTGCAGGCCTTCCTCGCGCGCCTTTGGGTGGTCGACGAGATCGACGGCGGCGTTGGCCAACTGTTCGGGCGAGGCACTCACCCACATCACCTCGTCACCGATGAACTTCACCACCCGGCCGCCGTCGGCATGGACGACGTCAGACACCGCACCGGCAAACTCATTGAGCAACGCCGACAGCTGGGCGGGCGTGAGTGCTTGGGTGAGTGCGGTGAAACCTGACAGGTCGGCGAAACCGATGCCGCACACCACACTTGACGACGAGTCACGAATGACGCCCTCGAAGTGGGTACGTGCGCTGGTCAGATGGTGACGGTGCACGATGTCGATCAGCGCTCCCAATCTGGGAACGAACTCGGCGACCGAGCGATAGGCCTGCGCGGTGGCGAACTCGTCGTTGGTGTGGGTCATCTGGATATCCGGCGTGCCGGCGCGGATCAACGTCGACTCGGCCTCGGCGAGCCGGGCCATCGCGGCACCGAGCACCCGCAGCAGGCCCAGTGCACCGTCCTCACCCACCACCTGCTTGAGGGCGACCCAGGTCGCCAGCGCGTCGACGTCAGCCTGGCTCAGCGCCGGAACGTCGGGACCGGCAAACGTCAGGCCCAGCAGCGCCCAGGCGTGCGCGACCTGCTCGGGCGACAATCCGAGTTGTTCGGCGGCCGCCGCCACGGTGTAGACCGGGGCGCCGGACCATTGCAGAACGTCACCGGCCAACCCGAACAAACGGCCACGCCGTTCGGCCTCCACCATCTGATCCAAGGTGAAGCCGAGGTCGTCCAGATACTTGATCAGATCGGCGCGCTCACGCGGGTTAGCGATTCCGGCGGCTTCCATCGCATCCCAATCGAACACCTGCCCAAGTGTGCCAGCAGCGACGCGCATTGGTGAGATGCCCGGCTCCTCCTGCCGCCGCTGCGCGGCGGCCATCGTCGCCGAGCTAGGGTGGGACGCCGTGAGCGACGCCGCAGATCTGCTACATGGACCGTTGGAAGAACGCCACCGCGAGCTTGGTGCGAGTTTCGCCGAGTTCGGCGGCTGGCTGATGCCGGTTTCGTACGCCGGCACCGTCGGCGAGCACAACGCCACCCGCAACGCCGTCGGGGTGTTCGATGTGAGCCACCTGGGCAAGGCATCGGTGCGCGGCGCGGGTGCGGCGCACTTCGTCAACTCCGCGCTCACCAACGACTTGAGCCGAATCGGCCCGGGCAAGGCGCAATACACCTTGTGCTGCACCGACACCGGTGGGGTCATCGACGATCTGATCGCCTACTACGTCGACGACGACGAGATCTTCCTGGTGCCCAACGCGGCCAACACCGCCGCCGTGGTGGAGGCGCTGCGCAGGGCCGCACCCGCCGAACTCACCATCACCAACCTGCATCGCGACTATGCGGTGCTGGCCGTTCAGGGGCCCCGGTCCGCCGAGGTACTCGCCGAGCTGGGGCTGCCGACCGAGATGGACTACATGGGCTACGCCGACGCGACGTATTCCGGTGTGCCCGTTCGGGTCTGCCGCACCGGTTACACCGGCGAACACGGCTACGAACTACTGCCTCCGTGGGACTCGGCGGGAGTCGTTTTCGACGCCTTGGTCGCGGCCGTCGCTGAAGCCGGGGGCCAGCCGGCCGGTCTGGGCGCACGCGACACCCTGCGCACCGAGATGGGCTATCCGCTGCACGGGCACGAACTGTCGCTGGACATCTCGCCGTTGCAGGCCCGCTGCGGTTGGGCCATTGGCTGGAAGAAGGACGCGTTCTTCGGCCGCGAGGCGCTACTGGCCGAGAAGGAAGCCGGTCCGCGACGGCTGTTGCGCGGGTTGCGCACCACCGGCCGCGGGGTGCTGCGGCCCGGCCTCACCGTGCTCGATGCCGACAAGGCAATCGGCATTACGACCTCGGGCACGTTTTCGCCGACCCTGCAGCTGGGTATCGCGCTGGCACTGATCGACTCCGACGCCGGCGTACAGGACGGCCAGCAAATCACCGTCGACGTCCGCGGACGAGCGGTCGAGTGTGAAGTGGTACGTCCGCCGTTCGTCGAGCTGAAGACGCGGTAGAGCCCGATTCGCGTGGCAAAAACCTGTTCGCGTGCGGTTATAGAATCAGCCTCATGACCAGCGGCCCACTCGAGTTCACGGTTTCGCGCGCGGAAAATCCCGCCTCCGAGGCCGAGCGGGTAGCGATCCTTTCGGACCCGGGTTTCGGCAATTACCACACCGACCACATGGTCTCGATCGACTACGTCGAAGGCCAGGGTTGGCACAACGCGCGCGTCCTCGGCTACGGCCCCATCGAGCTGGACCCGTCGGCCATCGTGCTGCACTATGCGCAGGAAGTGTTCGAAGGGCTCAAGGCTTACCGGTGGGCCGACGGGTCCGTGGTGGCGTTCCGGGCCGACGCCAACGCCGCGCGGATGCGCTCGTCGGCGCGGCGTCTGGCGATGCCGGAGTTGCCCGACGAGCTGTTCCTCGAATCGTTGCGCCAGCTCATCGCCGTCGACAACCAATGGGTGCCCAAGGCCGGCGGCGAGGAAGCGCTTTATCTGCGGCCGTTCATGATCGCCACCGAGCCCGGCTTGGGCGTCCGGCCGGCAAAGGAGTACCGCTACCTGTTGATCGGTTCGCCGGCCGGCGCGTACTTCAAGGGCGGCATCAGTCCAGTGACCGTGTGGGTCTCCACCGAGTATGTGCGGGCCAGTCCGGGCGGCACCGGAGCCGCCAAGTTCGGTGGTAACTACGCCGCCTCGCTGCTGGCTCAGGCTCAGGCCGCCGAACACGGCTGCGACCAGGTGGTGTGGCTGGACGGCGTGGAACGCCGCTACGTCGAAGAGATGGGCGGGATGAACCTGTTCTTCGTGCTCGGCAGTGGTGGTTCGGCGCGCCTGGTCACCCCCGAGCTGTCCGGTTCGCTGCTACCCGGCATCACCCGAGACTCGTTGTTGCAGTTGGCCCTTGATGCCGGATTTGCGGTCGAGGAACGTCGGATCGACATCGATGAGTGGGAGAAGAAGGCCGCCTCCGGTGAGATCACCGAGGTGTTCGCCTGCGGCACCGCGGCGGTCATCACACCTGTCTCGCGGGTGAAGTACGGCGACGGCGAGTTCACCATCGCCGACGGACACTCCGGCGAGGTGACGATGGCGCTGCGCGACACGTTGACCGGGATCCAGCGCGGCACCTTCGCCGACACCCACGGCTGGATGTCGCGACTCGATTAGTCCGTCTCGCCGAGCGTGAAGCCGGCTTCACGCTGAGACGCGAACGTGCAGCCGGCTTCACGCTCGGCAAGCGTCACAGGGGCGTGAGGCCCGCCAGCAGCACCGCGCAGACCGTCGTCGTCAGCTCGATCGTGCCGCCCAGCACGTCACCGGTGATGCCACCGAATCGTCGCACACAATGCGCTACCAGACCCGCCCCGCAGCTCACCGCGACCAGCACAGCCACCGGTCCCTGCCACGGCCGGGTACCGGCCAGCACGGAACCGGCGAGCAGAACGGCCAGCCACGCCGCCACCACGGGCGCCGGCTGGGTCCCCGCAACCTGCACGCCCAGTGCGCTACCCTCGGCCGCGGGCACCGAGCGTCTACCCGCCAGCACCGCGCTGACCCGGCCGGCGAACACCGCCAGAACGATCGCGGGCACACCCAGTGTCGTGAACGCCGCGCTCTGCAAGGCGATCGCCAAGACGACGGCGGCGACGCCGAACGGCCCGCAGGACCCGTCACGCATCACCGCCAGCGCGCGCTGCGGCGGTCCGTAACAGCCCAGTCCGTCCGCGGTGTCTGCCACCCCGTCGATGTGCAGGCCGCGGGTGGCCAGTAGCAGCGCTGCCACGGCGAGCAGGCCCGGCATTGCGCTGGAATGGCCGAATACTGCCGCGCCGCCCCACGTCACGGTGCCGGCGAGCGCGCCAAGCGCGGCGCCGACCACCGGCAGTGCGGTCAGCGCGCCTCGCCCCATCGAACCGGCCGCCCGACCAGGGATTGGCAGCACCGTGCTGAAGGCGAAAGCCGTTGCCAGCGAACGGATCACGGGGTTTCGGGGTCGGCGGGGTCGACCGCACCGGCGACCCCGGCCTCGGTGAACGTGGACATCGAGGACAGTGCGGCGACCGCGGCGCGAAGCACCGGTAATGCGAGCGCGGCGCCGGTGCCCTCGCCGAGCCGCATCCGCAGGTCCACAATCGGCTCCAACTCGAGGGCCGCCAGCGCCAGCGTGTGGCCCGGCTCGGTGGACCGATGGCCGGCCTGCCACCACTGCCGCGCACCGGGCGCCAGCCGTTCGGCGACCAGGGCCGCGGCCGTCACGGCCATGCCGTCCAACAGCAGCGGGGTTCGTCGTACCGCGGCCTGCGCGCAGAAGCCGGCCAACGCCGCGAAATCCGCGCCGCCACAGCAGCGCAGCAACGCCACCGGGTTATCGATGATCGGTTGCGCCCGAAACAGGGAGTCGCGCACCGCGGCCGTCTTACGGCACCAGGCGGCGTCGTCGATCCCGCTCCCGAAGCCGATCACCGCCACCGGTTCGGCGTTAGTCAGCGCTGCCACCAGAACCGCGGCCGGAGTCGTGTTGCCGATCCCCATGTCGCCGGCGATGAGCAGATCGGCGCCGGCGTCGACCTCGTCGTCGGCGATCTGTTGACCGGCCGCGATAGCCCGCGCGGTCTCGTCTTCGGTCAGGGCGTCTTCGACGGCGATATCCCCGCTGGCACGACGGATCTTGTCGCTGAACTTGTCCGACGCCGCGATCAGGTGGTCCTCGCAGTCGACGGCGATGTCGACCACTCGCACCGTCGCGCCCGCGACGTCAGCCAGCGCATTGATGGCCGCTCCGCCCGCTGAGATGTTGGCCACCATCTGCGCGGTCACCTCGGGCGGATATGCCGATACTCCCGAGCGGGCCACACCGTGGTCCCCGGCGAAGACGACCACTCGCGCCCGCTCGAACTGCCGCGGCGGGCACTCGCCCTGGCATGCCGCGGCCCAGACCGCCAGGTCCTCGAGCCGGCCCAGCGCACCGCGCGGCTTGGTCAACGTGTCCTGGCGGGCGCGGGCGGCTGCTTCGGCGCCCGGGTCGGGTGGCGACACCGGCGCGAACCCGATCATGCCGGCGCCTTGATCGTCAGCGCCTGTCCCGCCACCACGAGCACCACGCGGTCACACAGCGCGGCCACCCGCTGGTTGAGGCGGCCCAACTCGTCGGCGAAACGGCGTGCGGAGGCCGTGGCGGGCACGACGGTCAACCCCACCTCCGGACTGACCAGCACCAGCGTCGCCGCGAAGGCGTCGAGCGTGCACAGCAACTGCTGGACCGGCGCGTCCACTGAGCCGCCGTCCCACCCGTGGTGACGATCGAGCGCTCCGGTAAGCCACGTGCCGAGGTCGTCGACCAGCGTGGGGACCGACGGCGGTTGCCGCAGGATCCGGGAGATGTCGTCGCTTTCCTCCGTCGTCCAGTGCTTTGGGCGACGGTCGCGATGCGTGGCGATCCGCTGCAACCAGTCCGGGTCGGCCCCGTCGAGCGGGCCGGGGGCCAGATAGCGGACCGGTTGATCGGGCGCGACCGCGCCGGCGATGGCGTCCTCCGCCCACCGGGACTTTCCCGACCTGATGCCGCCGAGTACCAGCGTGCGCACGTCAGATCAGGCGGCTTTCAATTGATCACTCGACATGGGCACCGCGTTCGACCTGGGGTCGCGGAGCCCGCATCCGCCGCATCTGCGAAGCGCGCCCGGCGGCGTAAAGACCTAACTTCCAATGGCTTTCGGTGTTCTTCGGGAACTTCGCGTCCACCATCCGGCCCACCTTGCGTCCCAGGATGATGCCGTCGATCGTCATCAGCGCCATCAGCAGCAACATGGCCGGGGACATGTAGAACTGCAGCTGCGGCACCGCGAACATGACGGCCAGCAACACCAGCGCCGACGGCATGAACAAACCCAGGACGTTGCGTCGGGCATCCACCACATCGCGGACATAGCGGCGTACCGGCCCCTGGTCGCGCGGCAGCAGGTAACCCTCTTCACCGGCCATCATTCGTTCCCGGCGCTCCGACATGCGGGCCCGGCTGGCCGTGCGATCGGCGCGACGTTCCTCGCGGCTGAGCTTGGGGCCGGCCAGCGACTTGCGCCGGGCCCGGGCCTCGGCCGCCGTCATCGGCGCCGGCGCGACGGGGCCTTTCCTGCCCTGACGACGAGCCTCGTTGCGCTTGGGTGTCGGCCGCCCCTTGGGGCCGGTGCGGGTATTCCGGGACGCCGCCTCCTCCGACAGGGAGTCCCGGTCCTGTGCGGAAGGCGCGTCGTCACCATCGTCCTGGCCTTTGTTGCGGCCCAGCAGCTTCACAGTCGTCAGGTTACTTCGCCGGTGTGAGCCTGCTTAATTGCGGCTGTATTGCCTACGGCAATCTGCCGGTACACCTACGCTGGCCTTGATGAACGGGGCGCAGGCGGGGGATGGTGCTGCCGGTGGCTTCGGGCCCGGCAGGCTGCAGTTGCCCGCCATGCGGGTGCTGGTGGCTCCGGACTGCTACGGCGACAGCCTGTCGGCGGTGGAGGCCGCGGCGGCCATCGCCACCGGCTGGACTCGGTCCCGCCCGGGTGACTCCTTCATCGTCGCACCTCAATCCGACGGCGGTCCGGGGTTCGTCGAAGTGCTGGCCAATCGGATCGGGGGATTGCGGCGGCTGCGCGTGTCCGGGCCGCTGGACACCGACGTCAGCGCCCAATGGGTTTTCGACGAGCGCTCCAGAACGGCCTACTTGGAGTGTGCCCAGGCGTGCGGGTTGGCGCTGCTGGGCGGTCCGCCGACCCCGGAGACCGCGATGGCCGCGCACAGCAAGGGCGTCGGTCAACTCATCGCTGCCGCGTTGAAGGCCGGCGCGGTGCGGATCGTGGTGGGACTGGGCGGCAGTGCGTGCACCGACGGGGGCCAGGGGATGATCCATGAGCTGGGCGGCCTGGACACCGCTCGGCAGTGGTTGTCCGGTATCGAGCTGATCGCCGCCTCAGACGTGGAATATCCGCTGCTGGGGCCGTGGGGCGCCGCGCGGGTGTTCGCTCCGCAGAAAGGCGCGGACTCGGCCACAGTCGCCAAGTTGGAGCTCCGCCTCGAGGCGTGGGCGTTGGTGCTGGACACGGTCGCCGGACGCGACGTGAGTGCCGAGCCCGGCGCAGGTGCCGCCGGGGGAATCGGAGCGGGCTTACTCGCCCTGGGGGGCCGTTGCGAATCCGGTGCCGCGATTTTCGCCGAACTCACCAACTTCGCCGACGATCTCGAAGATGCGGACATGATCGTCACCGGCGAAGGTCACTTCGACGAGCAGTCGCTGCACGGCAAGGTGGTCGGCGAGATCGCCGCGGCCGCTCGTCAGCTCGGTATCCCGGTGATCGTGCTGGCCGGTCAGGTCTCGGTGGACAAGGCGACTACCCGCGTGTCGGGAATCATGTCCGCCCTGGCTATGAGCGAATACGCTGGCTCGGTGCGGTTGGCGCTGGCCGATGCGGCCAATCAGCTGATGGGACTGGCCTCTGAGACCGCGGCACGACTCGGGAATAGCGGCCCGCCAGGGTACCGTTGACGTAGTGGGTTTCCCGTGAGCAGGCCGCAGACTTATCGCTGGCCAGGCCCACCCGACAATGAGCATGTAGGAGAAGCAATGACGGTGCAGAACGAGCCGACCGCCGCGACCCACGGCGTGATCCTGACCGAGGCTGCTGCTGCGAAGGCGAAGTCGCTGTTGGACCAGGAGGGACGTGACGACCTGGCGCTGCGCATCGCCGTCCAGCCGGGCGGATGCGCAGGGCTGCGCTACAACCTGTTCTTCGACGACCGCACCCTGGACGGCGACCTGACGGTGGAGTTCGGCGGCGTGACGCTGACGGTGGACCGGATGAGCGCCCCCTACGTCGAAGGTGCGTCGATCGACTTCGTGGACACCATCGAGAAGCAGGGCTTCACCATCGACAACCCGAATGCCACCGGTTCGTGCGCGTGCGGGGACTCGTTCAACTGACGCCGCCGGGCCGTTTGCGTCAGTACTGACCGGCGGTGCGCAGCACGTAGGAGCAGACCATGATCTGCCCGCGCTGGAACAGCAGCTGGGCGATGCCCTGCACCTGACCGCGCGGCGGCCCGCCGGTGGCAGGGGTCACCTGCATGCTGAACAGCACCTGGGCCTGGTACTGCGACAGGTAGACGATCTTGTCGATCGAGGTCACCGCGACCTCTGAGAACTGTTTGCGGAAGGCGTCGCTGCTCAGCTTGGCCAGGGCCTGGTCGGAGCGTTTGTCCTTGACGGCGTCATAGATGCCGCACAACGTGTTGCGCACGATGACGTCGATGTCCTTGTGGGCCAGCGCGTTGAGGTAATTCTGAACCGCGGTCTTGGCGGATGCTTCCGACAGGGAGCCGCCGGCGCTGGCCCCGTTGGTGCGCACCCCGTACACGATGGCGGCGGTCAACGCGGCGACCAGCGCAAGTGCCAGCAGGATGCCGATCAGCAGGCGCCTGGGCCGTCGCTTCGCCGGGGGCGGCGGGCCGTAGCCGGCCGCGGGTCCGCCCGCGTCACGGGAACCGTAGGCCGGTTCGTTGTGCGGAAAGTCCAGAGTCTCGGGCGCGCCCGGCCCCGGGTAGGGCTGCACTTGTCGAGTGCCCTCACCGCCAGCAGCAGGGTTCGGCGGGTGCGGACCGGCCATGGGTGTTCTCCTACGCTGGTGGACGAGGCGACGAAGGGGTTGCCGTCCGAGTGTCCAGCCGCGGCAACCAGGTGAGTCTCTAGGCAGGCTAGCGCAAGGGCTGCGGGCCGCCTCGAGTGTCAGCCTTGCTGCGACAGCGTTCGTCGCCGGGCTGACGTTCGTGAGAGGCTATACGACTGACAAACGAAGGGTGGATTTTTCGTGACCATCGCGGTGACCGGTTCTATTGCGACAGACCATCTGATGCGCTTCCCCGGCAAATTCTCCGAGCAGCTGCTGCCCGAACACCTGCACAAGGTGTCGCTGAGCTTCCTGGTCGACGACTTGGTGGTGCATCGCGGGGGAGTGGCCGGAAACATGGCCTTCGCCATCGGTGTGCTGGGCGGTGACGTCGCACTGATCGGTGCCGCCGGTGCCGACTTCGCCGACTACCGGGACTGGCTGAAAGCCCACGGGGTCAACTGCGACCACGTCCGGCTCTCGGAGACCGCGCATACCGCACGCTTCACCTGCACCACCGACGTCGACATGGCCCAGATCGCGTCGTTCTACCCGGGTGCCATGTCCGAGGCCCGTGATATCAAGCTGGCGGACGTGGTGACGGCCATCGGTACGCCGGAGCTGGTGATCATCGGAGCCAACGATCCCGAGGCGATGGCCCTGCACACCGAGGAGTGCCGCAAGCTCGGCCTGCCCTTTGCCGCCGACCCGTCTCAGCAGCTGGCCCGGCTGTCCGGTGAGGAGATCAAGCAGCTCATCGACGGCGCCACGATCCTGTTCACCAACGACTACGAATGGGACCTGCTGCTGTCCAAGACCGGCTGGACCGAAGCAGACGTGATGGCCCAGGTGGATCTGCGGGTGACCACGCTGGGCGCTGACGGCGTCGACATCTTCGAACGTGACGGCGCCAAAGTGCACGTCGGCGTGGTGCCGGAGACCAGCCAGACCGACCCCACCGGTGTCGGCGACGCCTTCCGCGCAGGTTTCCTGACCGGACGCAGCGCGGGCCTGAACCTGGAGCGCTCAGCCCAACTCGGGTCGCTGGTAGCCGTGCTGGTGCTGGAGTCGACCGGGACGCAGGAATGGCAGTGGGACCGGTCGACCGCCACAGCCCGGTTGGCCGGCGCGTACGGCGAGGACGCGGCGGCCGAGATCGCTGCGGTGCTCGCCTA